>JAFWRA010000017.1 GCA_017508895.1 Bacteroidales bacterium
CAGAATGCAGAATGCAGAATGCAGAATGTGGGACAGCATTCAGCATTGACTCCGTCGAATGCTTCGCATTTCAACATTCGACATTCAGCATTCAGCATTCTTTTCCTCCTCGCCTTTTTCCTATCGCCAGCCCTTAGTTTGACTGCTGCAAGCAACTACGATATTTTCTACCCCAACCCTTATATCGTCGAGCCCGACACGACCAAAGTCATCTACCCCATCCCCGTCAACACGGGCAACCCACTTTTGGACCTCAACAACCAGTCGCCGCTCTACCTCAGCGACCCCGACAACTTCGAGACCGAAATCATCTACGACCCAGTAACTGGACAATACACTTTCAAACGTCGCATCGGCCAATTCTATTACGACACGCCCTCCACCCTCACACAAAGCGAATACTTTGAATATCAAAACCGTAAGGGCATACAAGAATACTGGAAAGAACGTCGCAGCCAGAACGCGCATTCGACCACCAACGGCAACTCCATCATTCCACCCATGTTCATCGGCGGCAAAGCCTTTGAGACCATCTTCGGGAGCAACACCATCGACATCCGTCCCCAAGGTTCCGTCGACCTCACCTTTGGCTTCAAGCACAACTTCCGCGACGACAAATCGATGACCGAACGACGCAAACGCCACAACGAATTCGTTTTTGACCAGGACATCCAACTCAACGTGATGGCCAAAATCGGTGACAAAATCAACTTCAACATCAACAAGAACACCAAGGCGACCTTCAACTACCAAGACAAGCTCGCCCTCAAATACCAAGGTAAGGAAGACGAAATCATCCAACTCCTGGAGGCCGGTAACGTCAGCTTCCCGCTCAACAGCACCCTCATTACAGGTACACAGCAACTGTTTGGTATCAAGAGCAAACTGAAGTTCGGCAAGACGACCATCTCATCCATCGTTTCCTATCAGGAGAGTGAGTCTCAGAACATCACCGTGCAAGGCGGTGCCCAGACCAACAAATTCGAACTCAGCTGCTTGGACTACGAAGAAAATCGACACTTCTTCCTCAGCCAATATTTCCGTGACCAATATGAGGTCGCCTTATCCACCTTACCCACCGTCACTTCAAGCATTAACATCACCAAAATCGAGGTCTGGATCACCAATACCAACTCCTCCACACAAAACACGCGTAACATACTTGCATTAAACGACTTAGCCGAAGGCAAAGGCAGCTGGATCTACAACCCGGAAGTCACGCCAACCGACAACAAAGTGTATCCGCGCAACAGTGCCAACAACTTGGTCAGCCGCATGGACACGACCCAAATCCGAAACATCAGCACCGTGACCAACTACATGAGCAACGACCCCATGCGCATCGGCAGGTCAGGCTATATGGTCTCGGGGCGCGACTTCGAGAAAGTGGAGAATGCCCGCCGCCTGAGCAATACGGAATTCTCCCTGAACTCAAAACTGGGCTTCATCTCCCTGAATGTCAACCTCAATGCCAACCAGACCTTAGCCGTCGCCTACCAATACACCATCGTCGGTTCGGACGAGGTATACCAAGTCGGTGAGTTCTCGGACCAAAACATTAATTCGCCGAAAGTTTTGGTCACCAAGCTTTTGAAAGGCACTACAGTAAACACCAAGATGCCTATTTGGAACCTGATGATGAAGAACGTCTACAACATAAGAGCTTATCAAATCAGCTCCAACGACTTCATGCTCAACATCTTCTACAACGGCAACTCCAATAGCACCCCATACGGATATTTCACCGAAGGTGAAGTGAAAGGTGTCTCGTTGCTTCACCTGATGGGCTTGGATAACTTGACCACGCAAAACAACCCCATCCCTGGTGGTGATGGTATGTTCGACTTCCTGAACAATGCCGCAACCCAAGGCGGTACCATCAACGCATCGAACGGACGTATCTTCTTCCCAGTGTTGGAACCTTTCGGCAAGCACATCCACACCAAAGTCTTCCCCAACGAGCCCAACCTGGCCGAGAAATATGCTTACGACTCGCTTTACACGATGACGAAGACCTCAGCCGAGCAATACTCAGAAAAGAACAAATTCAGCTTGAAAGGTTCTTATTCATCACAGTCGGGCAGCGAAATCAGCCTCAATGCCATGAACGTGGCCCAAGGTTCCGTTACCGTCACTGCCGGTGGCGCGCAACTCGTTGAAAACGTTGACTATACCGTTGACTACACCTTAGGTCGCGTCACTATCCTCAACGAAGGCATCCTCAACTCGGGCACGCCCATCAACATCTCGTTGGAATCCAATTCAGGCTTCAGTGCCATCCGGAAGACCTTCCTTGGCACCCGAGTCGAGCATGAGTTCACCAACGACTTCCATGCTGGAGCCACCCTCCTTTATCTTGGTGAGAAGTCGTACACCCAAAAGATTAACTACGGAGAGGAAGCCATTGCCAATACCATCTATGGAGCCGACCTCAGCTATCACACCGATGCCCGCTGGTTGACGACTTTCATCAATGCCCTGCCTGGCATCACCACCAAAGCGCCATCGCGCATCAATGTGGACGGCGAGTTTGCCCGCTTTATCCCTGGATTATCCAAGTCGGCCAGCGAACCCGGCACTTCCTATATCGACGACTTTGAAGGAGCCAAGTCGACCATCGACCTGCGTCTGCCCACCTTATGGTATTTGGCCAGTACCCCACAGAACCAGACCGACATGTTCCCCGAAGCGGCTGCCAACACAGGCCTCGACTACGGTAAGAACCGTGCACGGCTGGCTTGGTACGTCATTGACAACTCCACCTTCTACGACCGCAATTCCAACTACCGTCCTAGCAACGTTGACAACGAAGAGTTGTCGAAGAACGCTGTCCGTCAGGTACTTGAAACCGAGCTCTTCCCCAACAGAGACATTGAAGCCGGCACACAGACCAACATCTCCGTGCTCAACTTGGCCTACTATCCGGAAGAGCGTGGTCCTTACAACTACGACGTGAATCCGTCCACTTACTCAGCAGGTATCAACGAAGAAGGCAAGCTCAACGACCCGCAGAGCCGTTGGGGTGGTATCATGCGCAAGATGGAATCGATCGACTTTGAAGCCACCAACATCGAATACATCGAATTCTGGCTGATGGACCCCTTCGCCGATGAGGAATTCGCCAACAACCCCGGAAAGCTCTACATCAACTTGGGTGACATCTCGGAAGACATCCTTCGCGATGGCCGCAAGTTCTACGAAAACGGACTGCCCGCCACGGCAACTGTCGAAAACGTGGACACCACCATTTGGGGTCGTGTCCCCACCCTGCAAGACCTTGTTGGAACCTTCAGCAACTCATCAGAAGCCCGTCAATACCAAGACGTGGGGTACGACGGTTTGCGCGACCTGGACGAGCGAAGCTTCTTCGAAAACGTCTATCTGAACATCATCAGAGACCGCTTCGGTGAAGGCTCAGCCGCCTACACCAAAGCCTTCGACGACCCCTCGGGCGACAACTACCACTATTTCCGTTCCAACGACTGGGACACGCCCGATGATGAAGTCCACAAAAGCATCTTGGCGCGTTACAAAAGCTTCAATGGTCCTGACGGCAACTCACCTGCCGACTTCCAGCAAACCGAAGGCTATCAAAGCAGCAACTCCACCCTGCCCAATGCCGAGGACATCAACAATGACAACACCCTGAGCGAATCGGAACGCTACTACCAATATGAGATCGACCTTGACCCCGCCAAGATGATTGTTGGCGAGAACCACATCGCCGACATCTTCCAGTCGAGCGGCGTTTCGTTGCCCAACGGACAAATCAGCGGCGTCACCTGGTATCAATTCAGGATTCCCATCAAGCAGCCCGATAAAGTCATTGGCCGCATTGACGACTACTCCTCCATCCGCTTCATGCGTATGTTCATGACCGAATTCCAGCGCCCCATCGTGCTGCGTTTCGCCACACTCGACCTTGTGAAAGGCGAATGGCGCACCTACTCGCAAAGCATCCAGGCTCCCGGTGAATACGAGCCCAACGACATCTCCAACGAGACCACCTTCGACATCTCCGCTGTCAGCATCGAAGAAAACGGTAGACGTTCACCCGTCCCTTACGTCATCCCGCCTGGCATCATGCAGGAGCGCGTCATCGGCATGACCCAAACCATCCACATCAATGAGCAATCTCTGCAAATGACCGTGCAAAACCTCGTTGACGGCGACGGACGCGCCATCTACAAGACCGCCGACTTCGACCTACGGCAATATAAATACCTAAAGATGTTCGTCCACGCCGAAGCCGCCCACGAAGACAGCCCTCTTGAAGACCAAGACCTGACCGTATTCATGCGTATCGGTACCGACTTCACCGAGAACTACTACGAATATGAAGTGCCCTTGAAAATGACCCCGTGGGGTACACCCTACACCAACAAGGATGCCATTTGGCCAGAAATCAACAACTTGGACATCCGTTTGGAAGACCTCGTCCAGGTAAAACAACGCCGTAATGAAGCCATGAACCAGCCCAATAGCGGCGTCAAGCTCAACTACATCTATTCCGAAAAAATAAGGAAAGGCACCGTCGACAACAAAGACTACTATCATACCATCAAAGTGATTGGTAACCCGAGCATCAGCGATGTGGAAGCCATGATGATCGGTATCCGCAACCCCAAACGCCAGAACCTTGCCGATGTCGATGACGGCCTGCCAAAGAGTGCCGTAGTTTGGGTCAACGAGCTGCGTCTCACTGACTTGAACAGCAATGGCGGCATTGCTGCAACAGGGCGCCTTGAGGCCACCCTTGCCGACTTGGGTCGTGTGACCGTCAACGGATTATATAGCTCTGCAGGATTCGGTGCCTTAGACAGCCGTATCACCAACAACACCTTCGAAGCCCATTCCACGTTTAACGTCTCCACCGACCTTGAACTGGGCAAGTTCTTCGAAAACACCGGACTCAAGATCCCGATGCACTTTGACTACGGCGAAAACAGGATTACGCCGCTCTACAACCCTTACGACCCCGACATCAAGCTGAAAGACGCTCTTGCCATCATGAACAGCGACGAGGAAAGGAAAGAATTCACTTCGACCATCCATGACTACACCCGACAGAAGAACATCAACTTCATGAATGTCAGGAAAGAACGTGTTGCCAAGAAAAAGAAAGACAACGAAGGAGAAGGCAAGAACCCGACCGAAAACCAAAGAGACCCCAACAGAGGCCTTGGAAGCGGTCGTGGCAACATGCCCAAGGTGCACATCTACGACATCGAGAACTTCAACCTCTCCTTCTCCTACAACGAGACTTTCCAAGAGAACACAGACATCAAATACTACTTGGTGAAGGCCTATCGTGGTGGTTTGGGCTACAACTATGCAGGTAACCCCAAGCCTGTTGAGCCCTTTGCCAAAGCCAAATGGGCTGCCAAACCCGCCTGGCAAATCATCAAGGACATCAACTTCTACTACCTGCCGAAGAGCATCACCTTCAATACCGAGATGTACCGCTACTATTCGGAGCGTGAGATGCGCAACAAGAGCGGCGGTATCATCAACATCACGCCGACCCTCTCCAAGCAATGGGACTGGACCCGTAACTATCAGCTGCGTTACGACCTCACCAAAGCGTTGACCTTCGACTATTCGGCACAGGCCCAAGCCTACATCTATGAGCCTGCAGGATTTGTCGACAAGAGCCAAGACCCAGAGACCTGGCAGAAAAACCAAGACACCATCAAGAATGAGCTCAAGCATCTGGGCTCGATGTCGAGGTTCACGCAAAACTTCAACGCAAGCTACACCTTGCCCATCAACAAGATTCCGATTCTCAATTGGATTAACGCCAGTGCCAACTATCAAGGCACCTACAACTGGACGGCTCCTGCCAAATCCATCCAGCCACGTCTGGGTAACACCATCGAGAACTCCAACAACATCCAAGGCAATGCCACCCTCGACTTCACGAAGCTTTATAGCAAAGTGCCTTACCTGAAACAAATCAACACTTCTCAGCGCCGTAACAACAATGGTGGCAGAGACAACAAAGGAAGAGGGAAAGACAATGGCAAAGACAAAGAAAAAGACGGCAAAGGTGAGGATGGAAAAACTGCCGACTCCACAAACCTGAAGCCCAAAGTGAACTACGGCAAGGCCATCTTGGACAACTCGCTTCGCATACTCACCCTTGTCAAGAAAGTATCAGGTACCTACTCGCTGAACAATGGACAGACCTTGCCCGGTTTCATGCCTCTCGCCCAATATTTCGGAATGAACAGTGCGGGCTGGGCGCCTGGCTTAGGCTTCGTGCTCGGCAGCAGTTTCGGCAGTGACGACAACATCTACGACAAAGCTGTCCTCCACAGCCTCAACATGGATGATGCCCATCGCTGGCTCACCACCGACTCCATCCTCAGTGCGCCTTACGTACGCCGCAAGACGGAGACGATCAACTATCGCGTCAATACAGAACCCCTCCAGGGATTCAAGATCGACTTCACCGGCAACCGCAACTATTCCGAGAATAAGCAGCATTACTTCCGCTACAACGAGATGACCAACAACTTCGACATCTTCACCCCGACCAACAACGGCAACTTCACCATGAGCTATTTCATGGCTGGTACCGCCTTCATGAACCATGCCGACTCCACTTCGTCGAAGCTATTCGACAATCTCAAGGCCAGCCGAAAGATTATTGCCGAACGCATTGCCCGCAACAACCCGCAATGGATCGAACAAATCAACGAATACGTCTACGACAGCATTGCTGGCGACTACTTCCCGAAAGGCATCAATTCGAGCTCGATGGACGTGTTACTCTACTCCTTCATTGCCGCCTACACGGGCAAAGACCCCAACACCATCGCCCTCAACCCATTCCCGCGCATCCCGCTGCCCAACTGGAACCTCACCTACAACGGCCTGACCAACATCCCTGCCATCGGAAAACTCTTCAAGACCGTCAATATCACCCACGGTTACAAGTCAAACTACGCCATCAACTCGTGGGCTACCAACGTCTATTTCGATGAGAACAACACTATTCAAACCTACGAGAACTCCGACGTCATCATCCCGAAATATGACATGTCGCAAATCGTCCTCAACGAACAATTCACTCCTTTGATCGGCATCGACCTTGGTCTGCAAAACTCAATGACCTTTAACTTGCAATTCAAGCAATCAAGAACCCTGACCCTGAGTTTCGCCAACAACCAACTCACCGAAGTGAATGGCCGTGAAATCGTCATCGGAGGTGGCTACCGTATCAAGAACCTCTCCTTCAACATCACACCCATCGGAGGCAGCGGTAAAACCCAAACCATCAAAAACGACCTGGTACTCAAACTTGATTTAGGCTTTAAGAGAGACATCACCATTCTGCGCCGCATCGACGAGAACAACAGCCAAGTTTCGGCCGGCCAAAACAAGATCAATGTCTACTTCACTGCCGACTACAACTTCAGCCAGCGCTTGAGTGCACAAGCCTTCTTCAAGTACGACCTGATGATTCCAGAAGTGGCCAACACTTTCAAAAACTCCACCACATACGGTGGCATCACCCTCAGATTCAGCTTAGCTCAATAAAATTTTCACCAAACTGCAGAATGAGCCACTAAAATATGTAATTTCGCAGCCAAATTTGAAAAGGTAACGAATTAAAATTAAACAACCTTAAAACATACAACAAATGAATATTCCAGCAAATCTGAAGTACACCAACGACGACGAATGGATCCGCCTCGAAGGCGACGAAGCCTACGTCGGCATCACCGATTACGCACAACACGAACTTGGCGACATCACCTTCGTGGATGTTGACCCTGACCTCGTCGGCGAGACCTTGGACGCCCAAGAAGAATTCGGCGCCATCGAAGCCGTGAAGACCACCGCCGAGCTCCTCATGCCCGTGGCTGGCGAAATCCTCGAAGTCAACGAAGCCCTCGCCGACGAAGAGAATGCCAAACTCGTCAACAGCGACCCTTATGGCGAAGCTTGGATCATCAAGATCAAAGTGAACGACGTCGCCGAGCTCGACAACCTCTTGGATGCCGCCGCTTACGAAGCAAAGATCGGTTAATCCCTTGGAACGTCTGACAAGAAATAGCTACCCGGGAATCCTGTGCGGAATCATCATTTTGATTCTGACCGGACTTCCGGGTTCTTTGTTTCCCAGCGTCAAGCCCGCCCTTGGCATTGACAAGGTAGTACACATCATCATGTATGCGGGATTTACCTTTGCTTGTCTTTGGGGATATCGTAAACAATTTGTTTCCAAAAGCATAGCCGACAAAAAAAAGGCAATTCTCCTCGCCGCCATCATCAGTGTTGCCTACGGAGGACTGACCGAATTGATGCAGGAATACCTTGTTCCCAAACGAACGGGCGACTGGTTCGATTATCTCGCCGACTGTATCGGAACGGTCATCGGAGCACTTGTTTTTTATCTTTTTTTTCACCGCAAAAAATAAAATTCGTTTCAGTTGCGTTTTATAAGCAAATTATTACTACTTTCGCAACGTCAAATTGAAAAGTAGAATCTAAAAACATAGTACCATGGAAGAGAAAAAATCACCTAAGGCTAATCTTGAGAACAAGAAACTGATGTTCATGCAGATAGGCATGATAATCAGCTTGCTCGTTGCATGGTTGGCTTTCGAGCACAAAAGCTACGACAAACGCGAGATTGACCCCAGTCTTCTCAATCGAGAGGTTGTAATCGATGAAGAAATGGTGGAAATCACCAAGCAAGAAGAGCAAAAGCCACAGCCCGTGGAAGTGCCTAAGCAGACCACCCAGCTCGAAATCGTGAACGACGACGTTGAGACTGAAGACATCGAAATCAACGCTGACGTGCAACAGGACGAAGTCATTGAAGAGTACGTTGCTCCTGAAGTCGTGGAAGAGGAAGTCGTGGAACAGGAGATTTTCCAGATTGTGGAAGAGATGCCTGCGTTCCCTGGCGGCGAAGGCAAATTGCTTGAGTATGTTGCCACACACATCAAGTATCCTCAGATTGCCCGTGAAACTGGCATCCAGGGCCGTGTGTTCGTCGGCTTCGTTGTCGAGCCTGATGGCTCCATCTCCAATGTGAAGCTGCTCCGTGGCATCGGCGGCGGCTGCGACGAGGAAGCCATGCGCGTTATCAAGTCCTTGCCGAAATGGAAGCCTGGCAAGCAGCGTGGTAAAGCCGTGCGTGTGTCCTATCAAATCCCTGTGCTCTTCAAGCTGCAGTAATCAGTTGAAGACATGAGTAACAAAAAAAATCCGATGCTACGGCGTCGGATTTTTTTTATGGATGGAAATGCTTGTAAACAATCTCCGCCTTTGCAGAGCCAACGATTTCTGTTAGCCGCTCCAAGGAAGCTTCCTTGATGCCTTTCACCGATTTCAGCTCCAAAAGCAGCTTCTCCCCCGTTTTCTTCCCTACGCCCTTGATGTCGGCCAACTCGGAATGCATGAAGCCCTTCTCAAACTTCTTGCGGTGGAAGGTGATGGCAAAGCGGTGTACCTCGTCTTGGATATGGGCCAACAGTCGGAACACCTCTGAATTAGGCTTCAAGCCCACCACTCGTGGTGGGAAACCAAACAACAACTCGTTGGTGCGGTGACGGTCGTCCTTAGCCAAACCCGCAATGGGAATGTTGATATGCAACTCGTCTTCGATGACTTGTCGTACCACCTCCATTTGTCCCTTGCCGCCATCGGTGATGATGAGGTTGGGCAAAGGTTTGCCCTCCTCAACAAGACGTGAATAACGTCTTCGTACCACTTCTTTCATCGAGGCATAATCATCGGGGCCTTCCACCGTCTTGATGTTAAAATGACGATAGCCTGCCTTGTTGGGCTTGCCGTCCACAAACTGCACCATACCTGCCACGGCATAGTCACCTTGGAAGTTGGAGTTGTCGAAGCACTCGATGACGTTGGGGGCTTCCTCCAACTGTAAAGCCTCCTTGAGACTATTCAGCACGCGTTTCTGGTGCCTTTCCGGGTCAACCAAGGAGCGTTGTTTCTCCAAGTCAATCTTATACTGCAAGGCGTTGCGGCGCGAGAGGTCGAGGAGTTTGAGCTTGTCGCCACGCTGCGGGATTGTCATCTGCACTTCATCAATGGGATAGTCCAGCTTCATGGGCACGATGATTTCGGGGGCATGGTCACCAAACTGTTGCCGCAAATCGGCGACGGCCAAGAGCAAGAGCTCTTCCGACGTTTCCTCAAGTCGACGTTTCATCTCAAAGGAATGGCTCTGCACCACCGCGCCATCCTTTACCTTCATGTAATTGACATAAAACGTTTCGTCATCATCAATGAAAGAGAACACCTCAACATTGTGAATCGACTGGCTGACCACCGTTGAGCGACTGCGGTATTCTTCCAAAAGGTCGTATTTCTCCTTAACGAGCTGCGCTTCCTCGAACTCCATACGTGAGGCATAGTCCATCATTACCGATTTCAACCCACGAAGCACCCACCCAAGGTTGCCCTTGATGACTTCCCGAATTTCGGCAATCATGGTGTTGTAATCCTCCTTGGAAATCAAGCCTTCGCAAGGACCATTGCACTTATGGATGTGATAGTCTAAGCAGACCTTATACTTGCCCTTTTCGACACCCGATTCCGTCAGCGGTGTACGGCAAGAACGCACCTTGTAGACTTGACTAAGCAGGTCCAGTAAGATATGCGCTGTGCGTACCGAGGGATAAGGCCCAAAGTATTCCGAGCCATCGTTGACCTTTCTTCTCGTGAGGAAAACACGGGGGAAGGGCTCCTTCTTGATGCAGATCCAAGGATAGGTCTTGTCGTCCTTGAGCATGATGTTGTAACGCGGCTTGTACTGCTTGATCATCGTGTTCTCCAGCAGCAGTGCCTCCGACTCCGAATCGACGATGCTGTATTCAAGGTCGGCGATTTTGCTCACAAGGACGCGCGTCTTGCCGAATTGCTCCTTATTAAAATAGCTACTGACGCGTCGTTTCAGGTTCTTTGCCTTGCCCACGTAGATGAGCGTGCCGTTCTTGTCGAAATAGCGGTACACGCCAGGCTTGTTGGGTAGCGCGGCGAGCTTTTGTTTCACTATTTCGGGTAGTTCTGGCATTATTTCTTTTTTTACTATGGCTCATGACTATGACTATGGCTTGCCTTTACGTAGAGGCAGCCATAGTCATAGGCCATTGGCTATTGTCTTTTCTTCATATGGTCCCAGCCTTGGGCTTTGATGGGGATGACATGGTTGTCGGGGGTAATCATCTCGGCCACGCCCTTGTCGTCGGTCATATAGCCGATAACCGTCACGTCCGCCGACATGGTCTGAATCTTCTCGTAATCCTTCTGGTCGATGGTGAAGAGCAGTTCGTAGTCCTCTCCCCCACTCAATGCCGCCACTGATGGCACGATTTGGAACTCCTTGGCCATCTTGTCCGTGGTTGGGTCGATGGGGATTTTGTTCTCATAAAGTTGGCAGCCCACGCCCGATTCCTTGCAGAGGTGCAAGATTTCGGAGGCCAGGCCGTCGGAAATATCGATCATCGAAGTGGGTTTGATGCCCAAGGTCTTGAATTGCTCCACGATGTCTTTACGGGCTTCGGGCTTCAGTTGGCGTTCGAGCACATACTCCAAGCCTTTCAGCTGGGGCTGCATGTTGGGATTGGAGAGGAACTCCACTTTCTCGCGCTCAAGGATGAGCAGGCCGATGTAGGCACCGCCCAAGTCGCCACTCACGCAAAGGAGGTCGTTCTTCTTGGCGCCGCTGCGGTAGACGATGTCCTCGTCTTTAGCCATGCCGATGACAGTGATGGAGATGACTAGGCCCGTCTTGCTGCTCGTCGTGTCGCCACCCACCATGTCAACATTGTAGCGTTCGCAAGCCAAGCGGATACCCGCATAGAGTTCATCCAAAGCCTCGACAGAGAAACGGCTCGACACGCCCAGACCCACCACAATCTGCGTGGGGGTTCCGTTCATGGCATAGATGTCGGAGAAGTTGGACACAGCGGCTTTGTAGCCGAGGTGTTTCAACGGGCAGTAGGTCATATCGAAATGAATGCCTTCGATGAGCATATCGACCGAGACGAGGGTGCGGTAGCCTTCGTGGTTGATGACGGCGGCATCGTCGCCAACGCCTTTCAGCGAGGAGGCATTGCGCAAGGGAAAGTCCTGTGTCAGTTGGTCGATGAGGCCGAATTCACCAAGTTCGTCGAGTTCGGTCAAGGGTTTGGGGGAAGTTTCTTGTTCCATAAGAGCTAATTTGAGTTGCAAAATTACAGTTTTTTTCTTAATTTTGCAGCGTCATGACACGCGCAGATTACATAGCACAACACGCCTCCTTGTTTTGGTTTACCCCCGAAGCCAAAAAAAGCGAAATCAGCGACAGTCTTTTGGTGGAGACCATCCTTAACTACGGCACGATGAATGATGTCAAGGCTTTGTTTAACCTGATGGGCATTGAAAAGGTTGCTGATGTCTTTTTCTCTGCAAAAGGACGGCAAAAACTGAACTATTTCCCACAGATATACAACTTTTTCACTTTGGTTTTCAACCGCTATGTTCCACAAAGAAATCCTGAACGGCAAGCAAATTGAGCTTTTGCCCTTAATAGGCGAATTCAAGCGAGAATACTACCTCGTAAGAGGCACAGCCATAGCCCTTTACCTCGGCCATCGACGTTCCATAGATTTTGATTTATTCAAATTCACTGCACTCAAACGCAAGAAAAACCTTGATAAAATTCAATCTCATGGCTATAAGCCCATTGTCTCATGGAATGTTGCGGACCAAATGAATCTAATTGTCAATGAGGTAAAGCTCACCTTCTTTCAATATCCTTTCCAAATTAAAGCAGACAATGTTTTTGACGGAATTGTCCGCATCCCCGACCTGTTGGATTTGGCAGCCATGAAAGCCTATGCATTGGGACGACGGTCAAAATGGAAAGACTACGTAGATCTATATTTCTTATTGAGCAATAAGTTCTCTTTGAATGAATTAAGCGACAGAGCATCCTCAATTTATGGAGACTTGTTTTCCGACAAACTATTCCGATCACAGCTATCCTATTTTGAAGATGTTGACTACTCAGAAGAAATAGAGTATCTCATCCCGACACCACCATCCGAAGAGGAAATCAAAGATCGACTGGTTTCCATCTCAACAACCATTGAATTATAGTATACTTTTGCGCTGCATCATACAATTTGAGTCATGAAAACTATCAAAGACATTTACAAGATCGGTGTAGGCCCTTCAAGCAGCCACACCATGGGGCCGCAGAAGGCCGCCCATATTTTCAACGACCGTTTTCCCAATGCTTCCTCGTTTGAGGTGACGCTCTACGGCAGCCTCGCCGCCACAGGCAAAGGCCACATGACCGACAAGGCCATCCTCGACACCCTTCAGGCACCCACCGAAATCATTTGGAAGCCAGAGGTCATCCTTCCCTTCCACCCTAACGGCATGTTGTTCAAGGCTTTCGATGAGGAGAAAAACCTTCTCGACGAATGGCAGGTGTTCAGCATAGGTGGCGGCAACCTGGCTGAAGAGGGCAAATTGGATGAGTCGCCCGAGGTCTACCCGCTCTCGAAGATGACCGACATCCTCAACTGGTGCGAGCGCACCGGACGCACTTATTGGGAGTATGTGTACGAATATGAGAACCAAAAAGAGATTGAGGACTACATGCTGGAGGTTTGGCAAGTGATGAAGACTGCCGTTGAGCGAGGCCTCCAAGCTGAGGGTGTCCTCCCTGGACCGCTCAACCTGAGCCGCAAAGCCGCCACCTATCACATCAAGGCATCGGGCTACACGCACACTTTGAAGAGCCGTGGCTTGGTATATTCCTATGCCTTGGCCGTCTCGGAAGAAAACGCTTCGGGCGGTGTCATCGTCACAGCACCGACCTGTGGGTCGTGTGGCGTGATGCCAGCCGTATTATACCATCTCTCAAAGAGCTATGATTTCACCGACCAACGCATTATCCGTGCCTTGGTGACGGCAGGACTGGTGGGCAACATCGTGCGTACCAACGCCTCCATCTCGGGCGCCGAAGTGGGCTGTCAAGGTGAAGTGGGCGTGGCTTGTGCCATGGCTGCTGCTGCCGCCAACCAACTGTTTGGGGGAAGTCCAGCCCAGATTGAATATGCCGCAGAGATGGCGCTTGAGCACCATCTGGGCATGACCTGCGACCCTGTGTGTGGTCTTGTCCAAATTCCATGCATCGAGCGCAATGCCTACGCCGCTGCCCGTGCCCTCGACTCCAACATCTACTCCACCTTCTCCGACGGGCACCATCGCGTGTCGTTCGACAAAGTCGTGGAAACGATGAAAGAAACTGGCAAGGACATACCTTCGCTCTATAAAGAAACCTCACAGGGCGGATTAGCGAGAGATTACACACAGATGGTATAAAAACAAAAGAGCCACTCGTGAGTGGCTCTTTTGTGGTCCCACTAGGGCTTGAACCTAGGACCTACTGATTATGAGTCAGTTGCTCTAACCAACTGCGCTATGGGACCGCAAAAAAACAAGGTCAAAGCAAAGATTTCCGCCTTTTTTCTTGCTTTTTGCGCTGCAAATTTACAATTTTGCATCGAATTAGACTGAAAATTTCTCAAAAATGAGCGCAAAAATCAAGAATATCATCTTCGACCTCGGCGGTGTCATCCTCGACATCGATGAAACCATTGTGTACAAGGAACTTGAAAAACTGGGTATCAAGACTTCGGAACTTGCTCGTTCAAAGGAGTTTATCGACATTATGAGCAAATTCGACATGGGTATCTACACCGCCCCCACCTTCCGCAAAAAAACCAAAGCCCTTCTCGGATTAGGGAAAATGACCGACAAGCGTTTCGATGCCATTTGGAACGCCATGCTGTTGGACATCCCCCGCGAGCGCGTTGAGGCTATTGAAAAGATAAAGAAACACTACAAGATTTTCTTGATGAGCAACACCAATGTCATCCATTACGATTTGTATATCAGAGATTTGCAACTACGTTTTGGCTACAACGAGTTTGATGAGCTGTTTCACAAGTCGTATTTCTCATTTGCAGAACATTTGGAAAAGCCCGACCCTCGCTTCTTCGAACTGATTCTTGACCATGAAGGTCTGCTGCCTGAAGAGACGCTTTTCATCGACGACACGGAAAAGAATATCAAAGTGGCTCAGTCGTTGGGAATCAATACGTATCATATCAGTCGTGAGGAATTGGTGAGGAATTTGTTTGAGAATGGGGTTTTGAAGGATGGGGTGGTTTGACTATGGCCTATGACTATGGCTTATGACTATGGCCTATGACTATGGCTTATGACTATGGCTTATGGCTAGTGGCCACAGGATGATGGGGCTTTGTCTCTTTTCCTTTAGGTTATTCGGGACGAACAGTATTGATTAAACTGGTCAATCTTTTTTCAATGGATTGGACTTCTGTTATAATGTCCTCAAACTGTTCTTCTTTCACGTATTTTAATCTGCGTGCAATTTCCATTTGAGTTTCCACTTCGTATGATGACCCTAATGAAATCTCAAGAAAGTGTGCAAATTCATTTTGCGACCTTCTTGAGCAGCCTTCAGCAATATTAGAAGGAATAGATACAGATGCCCTTTGAAGTTGGTCACAAAGAGCGTACAATTCTTTTCTTGGGAACTGCTCTGTTAATTCATAAACATGTACGGAGAAGTCCACTCCAGCATGCCATGCGTCATAATTTCTAAAATTTCTCATAAATCAATGTATTTTAACTGTTTAAACATAATAATCCCATCAAAAAAGCAGGAACCCAAAGCCCCGTTAAAACAGCCATAGTCATAGGCCATAAGCCATAGTTAATGGTCATAGTAACTATTAATCTCGTCAAGAATTCCAAACACTTCATCAACTGAAAGCGTCTCCATCAGCCGCATTTTGAATGGCTTGAAGTTGGGTAATCCCTTGAAATACGATGCCCAGTGCTTGCGAATCTCTAACAAAGCGATATGCTCGCCTTTCCACTCCACTGAACGCTGCAAATGAATCTTACTGACGCGCACGCGTTCCTTCACATCGGGCAAAGGCAGTTCCTCCCCCGTTTCCAAATAATGTCTTATCTGGCTGAAAATCCATGGATTCCCGTAGGTGGCGCGTCCTATCATCAGGCCGTCCACACCGTATGTATCCTTGTAATACTTTGCAGAGGGGCCGTCCACCACGTCGCCGTTGCCGATGATGGGGATGTGCATACGCGGGTTGTTTTTCACCGCTCCGATCAAGGTCCAATCGGCGGGCTCGCTGTATTTGGTGGTGCGCAGGCGGCCGTGGATGGTCAATGCGGCGATGCCTACGTCTTGCAGGCGTTCGGCGATGTCGACGATTTCGCGGTGCTCGTTGTCGTAGCCGAGGCGGGTTTTCACTGTGACTGGCGTCTTCACGGCTTCCACTACGGCCTTGGTGATGGCCACCATCTTGGGGATGTCGTTCATGATGCCCGAACCCGCGCCTTTCGAAGCCACCTTCTTCACAGGACAGCCGAAGTTGATGTCTATGATATCAGGATGGGCGGTCTCGGCATAGCGCGCCGCCTCCACCATAGGCTCAACGGCATTGCCGAAAATTTGAATACCTACGGGCCGTTCAAACTCCTCAAAGTCCAGTTTCTTGATGCTCTTCACCGAGTCGCGGATGAGGCCGTCGGCGGAGATGAACTCAGAATAGACCACGTCGGCACCAAATAGCTTACAGACATAGCGGAACGGAGGGTCGGAGACGTCTTCCATGGGGGCAAGGAGCAACGGATAATGCTCAAATTCGAGGTGGGCAAGGGGATACACGGTTAGAAATTTAAAGATTTAAAACTCAAGATTCAAAATTCAAAGATTCAAGATTCAAAGATTAGAGAGTACTTTCGGTGTTTTGCCTTAGTAGCTGGCTCGGGGACCTTAAACCACGGGAATCGAAAGTTTTTCACTGCAAAAGTACAAAAAGTGTATCTTTGCGGCAAAATTCATTCAAGAATGAAAGACAATTTATTCACCGAAAGCCTGAGACATTCCGTTGGATACAGGATATTTTTGTATTTGGTCATCCTCTTAATCTGCACTTTGGTTGGCGGTCTCGTCTCCTTTTTGATGGTAATAGGCAACAACGATAACCTGCTGAAACTTGGCCAAGGCATCAGTTCTGCGCTCATGTTCATCGTGCCTCCCATCGTGTTTTACCTCATCACCAGAAGGGTGAAACCCCTGCAAAACCTTGGATTCAGAAGCGTACAGCCCTTTTGGCTGCTCTTCGTTGGCATTTTGCTGATGTTCGTTTCGTTGCCCATCACCAATCAACTGTCGACATGGAACGAGAGCATGCATCTGGGCTTGCATAAACTTGAAGACTGGCTGCAAAACATGGAAAAGACAGCAACGGAAGTCACTGAAAGGATGTTGCGTGTGAACACCATTGGAGGCTTATTATACAATCTGCTCATCATCGCTTTGATTCCGGCCATCGGCGAAGAATTGACCTTCCGCGGTGTCGTCCAGCAAGCTCTGGTCAAAGGATGTAAGAACGTCCATGTTGGCATCATCCTTTCGGCCGCCATCTTCTCGTTCATCCATTTCCAGTTCTACGGCTTCCTGCCGCGCATGTTTCTCGGAATGCTCTTAGGTTACATGTTCTATATCACAGGATCGTTGTGGATGAGCATTTTGATGCATTTCTTCAACAACGGTACCGTAGTCCTCATTTATTATTTAAACAACAAAGGCATCACCAATGTGGATGCTGAGCACTTCGGTTCAGTAGAGAGTGTGGGACTTGTCATTGCAAGTTTGGTAGTGACGGTGATACTCCTCGTGTGGAGCTGGAGAAAAAGCAAGAGCATTCTGTAAATAACTCTCACTGGTCATAAAACGAAGAAGGGTGACAGCATGTGCTGCCACCCTTTTCAGTTAATAACCAAACCGAAGTTTAGTTTTCCAAAGCGCTACCTTTCAATGTCGTGTAAGTGATACGGAAGGCACCCACTTTACGAAGCTCTTGCTTCACGTCGGTGACGACACCCATACGGGTATCCTTGTGCACCTTCAGTGCTGTGGTCAGCAGAGGACGGTCGGCTTCGCTACGCGAGTCACGCTCTTTCTGGATCCAGTCGGCGATGTCGGCCGGGCGGGCGAAAGCATCGTCTAATTGGATACGTGATTCGGTACCGAGTTTGTTGTCCTTAGGCGGGCCGATGTAGATGGAACAGACCAGAGCCTTATGCTCGAGTTTTTGGATCTCGGTAGCCTTAGGCATGGCGTTCTTCACCTTCAGTTCAACATCACGCATTGTAGTGGTGATCATGAAGAAGAATATCAACATGTAAACGATGTCGGGCAGTGAAGAGGTGCTCACTTGCGGCACTTCCTTTTTCCCTTCTTTTCTGAATTTACCCATATCTCTATCCTCCTTTAGTTAGATTTATACTCAACGGGCTCAGCCTCACTGACACGTACAGGCACGGCGTCGTTGATAGCTTTGGTTTGATCTTCATTGAGTTGGTCAAGGTGCTTGTGGAATTTCTTCCAAGCAAGATCTTCCTTCATTTCATTGAAGGCGCGTGCCAACTCATTCTGCACGCTGATATACATAGAATAAGAGGTACCGCGGTCGTTCTGGAGTGAGATAACGCCCTTCGACATGAGCACGTCGCCCACCAGGTCGAAGGTCTTGGTTTCCACTTCAGGAGCGGTCTCGTCGCCAGGACGCGGGGTCATGAAATCTTTGGCGAGGTCTTTCAACTGTGAGATGTCGGAAGGACGGCCATTGACCAGCAACCTGTCGCTCTTGTTTACCATTACATTCATCACGTTTCTCTCCTTAACCTTGACGTCCTCGTCGTTTTGCTCGACGGGTGGAGGCAGACGACGGGTGATACCGTAGTCCACGTCCATGGAGGTCGTCATCAGGAAGAAACACAACAGCAAGAATGCTATGTCAGCCTGCGAACTTGAATTGATTTCCGGAGTTTTTCTTGCCATGATGAATTGATTTTACTTTTTGACTGCCTTGTAGAGCACCGAGAACAGGATGGAGCAGATGGCTACTACAAGAGTGATATAGAAGGCATTAAGGCCGAATTCGACCCATCCGTTAGTCTTGCCTGAATAGGTAACTTCACCTGCTTGATAAGGCACGGAGAAGGCACCCTTCGACATAACATAAGCTACAACTGCAATAACAGCGATTGCAATGACCGCAATCAAGAGTTTCTTTCCCTTGACGCCTTTGACGGCGGCAGTGAAGACGACTGAGATCAATGCGATGACGATGCCAAGTATAACCAAGATGTAGCCCCAATTCAGGAATAAGTCGGTGCGGGCATCACTCTTGAGGTCGAGGTAGAAATAAACTGCCACAGCCACGGTGATCAATGCCAGCAGGCCAAATACCCATTTACCGATGTTTGAAAGCTTACTATTCATGATTGATACTGATTATTTGTGGTATTTTGCAAGGATGTCCATGAACGAGATGGAAGCGTCTTCCATGTCGTTGACGATGCTTTCGATTTTGGAAGCGATGAAGTTGAAGAACACTTGAAGGATGATAGCGGCGATCAGACCGAACACGGTGGTCAACAGAGCGACCTTCATACCGGAGGCAACGACCGTCGGGCTCATATCACCAGCAGCGGCGATGTCGTCGAAGGCCTGGATCATACCGACAACAGTACCCATAAATCCGAACATAGGAGCCAAGCTGATGCAAAGACCAATCCAGCTCAAGCCGCTTTCAAGTTTACCACCGGCCACTGAACCGTAGGAAACGAGGGCTTTTTCAACCTCTTCGAGTGACTGACCGTCCTGATAGCGGATGAGACCTTGGGTGAAGATGCTGGCCACAGGACCGCGGGTGTCCTTGCAGAGTTGTTTGGCACCTTCAACGTCGCCGTTCTTCATCTTGGCTTCGATACCAGCAAGAAGCTTCTTCGAGTTGGCCGAAGCGAGGGTCAGATAAATAATTCTTTCAATGGAGATAGCCATACCGATCAACAGGATGACCAACACGATGCCCATGAAGCCAGGACCACCATCGATGAATTGTTTCTTGATGGATTCACGGAAAGTCACAGGGGCAGCCTCGTTTGTGACAGCAGGGGTAACTTCTTCGACAGTCTCCACAGGGGCGGGAGTTTGTTCAGGAGCAACAGTCTGTTCCGTCTGCTCGGTTTGCACTTGCTCGTCTTGAGCAACGGCGAGATTGCTGACACCAAAAGTGAAAAGGCCAGCAATCATGAGGAAAGCAATTAATTTTTTCATAGTTTAGTTTGAATGTTTTGATTATTACTGTTATGAATTACTATGTTCTGATGAAACAATCATTACTTTTCTGCGGAGAGAGCGGGATTCGAACCCGCGGTACCCTTTTGGAGTACACACACTTTCCAGGCGTGCTCCTTAAACCACTCGGACATCTCTCCAACACCTTCCAACCCCTCAAACCTTATCTGAAATCGTTGCCAAAAGTACACATTTTTTCATTTGACAAACAAAAATATTTGATTTTTTATTGCAACATTTTTTCAAATGCTTGACTCATAAGGTCAAAGAGTCATCTCTCCACGGATGGATTTCTGCATGATTTCAAGGATTCTGGCTTTTGGCAAGCCTTCTCCAATGAGATACATGAGTTTGGCAACGGCAGCCTCGGTGGTCATGTCGTGGCCACTGATGACACCAATACGAGCCATATCTAGACTGGTTTCATAACGTCCCATATCCACAGAACCGGCCTTGCACTGGGTGATGTTAAGGATGATGAGTCCGCCATCGATAGCCTCCTTGAGTGCGTCCAAGAACCAGCCTGCAGTGGTGGCATTGCCCGAGCCAAAGGTCTCCAAAACCAAAGCACTGAGATGAGGGGTCTTAAACACGTGTCGCACAAAGTCCTCGGAGATGCCAGGGAACAGTTTCAATATTCCGACATTGCGGTCCATCTTGGTGTGCACCTTCAGTTTCTTGAAGTTGGGCTTCAGGATGCGCTCCTTATTATATTTTATGTGGATACCCACATCGGCCAAGTTGGGGTAATTGGAAGAAATGAAGGCGTTGAAGTTCTCCGCGTTGAACTTGGTGGCGCGGTTGCCACGCAACAGCTGATTCTGGAAGAAGATGCTCACCTCGGGCACGATCGGCGTGTCGTCGTCCTTGGCAGCGGCAATCTCGACGGCAGCCAAGAAGTTCTCGCGGCCATCGCTGCGCACCATGCCCATAGGCAACTGCGAGCCGGTCAAGACGACAGGCTTGTTGAGGTTTTCGAGCATGAAACTCAACGCCGAGGCCGTGTAGGCCATAGTGTCGGAGCCATGAAGCACCACGAAGCCATCATAATGCTCATACTCTTCCTTTATCTTGGTCGCCAAGCGAATCCAGAAGTCGGGCGACATGTTTGACGAATCGATAAGTGGGTCAAAACTATAGTAATCAATCTGATAGCCAAAGTTCTTCAACACGGGAAGATGGGCATAGATATTGTCGAAATCGAAAGGCACCAAGGCTCCCGTCTTGGGGTCTTGCATCATGCCGATGGTGCCGCCGGTATAAAGCACCAAAATGGAAATCTCTTCGTTGCTTTGCATAACAAACGGATTTTTGTGGCCGCAAAAGTAAGGCTTTTTTTGTCTTGTACGGCATTTTGCGTTATTTTTGCGGCATGAAAGTCATCGCCCACATCCACACCGACTTCCCGACCAAGTTCGGCATTCCGCGACAGAGCGGCATCATCCCCTCGTTGCAGGGACGCATCGTCTTCGAGCCCGAATACCGCAATGCAGAGGCGGTGCGGGGTCTGGAGGACTTTTCTTACATCTGGCTTCTATGGGAGTTCTCGCAGGCCGTGCGCGACACTTGGTCGCCCACCGTGCGTCCACCCCGCTTGGGTGGCAACGTGCGCAAAGGCGTGTTCGCCACACGCTCGCCTTTCCGCCCCAACCCTATCGGCCTTTCGTCGGTAAGGTTAGAGCATATTGAATTTGACGCCAAACTCGGTCCTGTGCTCTACGTGACGGGTGCCGACCTGATGGATGGGACCCCCATCTTCGACATCAAGCCTTACATCGCCTACACCGACAGCCACCCCGATGCCGTCAGCGGCTTTGCCTCAACGCCTGCGGAATACCTTTTGGAAGTGGATTTCCCAGAGGCTTTGCTGCAACAAGTTCCCGAGAGCCAAAGGGAAAGCCTCATCGAGGTGCTGGCCCACGACCCGCGTCCGCAATATCATGCCGACCCCGAAAGGGTTTACGGGATGGAGTTTGGCGGGATGGAGGTGAAATTCAAGGTGAATCACGATTTGCTTACCGTTTTGGAAATCAGCTGATTCCTTTATCGCGACGACTGTGCCTTCACTGCTGGCTTGAGATAGGCCGGACGGAAGGAAATGTCAAAACGCCTCACCCTTACGGAGGAAGTCGAGGGGTTGTAAACGAAATATTTGATTTGCCCGGCCTCGCGGAAAGTGGAATCGATGGGTAGGGCGAAAGTGGCAAACTCCCATTTCCCGATGCTTTGGATTTGTGAACCCAAATCATAATAGGTGCTGGTCTTGCCTTGCTCCCCGTCTTTCTCGATGACAATTTGGGCACCGTTCAAAGTGTCGGGCTGGAGCATCTCAACCGCAATGTTCACCATGCCCCAATCGGGTTGGAGGCTATCAGCGGGCATGATAAGCGTCTGGCTGTAAGGTCTTTCAACATTCAACTCATCTTCCGAACCTTCGAAGCAATAATGTCCTGCCTCATATTGCAGCAAGCCCAAATCTTGATACTCATTTGGATAATACTGCCTCAGTGCTTGCGCCACCTGATGGGCAATAATGTGTCGGCCTTCGCCGTAATAGTGTTCCGTGGTCCAGTCTTGGTCGATGAAATTCACGTCGCGCACCAGGTCCAAATTGTTCACCACCGTAACATCTTCCTGTGTGTCATAGCGTTGCATCAGATAGTCGCGATTTTGTTTCATCAGGAACAGCAAATCCTTGCCTACCAGTTCGTTGGCTTTGTCCACGTTTTCGGCCATCAGGTTGAAGACCAAATGCCAACCCCTTTCGCGGCACAAGTCGACAATCGCGTCAAAGTCCTTGATGCGCGGGTTGTCGTCGCGGATTTGGAAGGCGTAACTCTTGATGTAATGGCAGGCCAATTCGGTGAGTTGCTGGTCGCGTTGGCCATCGAAGCCATGCCAGCCGCCCCAAGCCATCGCCGAATCCCATTGGTGGGTGTTGTTCCACTCGAAATCGTATGGGAAATCAAGCGGGTCTTTTTTCCAATGTTTCCGCGCAATCGCGTCCCACTCCTCCTCGCTACGAATAGGGTAAGCCTTGAAAGCCAGCAAGAAACGGTTCATCAATGGCGGATAGTCCTGCAAAAGCACGATTTGTTTCCGAAGCGCCGTTTCGAGGCGGGAGTAAATCCAACCGGCATCGAAAGAGCGGAGGTTCATGGTCACTATCACGGTCTCGACAGGAGCATCTTTCGGCACTTGCTTCAGCATGTTATAATAGGTCTGGGCATGCGAAGCGCTTTTGGTCATGTCGCCCATGCGCACTTTCGGGAAGTAGGCCGAGACCATCGCGCTGATCTTCCTGTGGTCGCTTTCGGCATATCCGTAGGTGTTGTTCGACGACTCGCCCAAATAAACCACCTGACAGCTGTCGGCGACCACCTGACGAGGCAACTCAATAATGTCGGAATGTTCCAACAAGTCCTTCTCGAAGAACCACTTGGTATAGACCCAATTCATGGCCACCAGCAGCACTGCGATGATTCCTATGCGTATCAACAACTTTTTCATGGTCAGAACTGGAAATAGATGAACGGGAAACTATTGACACTCGAACGCGCGATGACGAGGAAGATGAGCAAGGCATAAATCAGCCATCTGACAACCATCGGTTTGCCTTCGCACCACGCATCGAAACGGGTGTTGAACAAGAGCAAGTCGGAGAGGATGAACAGGGCGAGATAGAGCCAAACTTCGGGCTTGACGGCCAGATTTTGTCCACCGCCAAAATTGGTGACTGCCGCCGCAAAAATGTCGCGCATGTTGGCGAAATCGGTGGCACGGAACATCACCCAAAACAGCGTGACCAACACGAAAGTCTTGGCGATGCGAAGCGCGTCAAGGCTGATGCTCAACCACTTGGAGTTGGGTTCCTTGTAAGGGAATCGGTTGCGCAAGGCTTTTTCAAGGATGTGCAGCAAACCATGCGCGAAGCCCCAAAACAGGAACGTCCAAGCTGCGCCGTGCCAAATGCCGCTCAGCACGAACACCACCAAGATATTGAACGCCCAGCGTCCAAACTTCACCCGACTGCCGCCCAGCGGGAAATACACATAGTCGCGGAACCAAGTGGAAAGCGAGATGTGCCAGCGGTGCCAAAACTCGGCAATGTTTTTGGCCAAATAAGGCGTGCGGAAGTTGTCGCTGATGTCGAAACCCATCAGTTTGGCACTGCCGAGGGCGATAGTGGAATAACCGAAAAAGTCGCAGTAAATCTGGAAGCTGTAGAACGCCATCGCCAGCATCACACTCCACGAGTTGTATTCCGCTGGATTGGCGTACACCGCATCGACATACGCGCCCAAATGGTCGGCCACAACCATCTTGATAAACAGGCCGAACAGGATGAGCCTCATGCCTTTGGAGATGTTCTCGTAGCGGAAATCCTTATACTCGTGCAGTTGGCGCAAAAGGTTGCCCGGTCGCTCGATCGGGCCAGTGACCAATTGCGGGAAGAACATCACATAAAGCGAATAGTAGCCGAAATGCCGCTCTGCCTTTTGGTGGCCGCGATACACTTCGATGACATAGCTCATGCTTTGGAACGTGTGGAACGACAAACCGATGGGGAGGATGATGTTCACCGAAGTGCGCACATCCAACCCCAACTTTTGGCAAAGCCACACGAAATTGTCGTTGATAAAACCTAAATACTTGAAAATAAACAACACCAGCAGGGTTGAAACCACGCTGATGACGAGGAAAGTCTTCTTCTTTTTGGGTTCGTCGGCGTGTTTTTCCATCAAGATGCCCGCCGAATAGTCGATGATGATGGTGACGAGCAAAATAAGGATATACTTGGGCACAAACCACATGTAGAACACGCAACTTGCGACCAGCAGCATCAGCCATCGTGCCTTTTGTGGCAGCAGATAGAACAGCAGCACCACAATGGGCAGGAAAATGACGAACTCTATAGAGTTGAAGACCATAAGACCCTCGGTATCAGGTTATTTGATTTTCTTTACAGTGGTCTGCAAAATCTTGTCGCCCTGGGTCCTGTCGTAGACATAAACCATCAGGTAGCACTCGTCGGCGTTATAGCCGGCATCGATTTCAGTGGTATAGCTGAAATGGAAAGTGTCGTTGGCGTCAACATGCAGGTCTTCGAACGACGTGCCATACGCCCCATTGAGTGTGCCACGGAACACGTTACGGAAATCATATTCCTTGTCGACGCCGCCCGGAATGGTTTGCCAGCCGATGATATGGTCCTCAACCAGACAAACCGTTATGAAGAAATGTCCATCAAGATCATCCAATGCGATGGCTTGGACATCCACCTTCAGTTGGCGGTTAGTTTCGTCATAATTGGGACCCACCACAATCTCGAACGTCTGCTCTTCTTCCAAAGCAGCAGTCACAGGGGCATCGATTTGCGTCTCGTTGAGCGTGTTCCCTTCTGTCAATGCGACATGGTCGACAGTAAACAAGGGGTTGGAGTTATTGTTGTTATACCATTCGGTGCCTTCGTCGGTGAGGAAATCGGGGAAACTGCCCAGAGGCTGAGCCAAGTATCCGGCATGGACGCTCATGATGAAGATATGATCCTCATCCAATTGATGTTGCAGGTTATGGGCATGCTCAGCAGCGGCGGGGCAGTTGACGCAACGGGCTCCTGTGAAGTCCTTGATAAGCACCGTCTTGCCCGTAGGCTCCATATTGCCGCCTTCCAGATCGACCGTCACCGTATAAACTGCTGTTGTGCCATTTTGGGCGGTCACGGTATAGGTCACGGGGTTGGAGAAGTCTTGAGCCACACCTGAAGCGGGTTCCACCGTAGCGCCTTCCGACACTTCAATGGTGGGGACCAACTGCGTGACATCGGTTCCGGCAGGAAGCAAAAATGAAATCGCACGCGCAATTTGGTCAATCACACCGCTTTCGTCCAGTGCATCGAAGCGGAACGACAAGATGCTTTTCTCGTTGTCGGCATCGTGAACTATTGCCTCCACCATATACTGCGCCGTGGCGCCGCTCAAGGATGTGACAGTGTAATAGACGGGGTTGGTAAAGTCTTGAGCCACGCCCGATTTAGGCTCGATGGTGGCGTAGTTCGAAATGACGATGGTCGGCGTCAGATGGGTCACATCCGTTCCTGCAGGGAAATCCAGCTTCACCATCTTGTTGTCCTCGTCAACAGTGCCAGAAACACTGTCAACTCTAAATTCCAAAATAAATCTCTCGTCTTCAGCACCTTGGATATAAGGTTCTTTTTCGACATCGCAGGCATTCATGAACGCCATGGCAGCCAGCAAAGCCATACCTATTCTTAGTATTCTTTTCATTGTTCTAATCATTAGGTTGAAACATCAATTAAAAACTTGTTGAGACAGTCAAAGAAACGCCACTGGAGGCGGGCACGGTACGGCACACACCGCCCACGCAGACCACGCCTTCGCTCTGGCGACCTGCACTCAACATGACGCGGGTTGCATCGTGGATATAGGTGATTGTACCCGTGAAGTAATGGTCGCGGTATTCCTCGACGGGGTTGCCATAGTTCCACTTGTCGGCGATGGAGAACGACCAATGCGGGTTGATGGAGTATTCCAGCAGTGCAAAGGCCCAGTCGCCACGCTTCTGGTAATCTTTCTTCTCGCTCTCTTCCACTTCATAGCCCTTGTGGACTTCGTTTTCCCATAAGCCTTGCAGTTCGAGGCGCAGGCTTTGCTTCTTGTTGATTTTGTAGGTCACGTCCAAGAAGCCGATGTTAGCCTTCACGACAGGCGAACCGGCATGGCCTTCGATGGTCTCGATGTCGTAATACAGGTTGATGTATTGTGCGGTGAGGTGCCAGTCCTTGCTGATTTTCTTGTCGACTTCGAAGTTGATGTCGCGGAAGAAGCGGTGGTCGCTGACGGCGAAGAACTTGGAAGTGTTGCCCAAGGTGCCGGCTTGGTTCAAAGCCATCGTGTTGCCAAACTTGACGGAATCGCGGACGATGTCGTTCACCTGGCTCATGTTGAATGCGAGCTTGGTGCCGTATTTGCCGCCGAGGGCAGTGCCTTTCGGGATGGTGTAGTTGATCTGCAACTGGGCCGCCATCTCGCCGTTGGGCTGGGTCGAATAGGTGTACATCGACGGCAGGCTGTGGGTATGCGTATAATTAATAGGAGGGATGAAGTTGATGTCGAGGTCGTTTTGTTTGCCCGTGTACATCGACTTGAAGCTCATGTTGTCGACACGTTTCACCTGCAGGACGGCGCCAAAGCCTTTCTGGGAATAACTCAAAGAGGAGAGCAAAGCGCGGCCTTCCTTATAGATGAAGTTGTTGATGGCCGATGGGTCGTTGATTTTATAGGCATACTCGGTGCTGAAAGCCCAGTTGCCATAGCCCAAGTTGATGCGAGCCGCGGCAGCGCCCACATTCTCGGGGATGGTATAGAACGAGCTCAGGTCATTCTGTTTCTTGCTGACGAAGCTGCCGCCCAGGCTCATCTTGAACTCCGAATCGTTCATCGAAGCTATGCTTTGGTTGAGGTCCCATTCGGCGTCAACGCCACGCACGATGCCACGTTGGTCATCGTTGTTCATGTCGCGCTCCAAATAAGGCGCCCAGAAATAGCGATGACGGCCATAAACCGCTTTCAAGGTCACGCCTCGGGTGGGACGCAACACTATTCTTGCGCCACGGAGGGCGTTGTCCATGCCTAATGACCATTCCTCGTAGGTACGGAACACGAAACCACAGCCAAACTGGTCGTAGATGTCGCCCACGGTCATCCCGATGAAGCCGTTGTCGTAGGTGGCAAAGAAATTGGCCAGGCCCAGACCATTCAGCTCGCTACGGAAGCCATTCAATTCGGGCAAGAAAGCCTCGAAACGGATGCCTGCGGAGAAATTGCCGTTGGTGTAGTTCACCTTTCCAAAGCCATTGATACCGAATTTCTTGCCATTAAGGTCGTTGATGCCGATGCCTTTGTCAAGCATATAGTATTGCGCATCGGTCTGGAAGCTTCCGCTTACCTGACTGTTTTCCATAAACGACTGAGCACTCGCCTTGAAACCGATGGTCAAAGCGAGTGACAATACAAATAGTATATGTTTTCGCATAAATGATTATTTTGACTTCGAGACACGGGACTTCGAGACCTCGGGACAAACCCAAGTCTCGTGTCCCGCAGTCTCATAGTCCCGTGTCAAATAATTACTTTTTCTTCTTAGCCACTTTCAGGATCTCTTCATAAAGGTCTTCTTCGCCGCCTTCGATATAGCCTGTATGCTGGTAAACGAGTTTGCCACTGCCGTCGAAGAGGAAGGTGTGCGGAGGATTGCTCACATTCATGGCACGCTTCAGGTCACTGTTCACGTCGAGAAGGATGTCGAAATCCCAGCCCTTGCCTTCCACCATAGGCTTCACCTTGGCGGTGGAACGTGAGTCGTCGATGGAAACGGCATAAATCTTCACGCCTGTTTCTTCCTGCCAGTCAGCATAAACGTCATTCAAGGCATTGTGTTCCTTGATGCAGGGGCCGCACCAAGTAGCCCAAAATGTGAGGACGATAGGTTTGCCGTTGTTCGTCAGCTTGGCGATGTTCACGTCCTTGCCGTTCAAGTCCTTTAAAGTCACATTCGGTAGATCCGATTTCGATTGCGCATGAAGGCCTGTCACTACCAGAGCCATCAGCAGAAGTGTCATAAGTTTTTTCATTGGATTTAAAGATTTAAAATTCAAATATTTAAGATTTAAAGATTCAAAATTCAAAATTCAAAGATTCAAAATTCATCATACATAATACCTCATACCTCATACCTCATTCAACATTCTTCATTCAGCATTCAGCATTCTATCTTCGTACTATAATCGTACTATAATCCTACTATAATCGTTCATTCTTCCTCAATTTGGCAATACACTTCAAGCAGTTTGCAGTATTTTTCGGCCCTGATAGCCACCTTTTTGATGACGTTCGGAATCAGGACACATTCGCCTTGGTTTACAAATATCGCGCCACTTTCCCAGTTTAGGGTGAATTTTCCTTCCAAAGCAATCAAAATCACGAATGAATCGAGATTGGAGTAGTCTTTTTCCATCTCGCCTTGCAACTGAAGCAGGTTGGTCACGAAGTACTGGCAATCCACCACGGGCACCGTCTTGTTCATCACATTGGGCACCTCGATCTTGTAGTTTACGGGCATCGTCCCGTCGATGGCCTCCACCGACTGCGGGATATGCAACTCTCGGCGCATTCCGGCCACGTCGATACGGTCCCAGTCGTAGATGCGGTAGGTGGTGTCGCTGGTTTGCTGGATTTCAGCCACCATGATGCCTGGGCCAAGCGCATGGACACGACCCGCAGGGATGAAAAACACGTCGTCTTTCATCACCTCCTCGTGGTTCAGCACCGATTGCAGCGTATTATCCTTCAACACATTGACATAATCCATCCGCGTCATCTCGCGGTTGAAGCCCATGACGAGTTCGGCATCCTTGTCGGCCTGCATCACATACCACATCTCGGTCTTGCCGTTGCCCAAGTCACGTTTTTGGGCCAATTCATCGTCGGGATGCACCTGCACCGAGAGCCAGTCATTGGCATCGATGATTTTCAGCAGAAGCGGGAATTGCTCGCCGTATTTGTCGAAGACGCTCTCGCCGACCAAGTCGCCCATGAAGGTCTCCACCAGGTCGTTGATTTCATCGCCCTCGAAGTCGCCGTTGGCGATTTCGCTCTGCTCGTCCCAGATGCCTGAGAGCAACCACACCTCGCCGCAGTTGGGCAGCGGACCGTAGTCCATGCCAAGCACTTCCTTGATTTTACGTCCGCCCCAGATCTTATCTTTGAAGATGGGCTTGAATTTTAGGGGATAGAGTACTGTTTGCATTGCGCTTTGATAATTTGGGTGCAAAAATAATGATTTTACTGAATGATTTATTATTTTTGCAGCAAAATAAAGGTTAATGTACACGGAAAAAGATGCCATATTAATGTCAATTCAAGCATTGGGGAAGAAATTACTGCCCTCGGATGCCCGACTCATCTTGTTTGGTTCACAAGCACGCAATGATGCACATGAAGAATCGGATTGGGATTTACTTATTTTGCTTAATGACAAATATTTACAGCAAGATAACTTTGGCAATTATGCTTATCCGTTCGTTGAATTAGGCTGGGAATACGGTACCTATTTCAGTCCCAAAATCTACACCTATTCTGAATGGGACGATAGAAAAGGAACACCATTCTATGAAAATGTTAACAAGGAAGGGGTGATACTATGCTAACAGACGAAGAAAGAAAAGCATTGGTTTCCAACAAGGTAAGACGTTCTCGCGAAACATGGAACGAGACTAAAGGAATAATAGAAAGCGGCTATTGGTATGCAGCCGCAAACAGAATGTATTATGCCTGCTACTATATGACATCCGCTTTGCTTCTTAAACACGGAAAAAGTGCGCATACACATGGAGGCATTATCGGACTATTCGGTCTGCATTTTATCAAAGCAGGAATTGTTTCCTCAGAATTAGGGAAATTCTACAGTCAATTGTTCGAATTACGACAAACTGGCGACTATGACGATTGGAAAGTGGTCACAGAAGACGACATTAAACCTCTAATTCCTACGGCAGAGTTGTTTCTTAACACTTTGGAAAACCTTATTAAAGACGACGGTTATTTGGATTAAACTGAAATGCAAAACCTCATAGAATTAAGACATATCCTTCACGCCCACCCCGAATTATCAGGGCAGGAGGCCATTACAAATAGAGTTTTGAACGAATGGGTGAAACAGACCCATCCCGACCAAATCATCGAGAAAATCGGCGGTTATGGCTTGGCAGCCGTTTATAAAGGCGCGAAACCAGGCAAACGCATCCTCATCCGAGGCGACATCGACGCATTGCACATCCACGAGCCGAACGACATTCCCTATCGTTCACAAAACCAAGGCATTTCGCACAAATGCGGTCACGATGGCCACGCCACCATCCTCTGTGGACTGGCACAATGGCTTGGCGAGCAACGTCCCGACCAAGGCGAAGCGGTGTTGCTCTTCCAGCCCGCCGAAGAAACCGGTCAAGGCGCACAAGCCATCCTCAGCGACCCGCAATTTGAGCAAATCAAACCCGATGTGGTTTACGGGCTGCACAACCTTCCCAGCTTTGAGAAAGGCAAAATCATGGTAAAGGAAGGTTGTTTTGCAGCGGCTTCGTTCGGCTTAAAGCTCGTTTTCGACGGTCGCACAGCACACGCCTCGCAACCTGAGACGGGGCATAGCCCTTCAGAATTATTGGCACAACTCATCCACCATTTGGAGAAAAAGCGCGAGCAACTGAAAGCCGTGAAACCCCTCACCACTTTCGTCATCACGCACGCCATCTTGGGCGAAGAGACCTTCGGCGTCGCCCCTGGCCATGCCGAGATTTGGCTCACTTTGCGCAGCTTCAACGACCGCAATCTTGAACTGATGTCGAAGGAAATCATCGAGTTCTGCCGCGCCAAGGCCAAGGATTATCTCTTTGAATTCAGTTTCTCAGAACACGAAGCCTTCGCCGCCACCAACAGCAACGACAACTGCGTAAAAACCATAGAACAAGCTGCCAAAAACCTTGAATTAAATCTCGGTCATCTTGACGAGCCTTTCCGTTGGTCGGAGGACTTTGGAAGGTTCGGGAGCGTCTGCCCCATCGGCTTCTTCGGCTTAGGATCAGGTTTAGAGCAACCTGCCCTTCATGACCCGATGTTTGATTTTCCTGACGACATTTTGGAGACAGGAATGTGCATGTTTTGGGAGATTATTCGGTTGGAGTTGGAAAAATAGCGACAAATACCTACCTTTGCCCCGATAAAATCGCAAAAGCCATGGAATCAAGCGTCAACAACCCATTAATTATCCGTTGCAAAAACTGCGGGGGGCAGCAACACTTTGACATCGCAAAACAGCACTATATTTGCGAACATTGTGGCTCAACCAACGAATTGGACTCGCAAAAGGCGGATTTCAAGAACTGGAGGAAGATCCAGCAACAGAAGGTCAGGGAAGGTATCAGCCAGGTGAGGACTTTTGCCTGTCCCGCTTGCGGTGCACACACCTTAGCCGCCGCTGACGACACCTCAGCGATTTGTCCATTCTGCCAAAATACCATGATCGACGCCGAGTTTGCGGGCAACGACCTGCCCGAGATCATCATCCCTTTCAAAATCACCAAAGAAGAGGCTGAAAACAAACTGAAGGCATGGCTCGCGGAAAACAAAGGCAACAAGGCGGCAAAGGTCATCGAAGACAACCTGAACCGCTTCACGGGCTGCTATCTGCCCTATCATATCGTGCGTGGTGCCTTTAACGGCGACATGGCCATCGGCCTTCAGGATGGCACAACCACCCATTATCCGTTCCGAGCCTATTTGAGCCATACCGCAGTGAATGCCTCCCAAGACTGGGACAACCTGTTTCTCGACGGCATCGAACCTTTCGACTTCAGCGAGACTCGCGAATTCGACTTCGCCTTCCTGAATCACCAGAACGCCAAGATTCAGAATGTGGTTGGTGACGCATTGAACGCGCGTGTCGAAGAAGAAACCCGTGCAGAGCTATACCAAAGCCTAGCTAAGAAAGTGCGCACCAAGGAAATGGACGTCTTACTCGATGACAACGAAAACGAGTCCATCCCTGCCCTCATGCCCGTGTATCTGGTGAAATGCGAAAACGGTGTGGCAGCGGCCGTGAATGGACAAACCGGAAAGGTATCCATCGCTACCGGAAAGCAGAAGAACCTCACCAGAAATTGGTGGCTTTGGCCTACCCTGGCCACCTTGGTAGTGGCCCTTGTGTCGGGGTTGTGGATGGGAGAGGCGCTGTCAGGCGGTGCCATCGCCTTGGTGTTTGGTCTCGTCTTCTTCGCCGTAGCCCACAACCGCCACCATAAAGAGATCGTCCAAGAGATTATCACCATGCCCGAAGAAGAGAACCGACACAATGACACCCAAACGGAGTTCTTCGCCGACTTCGGGAGGGGTCCCGTCCCCACCGAGTTGAAGTTTTTCACTACTTCGCGTATCATCAAGTTGATTGTCGGGTTGTTGGTTGTCACCTTCCTTCCGTTGCTGATTGCCATTCCGATACAAATCCTCAGGGGGCTGCCACTTTCCGACATTAAAATCGGCTATGGTGCGGCATGGTACATTACCCCGGTGTTCATGGCCATCGTGCTCGCCGGAGGAGCCGCCAAAACGATGATGTATGGGGAGCCCTTGTACTTTGAGAAACAGCCTAATGGAACACTGAAAAGAAGAAAGTTGCCTTCGCAGCAGAAGTTCTCTTTGAAACAAATATTCCCTGGCCTTAAAAAAGCGGGATCTTCAAAAGCAAAGGTTAAACTTCCTCCAGGATGCGCCATCTTGCTTATTCTTTTCCTCCTGATTGGCAGCGTGGCGGCCATGCTCTCATGACCGTCAGAAGAGCTGGAACATTTCACTGATGATGGCCCGCGAATAAGCATTGGCCACCTCAACGATGAACTTGCCGAAGTCGACGCGGGCGTTATGGTCGGCGGTGTCGCTGATGGTGCGAATGACGGTGAAGGGCGTACCAAATTCCAAACAGACCTGAGCCACGGCAGCGCCTTCCATCTCGACGCATTGGATGTCGGGCAGCAAACCCAAGATTTCCTCCCGTTTTTCATTGCTGTTGATGAACTGGTCGCCGCTGGCGATGTCGCCGAAATGCAAGGTCGGGGCGAGGTTGAATTCCTTGACGGCATCCTCCCCCACCATGTGTTCCACGCCTCTTTCCAGCAATCGTGTCACCGCCTTGCCTGCCAGCTCGGTCAGCTCAGGGTCACTGTTGACATATACTCGGTTAAGCAAGGGCAACTCGAAGCGCGAGATGATGGGACGGGCATCCAAGTCGTGCTGCACCAAGCGTTTGGAAATCACGATGTCGCCCACCTTGAGGCCTTCGGCCAAGGCCCCTGCCGTGCCAATGAAGATCAAGTCCGTCACGGCGAACTCTTGTATTAATAAGGTAGCGGTGATGGTGGCGGCCACCTTGCCCCATTTGGAGAAGGCCACCACACAGCGCACGGTGCCGATTTTGCCCACCACAAACTCGCGGTTGGCGATTTTCACTGTCGTTTTTTCCGTCAGCAGGGCTTTCACCTCGTCGATTTCTTGCGCCATGGCGCCCAGGATGCCGATATTTCTGGTCATGATGTAATATTTTAAATTGCAAAAATAAAAAATCTTACCTTTGCAAAAATTTACGGAATGAAGAAAATTTGCATTTTTTGTGGCAGCAGTATGGGCTTCGACCCGATTTACCGCCAAAAGGCAGCCGAATTGGGCCACGTCTTAGCTGACAACCACTGCGAGCTGCTCTATGGAGGCGGCAATGTGGGCCTGATGAACATCATCGCCGAGGTGATGAAAGAACGCCATTGCAGGATTGTCGGTACCATCACACAACATCTGCTCGACATGCGCGTAGGCCGCCCTGACATCGACGAGCTGATAGTGGTCGAGACGATGGCCGAACGCAAGAAAATCCTCGAGGACATGGCCGATGCCTTCATCGCCATGCCGGGCGGCGTAGGCACCATGGACGAGTTCTTCGAGGTGATGGTGCTCAGCCAACTGCGCGTCTTCGACAAGCCCGTCGCCCTCTTCAACGTAAACGGCTATTACGACCATATCGTCAGCTTCCTCGACCGCGCCACCCGCGACGGCTTCATCCACCGCGAGCACGCCGACAACCTGATTGTCAGCGACGACCCATTGGCACTCCTCGAAGGCATCGAGAACTTCAAGCCCGTGGAGCTGAAGAAATGGGTAAGTGAACTCAAGGAACAAGTGAAATAGTGGGGAGTTTAGAGAGTGGGGAGTTTAGAGTTTAAAGTTTAAAGTTTAGAGTTTAGAGTTTAGAGTTAATACCAGTCCCGTAGGGACGACACATCTATAAGCAGGCGACGTGAGTCCCTGCTCTTACAGAGAGAAGACACATACCTAGCAGGCGACGTAAGTCCCTGCTCTTAAAACAACAAGACCATGATCATCATAGGAATAACAGGAACCCTAGGCGCCGGCAAAGGCACCATCGTCGACTATCTCGTCAAAGAGAAGGGCTTCGTGCACTACTCGGTGCGGGCCTACATCACAGAAGAATGCCAACGCCGCGGCCTCGAGGTGAACCGCGACACGCTGACCCTCGTGGGCAACGACCTGCGCGCCGCGCACTCACCCAGCTACATCACCGACCAGCTCTTCGAACGCGCCAAGGCCGAAGGCAAGAACGCCGTCATCGAGAGCGTGCGCACCCCTGGTGAGATCCATTCACTGCGCGAGAAAGGCGAGTTCTACCTCTTCGCCGTCGACGCCGACCGTAAGATCCGCTACGACCGCATCTACCTCCGTGGCTCGGAGACCGACCACATCGACTTCGACACCTTCGTGGCTAACGAGGAGCGCGAGATGACCGCCACCGACCCCAACAAGCAGAACCTCGGTGCCTGCATCAAGGAGGCCGACTTCGTCTTCATGAATGACGGCTCCATCCCACAGCTGCACCAGCAGGTGGAGAAGGTGCTGACCCAGCTGCATGTGCGTCCTTCGTGGGACGACTATTTCCTCAACCTGGCCGACACCGTCAGCGAGCGCGCCACCTGCAACCGTGGCCGCAGCGGCTGCGTCATCGTGAAGGACAAGCAAATCTTAGTGACGGGCTACGTAGGCTCGCCCCGCGGGCTGCCACACTGCGACGATGTGGGCCACCTCTTCCGCAAGACCATCCATGAAGACGGCAGCGTCACCCAACACTGCGTGCGCACCGTCCATGCCGAGCAGAACGCCATCTGTCAGGCCGCAAGGAGAGGCATCGCCTTGGACGGCAGCACCTTATACTGCCGCATGACGCCCTGCCGCACCTGCGCCATGCTCATCATCAACTGCGGCATCGTACGCGTGGTGTGCGAACGCCGCTACCACGACGGCGCCGAGACCGAGGAGATGTTCCGCCAAGTGGGCATCACGTTGGAATACAAATACGATGAGGTGCAGCAATACGAGGGACAACGCTGCGACAACACCGATCCGCTGAAATAAACCAATCAAAACAATAGTCACTATGATATGAAAAGACATCTATTCCTAATCTTGGCGCTGGCTTTTGCCATGCCCAGTGCCCTTCAAGCGCAAGCCTCACGCGACCCATGGGAACTCGTGAATGCCTTCTCATGCTCAACAGGCCGCCAACATGGCGTGGTCTATGACGGCGAGTACATCTACACGAGCGCCTGGGGCAAGTCGTCGACGGTGCTTTCGATGTTCTACAAATACGACCTCGACGGCAACCTCATCGATGAATTCGACGTCCCCGGCATCGACAACTCAGACAACTACATGCGCGACATGACCTTTGACGGGCAGTATTTCTACGGCTGCGACGCCCATTCCAGCGCGATCTGGTGTTATGACCTCCACAACAAAGCGTTAATCGGGCAAATCAACACGACCTTAGGGGAGCTCGGCACTTGCACCTACGACCCTGTCCACGACGCGTTTTGGGTTGGCGAGAGAGCTACGGGAAACAGTCCCAACCTCCATCTCGACCTTAAGCTCGTCGACCGCAACGGCGCTGTCATTCAGACGGCCACTGCCCACAACCTCGGTGGACACACCGTGCATGGCACAGGCTACTTCACCGACGAGAACGGCGCAGCCCACCTCTATCTGTTTGCCGTGGAAGGCTTCACCGCCCATGTCTTCGACTATAACATCGACGACGACACCATGAATCCTGACTACATCTTCGACTTCTCCGTCACCCCTGGCTGGGGATATGCCTGTTCCGCTGGCGGTGCCTTCATCGGCGAGCTGGATGGCGTGCCTTGTTTCTTCGGCGATGTCGACAAGAGCCCCAACCTCATCGGCATCTATGCCTTGGGCGATTACACTCCCGTGCCACCCGAGCCACCTGCGGGCGACCAATTCTACGACTTCAACGACGGTTTCCTTCTTTGGACCACCATCGACGCTGACGGTGACGGCTACAACTGGGAGCTGAACCGCAACTGGAACAATCCTTCAAACAACTACAGCCTGGCCTCCCAGTCATACGACAGCTATCTTGAGCTGCCGCTGACCCCCGACAACTATGTGGTCTGTCCCTTCAAACTCACCTACGGCCTCATCACCTTCAGGGCTTGTGCCCAAGACGTGGCTTTCCCCAAAGAGCACTTTGGCGTGGCCGTCTCCACAACAGGCAACACCGATGCCGCCGATTTCACCACCATCTGGGAAACCACCATGACCACCAAGGAACAAGGCGCATGGTATGAATACGCCATCGACCTACGCGAATACGAAGGGCAGGAGATTTGGGTGGCTTTGCGCCACTTTAACTCCACAGAGCAGTTTATGATTGTGGTTGACGACATCACCCTTTACCGCGAGTGGGATGACGTGGCCGACAACGCAGCAGACAGGCTCTCCGTCTATCCCAACCCAACCACCGATCGCGTCAGCGTGACAAGCGACGACACCGTGGAGCTTTACGAAATCTACAACATCACTGGTGCTTTGGTGCGCCGCCAGACCATCGGTAACGACACCTTCGACATCGATGTGCGTGACTTGCCTGCTGGTGCCTACCTTCTTAAGGTCTGCACGAACAAGGCAGTGCAAACCAAGCGTTTCGTGAAGGAATAAGAGATTTCATTCTTACCCATATTGAAAATGCGGCAGTTTAGACTACCGCATTTTCTGTTTTATACCTTCTTCCCTACCAACCTCACAATCAGCCACAACACGGCAAAGCCCATCAGGAAGGCCACCCATGAGGGCAGGCCCAATGCGGTGGGCAAGACACCCAACAGCACCGCCACACCACCCACGGTGAGCGCGTATGGCATCTGCGTCTTGACATGCTGCAAGTGATTGCAACTCGAGGCCAGGGAACTCATTATCGTAGTGTCGGAAATCGGGCTGCAGTGGTCGCCCATGACGGAGCCCGCCAACACCGAGGCCACCACATTGTAGAACAAAGGCATGGTAGCATCGACGGACAAACCCTGCTCTTGGCAAAGCAGCCACGACGAAGGCAAAATCAAAGGATAGAGGATGGCCATCGTGCCCCATGAGGTGCCCGTCGAGAAGCCAATCAAAGCGGCCAAGAGGAAGGTCAACACAGGCACGGCCACTGGCGACAGCGACCATTCCACCAACAAATGCGAGACAAATTCAGCTGTGTGCATATCCTTGGTCACCAAGGCGATAGACCAAGCCATCGTCAAGATAAGCACCGCGTTGAACATGGACTTGAAACCCTCCACCATCTCCTCCATAATCTTCCCAAACTCCATGTCGCCCCGCAGCAAGGTCATCACGATGGCCGTGAGCAGCGATGACAACGATGCCCAAAGCAAAGCCAGATAGGAATTGGCCGCCCCGATGGTCTCTGAGAGTTTGGGGAAGAAACCCGTCCCAGCTTCATTCCACACCGAAGCGTCATAGCCCGTGACAATCAGCCCGATAATCGTGCCAAAAATCAACACCGCCAATGGAATCAAGGCATCGATGATGTGGGCAGGCTTTGCCACCATGTTGGATGTTTCCGTTTCCATGGCCGAAGCCATACGTGCCTTGCGCTCGGCGGTCAGCATCGGGCCGAAGTCGCGCCTGCTGAGGATGATCATCAACACGAAACCCAAGGTGAGGAAAGGATAGAAACTATAAGCCAAAGAATTGAAAAACACCGAATAGGCCGCGGTTTCCAACCCGATGACCTTGATACCGTCCTGGATATAACTCAGCTCCGCCCCAATCCAAGTGGTGACAAAAGCCACGGCCACCACAGGCGCGGAAGTGGAGTCGACGATATAAGCCAACTTCTCGCGAGAGACTTTGAGCTTGTCGGCGATGGGACGCATCGTGTTGCCCACCACAAGCGTGTTGGAATAGTCGTCGAAGAAGATGCAGAGGTCCATGAGGAAGGTCATCAGCTGTCCGGAACGCGGGCCTTTAGCGCGACGTGAAAGCCAGTTGACCACGCCCTGCATGCCGCCATTGGCCGTGATGATGCGCACCATGCCACCGATGAGCATGGTGAAGACAATAATCTTTACATGGTCGGCATCAAACAAAGAACCCACGACGTAGGTATCCACAACCCTCAGCAGTCCGCCACCCAAAGCCGCGGCTGGACTTGCGCCACCGTAATAGGCCATGAGGAAGGTGCCCGTCAGGATGCCGACGAAAAGCGAGGAAATCACCTCCTTGATGAGCAAAGCCATCACGATGGCCACCAAAGGCGGCAAAATCGACATCCACAAGGGCATTGATCCAGCGACTGGGCCCAAAATATTCAGCAGCACGATGCCCAAAACCAAGGCAATCAACACTGAAAGGACTATCCGTTTCCTTTTCATAGGCATAAAATGAGGTACAAAGATACAATTTTTTGAAGGAATTCCGTTATCAATGACAATTTGGTCTTATTTTTGCAAGCCGAATCATCTTTGGTAATTATCAACATCAATACAAAACCTATCAAATCATGAAGAAAACCCTCATCATCGCATTAAGCTGCCTCGTAGTTCTGTTCGCAGCATGCAAGAAGAAACCCGTCGAGCCTACGCCCGTTGACTACACTGCCAACTATGTCGGCAACTACATGGGACAGTTCACGCTCACCATCACATCGATGAACAACAGCGCGGTGTCGAACATGAGCTTCCCCATCGACAGCATCAAGATGGACATCGCCAAAGGCACGGAAACCAACGCCATCACTGCCACGGTGACCGTCGACAACGAGTCGCACCAAACCACTGGCACGGCCACAGCCGACAAAGCCGACTTCGGAACCGTCCACCTCGTCATCGACAAGCCCGACCAGCATTACTCATTCAATTTGGACCTAAAGATGGAGGGATCCAAAGCCGCGAGCGACACCTTGAACATTGTCGGCTCCTTTACAGGCAAGGGCGCTGCGGAAATCATGGGACAGGAACAGATTTTCGACGAAGTGTCGGGTACCTTAAACGGAAAACTATTAAAACAATAACTTAAAATTCATAACATCATGAAGAGATCAACTTTATTTTTGGCTTGCTGCATCGGCCTGATGTTCTTCGCAAGTTGTAAGAAAGACCCTGTCGCACCTACCATCAACGTCATCACCGACACGGGTTATGCGACAGAAAACACACAAATCTTTTCGGGCGACATCATCAAGGTCGGCTTCAACGCCACGGGCGAAAAGCTGACGAAAATCGAGATTACACTGACCCAAAACGGTACTGTAATCAACTCCAGCCAGGCAGCCATCGAGAATCAGACGAGCTACAGCCACACAGCTACCTTCACCGTTGAGGCTACCGGCACCGTGACCGTCACCGGCACCGTGACCGACGCCAACGGCCTGAACGCCTCCAAGAGTTTCAACATCATTTATAACGAGAAACCCAATGCCAAGTTCTTGGGCCACTATGAAGGCAACGCCTTGGCCACGGGTTCGATGGAGGCAGAAATCACTGGAATTGGAGCGCAACCCGTACACGACGAGTTCACCGACCGCGAAGTGCCTGTCATCCTCGACCTTACCGGAGGCGAAAACATGAATGAAGTCGTGGGCACCTGCAAAATAAACGACAGGGAAATGACCTGCAAAGGCACTGTCGATGGCAACAAGCTCGTTTTCGAAGCCGTCAACGATGTCTTCACGTTCGAATATAATATGGGCCTCATGACCATCAATCCCGAAATCAATGTCACCTACAGCATCGTTGGAACCCTTGTTGAAAACCAACTCAACCTCGAAGGTACCTGCACGGGCAATGGCGACTTGAACTACGGCTTATTCAGTGGCACCATCAAATTAGAATCCACAGTCGGCGGCAGTTTGAACAAAATGCAATGACGTTGACGATACAAACAACAAAAAACGGATGGCTTCGGCCATCCGTTTTTTGTTGGTAGCGGGGGGAGGATTCGAACCTCCGACCTCCGGGTTATGAGCCCGACGAGCTGCCTCTGCTCTACCCCGCATCGTGCATAAAATCTCGCAAAACAAAAAATTTTGCTCGCGAAATCGGCTGCAAAAATAATAATTTTGTTTCTTTGCAAGGCAAAAAACAGGAAAAATTTTTCATTATGACGCATAAAGCAGGCTATGTCAACATTATAGGACGCCCTAATGTGGGCAAGTCCACCCTTATGAATCAGCTCGTAGGCGAGAAAATCTCCATCATTACCTCGAAAGCGCAGACCACCCGCCACCGCATTTTGGGCATCGTCAACGGTGATGACTTCCAAATCGTCTTCTCCGACACCCCCGGCATCATCAAGGACCCGGCCTACAAGATGCATGAGGTAATGAACCAGTTCGTCAACGTGGCCCTCATCGATGCCGACCTCATCCTTTTCGTCGTCGACATCACCGACAAGAAAGTCGAAGAAAAGACCGTAGAAAGGCTGAAGACGACCGACATCCCTGTCTTCGTGCTCATCAACAAGATCGACCTTTCCACACAGGAACAGGTGGAACAAGCCGTGGAGCAATGGCGCGAGACCTTGCCCAACGCCACCGTATTCCCGCTTTCGGCACAATACAACGCCAACGTGGAGTTTATCTTCAAACAAATCTTGGAAAAACTGCCCGAATGCCCGCCCTATTTCCCCAAAGACGAGCTCACCGACCGCTCGATGCGCTTCTTCATCACCGAGATCATCCGCGAGAAGATTTTACTCAACTACCAACAGGAAATCCCTTATTCCGTGCAAGTTGAAGTGGAAAGCTACGAGGAGAGCGAACACCGCATCCACATCCGCAGCATCATCTATGTGGCCCGCGAATCGCAGAAAGCCATCATCATCGGCAAGGGCGGCAGCGCCATCAAGAAGCTCGGCATGCAGGCCCGCGCTGACATTGAGGAGTTTACGGGAAAGAAAATCTTCCTGGAACTGTTCGTCAAAGTCGACAAGGACTGGCGCGACAACGAGGCCGAGCTGAAGCGGTTTGGCTATGAGGCATGATGATTTTTGTTTTTGGGTTATTTCTCACGCAGAATACGCGGAATTATGGGAAGCGCGAAGCGGGTCTACAGTCCCTATCTTAGAAGTCACGGAGTGACGGCGGAGATTAAGCAGGGGTGAAGTCCGCAAGGACGGGAACCCCTGCCCCTGCCCCTGCCCGGCCACCGCAAGGACGGGAACCCCTGCAACAAAAAATGCGGCTACGTTATCACTGTTTCCCGAACAATTCCGAGTGTGTGCCTAACCTGACCAATTCGATGATGTTGCTTTTCGGGTCAAACCAGATGAGAAGGAAATCGCCCTGGATGTGACATTCTATGCAGCCGTTGTATCTGCCGTGAAGTGGATGAGGAAGGTATTCGGCGGGGATGGGCTGCTCGTTTTGCAAGAGCATAAGCAGCGAGTGAAGTTCGGCCAATTTCTTAGCCTTATGCTTATAGCGCTTCAAATCCTTGCGGTATTGCGTAGTAGGTTGCAGTGTCTTCATTCCTCATCATCATTAAGAAGATCTGCAAACATCTCATCCACGCTATCGTAAACCTTATTCCTGTTACGTCCCGACATCGCTTCCTCTATCGCGGCCTTGGTGACTTCGTTAGGCTCGTTGTAGTAATAGTCCAATAACAGGCTCTCCAAGAAGTTGTTGAGCGTCCTGTTCTCTCTTTGGGCATCTTTTTTCATGAACTCCAAGAGGTCCGTCCTCAGCCGGAATGAGGTTTGTTTTCTTTGAATTGTGGCTTCCATTGTCTTACTGTTGCTTTTAATTATGGTGCAAAAGTAATACAAATAATTGGATTCTGGTTATTTCTCACGCAAAACCCGCAGAAATCGTAGATTGGCTTCGCCGAATCGGAGATTTCGACGAAGTCAATCTTGGGAAGCGCGAAGCGGGTCTACAGCCACACACATAAAAAACACGTAGAGACGCCACACCATGATGTGACGTCTCTACGATTTTCATGCGGGAATTGCGAATGGCAAGCGGGACGCTTGCGAACTGCTAATCCGTAAAAGCAAGGCTCATCATCTGTTGACGGTCAGCAGTATATCGTCGACTTCCAAAAAGAACTCGTCGCTGCAATTGAAGTGACGGATGGCGATGTACTTCTCTCCGGCGTAGGCGCTCAGGTCGACGGTATATTGATACCAGTTGCCTATGTCACGGGTGTTGCCGTCGCGGCCATTGCCTTTGTTGCCACTCGCGCCTTTGGCGGTCATCGTCCACTCCTGAACCATCGTCCAGCCGCTCGTGCCGTTGTCGGACACATACACGCCAAAGTGCTCGGCGGGATAATCGGCATCCTGGGCGCAAGCCCAGAAGCTGAAGGTGCTGCCCTGAACCAAGTTCACTTTAGGCGTAACAAGGTAGTTGTCGGGAGTAAGGGCACCAGCAGATCCATGGTATGAGCCTGAAGTCATCCCTA
>JAFWRA010000158.1 GCA_017508895.1 Bacteroidales bacterium
GGTCAAAGCTCCCATCTCGGAACTCACCAAAGAGGCCTTGAAGGACTTTGGCATGGACAACAAGTCGATGCTGAAATCGAAGAACATGTTCGCCCTCGGTATCGTGATGTACCTGTTCAACCGTGAACTCGACACCGTCTACCGTTATTTCGAGACGAAGTTCAAAGGCAAGGACCAGGTGATCAAGGCCAACCGCACCGTCCTCGACGCCGGTTACCACTACGCCGACACTTGGGAGCTTTTCACCAATACTTATAAGGTGGAAGCCGCCGACCTCGAAAAGGGCAAGTACCGCAACATCACGGGCAACACCGCCGCAGCTTGGGGTTTGATGGCCGCCAGCGAGAAGTCGGGTCGCCCGCTGTTCCTCGGTTCGTATCCCATCACGCCGGCCACCGACATTTTGGCTGAGCTGACCAAATACAAAAACCTCAACGTCAAGGCCTATCAGGCTGAAGACGAAATCGCCGGCATCATGTCGTCGATCGGCGCCGCCTACACGGGCTGCATGGCCGTGACGACGACCTCTGGCCCTGGCCTCTCGCTGAAGAGCGAAGCCTTGGGTCTGGCCGTGATGACCGAACTGCCGCTCGTCGTCATCGACGTGCAGCGTGGCGGTCCTTCCACGGGTCTGCCGACCAAGATGGAACAAAGCGACCTGATGCAGGCCCTCTATGGCCGTAATGGTGACGCTCCGCTCGTGGTCATCGCTGCCCGTAGCTCTGCCGGTTGCTTCTACACCGCTTTCGAAGCCGCCCGTATCGCCATGGAGCACATGACTCCCGTCATCATGCTTAGCGACGGTTCGTTGGGCAACGGCTCCGAGGTGTTCCGTATTCCTCGCATGGCCGACCTGCCGACCATCACGCCTCCTTTGGCCAAGGCCGACGACCCGAACTATATGCCTTATCGCCGCGACGAGAAATGGCTCCGCCGCGAATGGGCTATTCCGGGCACACCTGGTTTGCGTCACCGCGTGGGCGGTCTGGAAAAGGAAAACGGCAAGGGCAACCTGTCGACCAATCCTGAGAACCACCAGATTATGACCGAACTCCGCGAGGAGAAGATCAACCGCGTGGCCAACGACATCCCGCTGCAAGAAATCTACGGCGACAAGAACGCCGACCTGCTCGTGGTGAGCTGGGGCGGCACCTTCGGCACCGTCCGCACGGCTGTCGAGAAGCTGATGGAAGAAGGCAAGAGCATCGCCCATGCCCACTTCGACTACATCATGCCGTTGCCGCGCAACACCGAGGAAGTGCTGCAAGGTCACAAGAAGATCGTGGTTTGCGAAATCAACCGCGGCCAGTTTGCCAAGTACCTGCGCATGAACTTCCCGGAATACAAGAGCGAACAATATAATAAGGTGCAAGGCCTGCCGTTCACCCTCGGCGAGCTTGAGGCTAAGTTTAACGACCTTTTAAAATAATACGACTATGGAAAATCAGAATATCGAACAAGAGGTCATGCTGACCAAAGAAGATTTTGCAAGCGATCAGGTGGTGAAATGGTGCCCTGGTTGTGGCGACCACGCCATCTTGAAGGCCGTTCAAGACATTTTCCCGAAGTTGGGTAAGAAGAAGGAAGACATCGTTGTCGTCAGCGGCATCGGCTGCTCCTCGCGCTTCCCCTACTACATGAACACTTACGGTTTCCATAGCATCCACGGTCGTGCCGCCGCTGCCGCCACTGGCGTGAAGCTGGCCAATCCGAACCTCAGTGTGTGGATGATCACCGGCGATGGCGACTGCACCGCCATCGGTGGCAACCACTTCATCCACGCCTGCCGTCGTAACATCGACATCAACCTGATCCTGTTCAACAACCGTATCTACGGTATGACCAAGGGTCAGTTCTCGCCCTGTACCTTCCGTGGCACGAAGACCAAGACTTCGCCGCAAGGTACTTACGAAGACCCGTTCAATCCTGGCGAACTCGCCATCGGCGCCAAGGCCACTTTCTTCGCCCGTGGCGTTGACATCAACCCGAAGGAACTGAGCGAAATCTTCATGGAGTCGTACAAGCACGATGGTATCGCCGTGACCGAAGTCCTGCAAAACTGCATGATTTTCTCGAATGGCGTTCACGAAAACATCACCGGCAAGGACGTCCGCGACGACATGCAAGTGAAGTGCGTACACGGCCAGCCCTTGATTTTCGGCAAGAACCGCGACAAGGGTATCATGCTGAAGGACAACCATCTCGAAGTCGTCACCATTGGTGAAAACGGCATCACCGAGAAGGACATCCTCGTCCACGACAAGACCACCGAGGACACGGGTATCCACATGATGCTGGCACACATGATGCCGCCTCATTTCCCCGTGGCCATCGGCGTCATCCGCGACGTGAAAGCCCCGACCTTTAACGACAGCCTCTTGGAAGTCATTGAAAACGAGAAGGCCAACTCGAAGATCAAGAACATGGACGACCTGCTCAACAGCGGCTCGACTTGGACGATTGAATAAGCCAAGGTCCTTGAGCTTGTCGAAGGGCCGACTGATAAAAGGCATCGACTGGCCGACCTTAAAAACTGAAAAATCCCGCTCGTTTGGGCGGGATTTTTTTTGTCTGAAAAAAAGTTCTTGCCTATGAATCTGGCAAATTTTGACCTATTTTTGCCTATGAATTGTGCAAGTTTTAGTAATTCTTGCCTATGAATTAGGAAAAATTTTGCTTATTATTGCCTATGAATTGGGAAAATATGTATCTTTGCAGTCTGAAAAACAAATAGATATACAATGTTTAATCGGATAGCCATAAAACAGATGCGCCAATGGAGCGAAAGAAGTCCCCACAAACCTCTTGTTATTCGAGGGGCAAGGCAGGTGGGGAAGAGCACTCTTGTGAGGGAATTTGGCAAGGAATTCGACATTTTCATTGAGGTCAATCTTGAGTTGTCGGAGGATGCCGAAATCTTCACTCGAACTGACGATGTGCTTGAAATCTGGCAGTTTTTGTGTTTGCGCAACCATGTCGTTTCCGACAAGGACAAGCGTATGTTACTCTTCATCGACGAAATTCAGGAAGTGCCGCAGGCCGTGGCCTTGTTGCGCTATTTCTATGAGAAAATGCCTTGGTTGTATGTCGTTACGGCGGGTAGTCGGCTGCAAAGTCTGCTCAAACAGCGCGTTTCGTTTCCAGTGGCGCGAGTGGAATACCTGAACTTGCGCCCGTTCTCGTTCATGGAATACCTCAACGCAGTTGAGGGCGAGGCTTGGTGCGAGATGGTTCGGCAGTTAAAGGTGTCGGCGGTGATGCACCCAAAAATGATTGGCCATTTTAATCAATACGCGCTCATTGGCGGTATGCCCGAAGTGGTTTCCAATTATGTGCAATACCATGACATTGAGCGACTTTCACCGATTTTCAATTCTTTGCTGAAAGGATACAATGAGGATGTGGAGCGATATGCCAAAAACAATGAACAGGTGCGCGTTATCCGCCATTTGTTGGAAACGGCTTGGTTTTCGGCTGCCGAAGCCATTGCTATGAATAATTTTGGCAATAGCAGTTATACCAGCAAGCAGATTCACGATGCAATGGATTGTCTTGAAAGGGCTTATATCCTGTCATTAGACTATCCCATTACCACGACTTCTGCGCCAGCCATCCCAGCATTGCGTCGTGCCCCTAAACTCATCATGGTGGATAGTGGCATTACCAATTTTGTGGCCGACATACAAATAGAATACCTTCAAAACAAGGACTTGCTTGACACTTGGCGTGGTCGTGCTGCCGAACAGATTGTGGCACAAGAACTTCGGGTGTTGTTGGATAACAAGTTCCAAGAGAAGCAGTATTATTGGGTGCGCGACAAGAAAGGTACCACGGCGGAGATTGACTTCATTTGGCAGCAGAACGCGCAGATCATCCCAATCGAAGTGAAGACGGGGCTTCATTCGCATCTTCGGTCGCTGCATAGTTTTGTCAATACGGCCGACCGACACGTTACGGCTGTGCGTTTCTGGAGTGGTGAGTTCAGCGTTCAGGACACTTTCACTCCCGAACCAGAAAGGCGGCCTTATCGGTTGATCAATGTGCCGTTTTATTATATTGGGCAACTGGAGGAGATTTTGCGAGAGAATATGGTTTAAGTTTATTATTTTTGCAATCGTAAAACAATCACCCATGAACGAAGAACAGAAAAAAAACGAAAAGGAATTTGTCCCTAATCCAGACGGATACACATTTATAATTTGTCCATTAGAAAAAGTGTTTTATTTGTTTGTTGTCGCAATGATAATACCGTTAGGTTTTGTCCGCTCTTTGAACAATGAATGGATGATTGCTGTCTTATGGATTGTTGGTTTCTTCATAATGTTCTTGTTGGCTCATAAACTTGCAGAAGCCAAAGTCAATATTAAGCTGTCCGACCTTGGATTGGAACAGAGGAGGTTGTCTGGTTCGAAACTTGTTCCGGAGTATCGGTTAATCAGGTGGACAGATATAGAAAAGTTCTATAATTATGGCATTAGTTCTAGAATTGTTCCGAAGGAAGGCTCGGATTTGCGCCTGTCACCACCCGTTTTCTCATTGTTTGAGAAACAAGAATCAAATAGAGATAACTATTATGCTTTTGAGAACGAGCTGTTCAAAATGACCAAACAACACGGAATCGAAGCTCTTGTCGGAAAATGAATTGAGCATGATGTGCATCGGGCGTTTTTTGGATAGCGTCGAGCAAACCATTATTTTTGCACCATAGTAAGTTTTCACTCCTAACTCCTAACTATCAACTCCTAACTGATATGAAAATCCCCTTCAAACCTGGAACCCTGATTTATCCCTTGCCCGCCGTGATGGTCACCTGCGGCGACTGCGAGGAAAACTACAATATTATCACCATCGGCTGGACGGGAACGATTTGCTCCGACCCGCCCATGTGCTACATCTCCGTCCGCAAGGAACGCCACTCGCACGAACTCATCATGAAAAACAAGGAGTTCGTCATCAACTTGACGACGGAGGAATTGGCCGCTGCCACGGATTGGTGCGGCGTGCGCTCAGGCCGTGACTACAACAAGTTCAAGCAGATGCACTTGCACACCGAGCCTGCCCAAATCGTAAAGGCCCCTTTGATTGCCGAATCACCGTTGAGCATCGAGTGCAAGGTGGTGGAGGTGAAGGAATTGGGCTCACATGATATGTTCATCGCCGAGGTGGTGGCCGTCAATGCGGAAGAAAAACTCATCGACAAGGGCACGGGCGCGTTCCAACTCAACCACGCCAAGCCTTTGGCCTATTCCCACGGCAAATATTACGGCCTTGGTGAGAAGATCGGCGGATTTGGTTTTTCGGTGAAGAAAAAGAAATGACCATGCTCGAGCAGTTTCAGGCATATATTAATAGGTATAACTTGATTGTCGAGGGCGAAAAGATTATTCTTGCCCTCAGCGGCGGCATCGATTCCATGGTTCTGGCGGATTTGTTGCTGAAAGCCAAGGTGGAGTTTGTCGCGGCGCATTGCAATTTCCATTTGCGCGGCGAGGAATCTGATGGCGATGAGAAATTTGTTCGCAAGTTTGCTGAAAAGTGTGGAATTCAATGCTTTGTGAAGCATTTTGAGACCGAAAAATATGCCGCTAAATTTGGCATCTCCATTGAGATGGCTGCCCGAGATTTGCGATATGTCTGGTTTGAGCAGTTGAGACAGCAGTTGGGTTATGACAAAATCGGTGTAGCCCACCATGCCGACGACCAAGCCGAGACTTTTTTCATCAACCTGTTGCGCGGCGCAGGCCTCAACGGGCTGAAAGGCATGAAGCCACAAAATGGCGTGATCATTCGTCCATTGTTGTGGGCTTCGCGTGAACAAATTCGAAAGTATGCTGTTGAGAATCATATCGTTTGGCGGGAAGACCATACCAATGCAGAGTCGGTGTATCTCCGAAACAAAATCCGTAATCAATTACTACCTGCGTTTGATGAGTTGCTTCCTGAAGCACGTCAAGGCTTGTATAAGTCTTTGGAGCATCTTGCTTCGGAGAATGGACTATACAGAGAATTGCTGCAAGAGAAGTTGCATCAAATCATCAAGTGTAACGGTGAAATCCAAAGCATTCCTCATTCAGCATTCAGCATTCCTCATTCAGCATTCCAATTATTGTTTGAATGGTTAAGAGAATATGGTTTTAACACCGACCAATGCCACTTCATTTATGATGCCATTGGAACGGGTGTCGGAAATCAATATTGCTCAGCAACGCATCGATTGGTTATCGGTAGAGATGAATTGCAACTTTTTGAAATTAAGGGAGATTCAAATGAGGAAATCCAAATCGAAATAGGAGAGGAGGAAATTCTTTCTCCTGTCCATCTTTGTTTTGCCAAGTTGGAGAAAACTCCCGATTTCGTCATCGACAAGTCCCCCAATGTAGCGCAACTGGATTTCAACAAACTGAAGTTTCCCTTAACCTTGCGCCGTTGGCGCCACGGCGACCGTTTTCATCCATTGGGTATGAAAGGCTCCAAACTGTTAAGTGATTTCTTTGTGGATCAGAAATTTACGGAATGGCAAAAACGGAATGTTTGGCTCTTGGTTTCCGCTGATGGCAACATCCTTTGGGTGGTCGGATATCGCATTGATGAGCGATATAAGGTTACGATTTCAACAAAAACTATATTTCTTTGCAAACAGACTCAGGTAGATAGATAATTTTTCTATTTTTGCAGATTAAATATACTGTAATGGATAACACTTTGCCGAGATGGGAACAGAAACTGAATAGCTACCGAAAGGCTTTGAGCCGTTTGGCAGAGGTGGTCAATGTAATGAAGGTTCGGCAATTAAATGATTTTGAGGCTGATGGCTTGATTCAGCGGTTTGAGTTTACCTTCGAATTGGCTTGGAAGCTGATGAAAAGTTATGCGGATTATCAAGGTACAGACAAGGAAATCATGGGCTCAAGAGATGCAGTCCGGTGGGCTTTCGAAAATAAGTTGATTGAGGATAGTGATGTTTGGATGGAAATGATAAAACGCAGAAATGATACTTCACATAACTATGATGAAGATACAGCTGCTGATGTTATAGTGCGTGTAAAAGATGTTTATTTTCAAGCGTTTGTGCGTTATTATGAAAGAATGAACAATCTGTCTGGTTATAAATCTGCCGATTTGTTCACCCAATCTGAGTAAATGATGGAGTTTGGACTTAAAGATAATGAGATCAGCGCCTTGCGTGAGACTTTGGCTTCGATTCCCGAAGTCGAGGAAGCTATTATCTATGGTTCACGTGCAAGAGGTACGAACAAAGTGGCTTCGGATATAGATATTACATTGAAAGGCAGTAATTTGACTTATCTTCAATTGGCTCTCCTTGACGCTAAGATTGATGATTTGTATCTGCCATATTTTGTTGATCTAAGTCTTTACTCTATGCTTCGAAATGAGGATTTAATTGAGAGTATTGAGCGGGAAGGTAAAGTGTTGTATAGAATCGAAAAAGCAATTAATTAATTCACTGAAAATTAAATAATTAACTTATATGAAGAAACTATTTCTCTTCCTGTTGATGGCCTTCGCCGCCATCGTCCCTATGGAGGTCCGTGCGCAAATCATCGACCCAGTTAAGTGGTCTGTCGCTATCCAAGACCTCAACGAAAATGAGTTCGATATTGTTGCCACGGCTACAATCGACCCCGAGTATCACATTTATTCCACCAAGATGCCTGACTTGGGACCATTACCTACAGTGTTCGACATCAAGACTTCCGAGTTCTTTGAGGCGGTGGGCGAGGCCCGCGACCTTACGGATGTGCCGATGTATTACGACGACATCTTTGAAGTGGAGTACAAACAGTTTGCTGGCACGGCTTCGTTTGCCCAGACTTTCCGCAAACTGAAGGACGGTGGTTTCCCCATCACGGGCGAAATCAACTATCAGGCTTGCAAAAACGGTCAATGTGTCTCCTTGACCGAGGACGTTGATCTTACCTACGGCGAACCCGCTGTGATTGAGGCCGCTGAGCCAGAAACCACTGCTGGCAAGAAGTCTAACATCTGGGGTATGATTCTCGAAGCCATCCTTTGGGGCTTTGCGGCCATCTTGACGCCTTGCGTGTTCCCCATGATCCCCATGACCGTTTCGTTCTTCATGCACGGTGAGGGCGAAACCAAGGCACAGGGTCGTTTCAAGGCTTTCATGTATTTCCTTTTCATCGTGTTGCTCTACACCCTGCCTATTGCCATCATCATCTTGGTGACCTGGCTCGTGGGTGGCAACAGCGTTACGGCCGACATCTTCAACTGGCTGGCCACGCACTGGCTGCCGAACATCATCTTCTTCCTCGTGTTCATGATTTTCGCGGCTTCGTTCTTCGGAGCATTCGAAATCACATTGGGCAGCAATATGGTGAACAAGAGCGACAGCAAGCAAAGCACCAAAAACCTTGGCGGTATCTTCTTCATGGCCTTGACCTTGGTGTTGGTGTCGTTTGCTTGCACAGGTCCTATCGTGGGCACGGTGCTCATCAAGTCGACCTCGGGCGAGTTCTGGGCTCCTATCGTGACGATGTTTGCTTTCGCCGTGGCCTTTGCCCTTCCGTTTGCTTTATTTGCGTTCTTCCCGAACCTGTTGCAGCGTCTGCCTAAGAGTGGTGGCTGGCTCACTTCCGTTAAGGTCGTATTAGGTTTCATCGAAGTCGCCTTGGGATTCAAGTTCCTCAGTGTGGCCGACCAAACCTACCACTGGCATCTGCTCGATCGTGAGGTTTACCTTGGCATTTGGATTGTGTGCTTCACCTTGCTTGGCCTCTATCTCATGGGCAAGATTCGTTTCAAGGACGAGAAGGAAGTCAAGGAGTTGGGCGTGTTCCGTCTGGTGCTCATCATCATCGACCTGACCTTCGTGGTTTATATGATCCCTGGCATGTGGGGCGCTCCGTTGAAGGCCCTCTCGGGTTATCTGCCGCCCAAGCAAACCCTCGATTTCGACTTGAATCGTATCATCGAAGAGAACAGCGAAAAAGTGATTGACTATGTGGATGCCAAGTTCGCCAATATGGCTGTGGCGCCGCAAGGTCAGACGGAAGCAGTGGCCGTTGGTGAGTTCAATGAAGAACCCAAATATGCCGACCTCTTCCATTTGGCCCATAACCTGAAAGGCTATTTCGACTACGACCAAGCTTTGGCCGCCGCGAAAGCCACCAACAAGCCGATTTTCATCGACTTCACGGGTCACGGCTGCGTCAACTGCCGTGAGATGGAAGCCAACGTGTGGAGCGACCCGCGTGTGAAAGACATGCTGCGCCACGACTTTGTCATCTGTGCCTTGTATGTCGACGATAAGACGGCCTTGCCTGAGAACGAGTGGTACACCTCGACCTACGATGGCAAGGAAAAGAAGACCATCGGCCGCAAGTATGCTGACTTCCAAATCTCGAAGTTCGGCACCAATGCACAGCCTTATTACTGCCTCATGGACCACAATGGCAATCTGCTGATGAAGCCGCGTGCATACGATTTGGACAAGGATGCTTTTGTGAATTTCCTGAAGGATGGTATTAAGAACTTCAAGGAAGGAACTTATTATCAGCATGTTATAGACTAATTAATCTGCCATGAAGAAGCTGGTTTTGGCTCTTGCATTGGTGGCAGTCATGATGACCGAGGTGCAGCCTGTCAGGGCTTGTACCTCGGTCATTGTTTCTGGTAGGGTCACCAAGGACGGTCGCCCGATGATTTTCAAGCATCGCGATTCGAAGAGTTTGCACAATATGATGATTGTAGTCCAAGGTCAGCGGTATCGTTATCTTGGCCTTGTGAACGCTGAGGATACGAAGCCTAATGATGTTTGGGGTGGTCATAACGAAGCTGGATTTGGCATCATCAATACCGCTGCTTATAACTTGAATGGCGATGGTGGCGACACCGATGGTGATGGCATCTTTATCCGTAAGGCTCTGGAATTATGTGCCACTTTGGAAGATTTTGAGCGTCTGCTGGACACGATAAAGAAACCTCGGGAGGTCAACTCAAATTTTGCTGTGCTTGACGCCAAAGGCGGTTGCGCTTATTATGAAACGGGCAACTACGATTATGTGAAGTTCGACGTAAACGACCCTAAAGTTGCGCCTGACGGTTATCTTATGCGCACCAATTTCGGTACTACGGGCAATCATAAGCTGGACCAGGGCGTGGAACGCTATCAGGCCATCACCGATTTCATGGCTGAGGCTTGCAAGGAAGACAATTTGGAGCACGACTATCTGATTACCCATATTTCGCGTTATCTGAAACACGGTGTGACCAAACTCGACATGCATGATTTCATGCCTGAGGCCGAAGAAGAAACACGCTACGTCTCGTTCCATGACTACATTGCCCGTTATTCTACGGCTTCTGTGGTGTTGGTGCAAGGTGTCAGACCCGATGAGTCTCCACTCAATACGGTCAGTTGGACAATCATGGGCTGGCCTTTGACTACCATTGCCATGCCATTGGTGCTTACCACTTCTGGGAGTTTGCCTGCCATCGTCACGGATGATGGAACAGGCCATTCTCGACTGAACGAGATGGGTTTGAAACTGAAAGAGCGCGTGTTTTCGCTCGAACGCGGCAATGTGGAGTTCTATGGCGACCTCTCCAAGCTGATGAACAAAAAGGGGACGGGCATCTTGCAACGCATCCTCCCGATTGAAAACGAGGTGATGCAACTTGGCGAGGAAGCCTTAATCCGCTATCGGAAGTCACAGGATGCCAAAGCAATGCAGAGGTATTACGATTGGGTGGATGCCTATATCGTTGAACAGTATAAAAACATGTTTGGAATCGAATAACAATAAAATATAAGAAAAATGAAAAAACAATTGATTCTGTTCCTGCTTGTATTAGGAACTACATTTGCATTTGCCCAGCAGAGCGACCTGAAAACCAAAACCATCCATTTGGACAATGGCTTGAAGGTGGTGATGTGTGAAGACCATTCGCAGCCCGAGATTTACGGTGCAGTCTATGTTCATGTAGGCAGCAAGAACGACCCTGTAGACGCCACAGGTATGGCACATTACTTTGAACATATTATGTTCAAGGGAACGGATAAGATTGGTACGACCAATTGGGAGGCCGAGAAAGTGTATCTGGACAGCATCGACCTGATGTATGACCGTTTGCACGAAACTTCTGATGTGGTTGAAAGGCAAGCCATCCAACAGAAAATCAATGCCTTGTCGCAGAAGTCGGCAGACTACGCCATCCCGAATGAGGTGGACGTTATCCTTACACAGATGGGTGGCAAAGGACTGAATGCGGGTACATCCTACGACCAAACCATGTATTTCAACACCTTCCCGTCGAACCAACTCTCCAAGTGGATGGATGTGTATGTGGAGCGTTTCCGCAACCCCGTGTTCCGTCTTTTCCAGTCAGAGCTGGAGACGGTTTACGAGGAGAAGAACATGTATGGCGATAACCCCGGTTCAGCCTTCCAGGAGTATCTCTTCAAAGAGGTTTTTGGTGAGCATCCCTACGGTCGTCCCGTCATCGGCTATACCGAACACCTGAAAAACCCGCAGACCAGCAAGATGCGTGAGTTCTACAACACGTATTATGTGGCCAACAACATGACTCTTATCCTTGTCGGTGACTTCGATATTGATGAAACCGAGCCTATGGTGGCCGAGAAGTTTGGCACATGGCGCAGTGGCAAATTGCCAAAAGAACCCACTTATACCTTGCCTAAGTTCGATGGCCCGATGGTGAAGGAAGTCAGAATGACACCTGTTAAAATGGGTGCGTTGGTGTTCCCTGGCGTTAAAAACTCGGACCCCGACGTGCTTCCTTTGTCCCTCGCTTGCTCCATTTTTGCCAATGGCGAAACAGGCCTGATGGACAAACTGATGAAAGACGGTGATATTATGGCTGCCATCTTGCTGCCGCTCTCTTTGGAAGATTATGGCGGCAATGTAATGATTTACATCCCCAAATTGTTGGGACAGTCGCACGAAAGCGCTGAGAATCTCATCTTTGACTGCCTCGACCGATTGAAGAAAGGCGAGTTCAGTGACGACCTCTTCGAGGCCATGCGCATGAGCATGCTGACGGAACGCTTGAAAGCCACAGAGAGTTTTGGAAGATTGTCGAGTCTTTTTTTAGAGCTGGAAACCACAGGACAGACATACGAGGAGTACTTGGCCGAGACGGAACGCCTGAAGAATATAACCAAGGCTGAAGTGGTGGCCATTGCCAACAAGTATTTCGGCAACGACTATTTGGATGTGCGCTCCAAGATGGGCTTCCCGGCTAAGGATAAAGTCGACAAACCCAATTGGAAACCCATTGAGGCCAAGAATACTGAGGCCAAGTCTGATTTTGCCAAGGCTATCGAGGCACAAAAGGTGCCCGAAGTAGAGGCTCAGGTGGTCAAATTTGGCGAGGATGTAGTGATTACCGAGGTCAACGATGGTTTCAAACTCTACTCGACGGCCAACCCACGTAACGATATCTTTGACCTGAAGGTTGTGTTCAACTATGGTTCTGCCAACGACCCCGACTTGGGTCGAGCAGTGTCTTATTTGCAAATGCAGGGCACTAAGACACAATCGCCGGAAGCGTATGCGCTTCAATTGCAAAAGTTGGGTGCCACGGTTGACTTCTACAGCTCTGATAACCAGTTTACAGTACACATGACGGGTTTTGAGAAAGACCTCAACAATGTTATGGCTTTGTGCAACAGTAAGATGCAGAATCCTTCCAATGAGGAGAAATACATAAAGACCATGGTGGATGGCGAAAAGACCGACCTCAGCGCGCTACGTGAAGATGCTTCAACATGGGCGCAGGCGGTCCGCGAGTATGCCATGTATGGCGACCAGTCAACCTTCTTGAACCATGCCACTTTGAAGGAATGGAAAAAGAGAAGCGGAGAGGAATTGCTTGCAGAAGTAGCTGAAGCTTTGAAATATGATGGTTACGTGTTGTATAGTGGCAATACCCAACCAGAAATGCTAGTGAGTATACTGAAAAACAACAAATTGGTGAAGTCGAATGCCATTAGGGGGCAGGAGAAGATTCGCGTGGAGAAAAAGTATACTGAGCCTCAGGTGTTTATCGCTTCCAACAAGAATTTCCGCCAAAGCAATATCTATTTCCATGTACCAGGTGAGAAGTTGAGCGCCAAAGACGAGGCGATGGCTTCGCTGTTTAGCAAGTATTTCGGAACGGATATGTACTCCATTGTTTTTCAGGAGATCAGAGAGTTCCGCTCTTTGGGTTATACCGCTTACGCTAACTATCGGTATGACTATTTGCAGCGCAAACCAGGTCAGCTCTTTGGTTTCCTCGGTACGCAGTCCGACAAGACCTTGGACGGCATGACTGCGTTTAAGGATTTGATTGTCAACATGCCAGTGCGTATGGAGAAGTTCAACGCTTCCAAAGAAGCCTTGCTGAAATCACGTTCGAGCGAATATGTCGGATTCCGTGACATGCCCTCGGTCGTACAAAACTGGATAAAAAAAGGCTATGATCACGACCCGCGTGGCGAGGTGACGGAACTCATCCGCAATGCCAGTTTCGACGATGTGCAGAGTTTCTACAACCGTATGATCAAAAACCGCCCTGTGGTCATTATGATGTCGGGCAACGAAAAGCAAATCGACAAAAAGGAACTGGGTAAGTTCGGTGCTGTGACTAAATTGAAATACAAGCAGATTATCAAAGAATGAGTCCTATGAATGAGATTCTTCGCGTAGAGGGCCTGAGCAAAACTTTCCGACTCTCGCGCAAACAACAACAGATTGAAAGGACCGACCGCAAAGAAATCGTTGCAGTCGATAACCTCTCGTTTACTGCCAACAAGGGTGAAATTTTTGGCTTACTTGGTCCCAACGGTGCTGGTAAGACCACCACTTTGCGTATGCTCGCTACACTTATCGTTCCCGATAGTGGCGATGCTTTCGTAGACGGTTGCTCCATCGTGAGCCAGCCCGAACAAGTGCGTGCCAAAATCGGTTTCCTGACCTCGGAATTGAAACTGGAAGACTTCTTCACACCGAATTACTTGTTTGACTTTTTCTCGCAGCTTTACGGCATATCCCCGGAAGTGATTGCCCAGCGCAAAACCAAGATGTTTGAGCGTTTCGGCATCAATAAGTTCGCTGAAGTGAAGGTGGCCAACCTTTCCACTGGCATGAAGCAGAAACTTTCGTTAGTCATTTCGTTGGTACACAATCCCGATATCATCATCTTCGATGAGCCTACCAACGGACTTGACGTATTGACCGCTCGCATTGTTACTGATTATTTGCAAGAATTACGCGATGAAGGCAAGACCATCATCCTCAGTACGCATATTTTCAGTTTGGTGGAGCGTCTCTGTGATCGTGTAGGCATCATCATCGATGGCCGCTTGATAGCCTGTGGCTCCCTTGACGAAGTTTGCAATGGCATGACGATGGAAGACTGTTTCTTCGAAATATACAAAGAAGTGAAAGGAGGTGAAGAATGAAAAGCAACACATTGACCATCATCAAGAAAGAGTTTGCCCGGTTCTTTGGCGACCGACAGATGCTGTTCACCACGGTCATCATGCCAGGCCTGCTGATTTATCTCATCTACAGCTTCATGGGCATGGCCATGAAAAAGATGGCCACCGAAGGAACCAACGAACTGGTAACCTTGTGCGTGGAGAATCTGCCAGCTAGTGTGGCACCGCTGATTGATGCCATTCCTGCTACCGCTGTATCTCAACAAGCTGTTTCCCAAGAGGATATAGATAGATTGGAAGATAAGAGCCTCAACGTGGTGCTGGTGCGCTTCCCTGAAGCATTCGACGAGAAGGTGGCTACCTACGACCCTCAAAGCGGTATAGCGGCACCCAATGTGGAAATCTATTACAACTCTGCCAATAATGCTTCGAGTCGTGTTTATCATATTCTCGAAACCTCACTTACGGCTTACGAAGACCAACTGAGCAACCGCTTCGACATCAATCGCGCAGACTCAGAGGGGGCTGCCTTCGATAAGGCCAGTAGCGACGAAATGTTAGGCAGCATCTTGTCGAAACTCATCCCGATGCTTATCCTGATGTTGCTCTTTAGCGGCGTGATGGCCATCGCTCCTAGCGCCATCGCTGGCGAGAAGGAGCGCGGTACTATAGCTACCCTGCTGGTAACTCCTTTGCGAAGAAACGAGCTGGCCTTGGGCAAGGTGGTGTCGCTGAGTTGCATAGCATTATTGAGTGGTATCTCAAGTTTCATCGGTATTGTGCTTTCGCTGCCCAAGATGATACCGACCGATGCGGCAGGTGTGGAGCTAGGACTCAACTTTACGTGTGCCGACTACGTTGTGCTGTTGCTCATCATCTTTGCCACGGTGCTCATCATGGCCTCGGCCGTAAGCATATTGTCGGCACTGGCCAAGGATGTAAAGAACGCTGGCACCATGATTACGCCATTCATGTTGGTGGTGATGTTCTGTGGCTTGACACCTATGTTCCAGAACGGCGCGCCCGAAAGCTTGACGGCCTATTTGATTCCTTTCTACAACTCCATCCAGGTGATGACCTCGGTCTTTGCCCACGAGATGAAATGGATACCTGTCATCGTTACCTTGGCCGCCAATGTGGTCTACACGGGCATCGCCGTCTGGGTCCTGACCCGCATGTTCAACAGCGAAAAGGTGATGTTCTCGAAATAATAGGTGGAGTTAAGATATTATACGCAAAAAAGGAAGAGCCAATCGACTCTTCCTTTTTTATTATTATGTGTTGCAAACGTTTAAGCAATTGCTCCACCTTTTGCGAAATGCTGATAGAACGCGATAATCGTCTCAATGCCTTTGTAGAAGTGGTCGAGGCGGTAGTTCTCGTTGGGCGAGTGGATGGCGTCTTCGCCGAGGCCGAAGCCCATGAGGATGGACTTGATGCCCAACACTTCCTCGAATCTGGCGATGATCGGAATCGAGCCGCCCGAACGCATCGGTATGGGCAGTTTGCCGTAAGTGTCCATGTAAGCAGCTTCGGCGGCTTTGTAAGCTGGCAGGTCAACAGGACAGCCGTATGCCTGACCGCCATGCAACGGCGTGACTTTCACGGTGACATACTCAGGAGCGTTCTTCTCAAGGTAGTCTTTCACCAATACGGCAATCTTTTCGTTGTTTTGGTCGGGCACGAGGCGACAGGATAGCTTGGCGTATGCCTTTGAAGGCAGTACGGTCTTGGCACCTTCGCCAGTATAACCACCCCACATACCGCAGAGGTCGAAGGTGGGACGGATGCCGACGCGCTCGATCTTGGTGTAGCCTTTCTCGCCACGCAAAGCCTTCACACCGAGACTGTTCTTGTAGTTTTCCTCGTTATAGGGAGCCATGTTGAGCAGTTCGCGTTCGCGGGGAGAGCATTCGATGACGTCGTCGTAGAAGTGCGGGATGGTGATGTGGTTGTTTTCATCCATGCATTTGGCAATCATCTCGCAGAGGGTGTTGAGCGGGTTGGCTACGCTGCCACCGAAGAGGCCGGAGTGCAGGTCGGCGTTGGGGCCGGTGACTTCGATTTCCCAGTAAGCGAGGCCTCTCAAACCCGTGGTGATGCTCGGCACATCAGGGCCAATCATCGAGGTGTCGGAAACGAGGATAATGTCGGCCTTGACGAGGTCTTTGTAATCCACAACCCACTTCGATAGGCTACCCGATCCGATTTCCTCCTCGCCTTCAAGCATAAACTTCACGTTGCAAGGCAAAGTGTTGGTTTTCACCATGGTTTCAAAGGCTTTGGCGTGCATAAACGACTGGCCTTTGTCATCGTCAGCACCGCGAGCCCAGATTTTGCCATCTTTGATGACCGGCTCAAATGGGTCGGTGTGCCAAAGATCAATGGGGTCGACGGGCATCACGTCGTAGTGACCGTAAACCAAGACGGTAGGCAGCTTCGGGTCGATGATTTTCTCACCGTAGACGATGGGATTGCCATCGGTGGGCATCACCTCGGCCTTGTCGGCACCAGCTTTCAGTAGGTTGTCGCGCCAGCACTCGGCACAACGAATCATGTCATGCTTGTGAGCCGATTCGGAACTGATGGAAGGGATTCTGATAAGTTCAAATAATTCCTCAAGGAAACGATCCTTGTTTTCGTCAATGTACTTGTCTGTTACTTTCATAGATATTTTATTTAATAATCACGTTATATTTTCGATTTGTTTATTTAGTTGTCGAATTGTTTTAAAAGAACTGTTTCTCCGTCGAAGACGGCATAAGTGAAATCATAAATCCAATTTCCCACAACGGTTGTCAATGCATGGTCGCCGCTCTGATACTGCATGGGCTTGTGTTGGTGGCCAAAGACGAAGAAATCGATGCTTGGGTCAAGCTTGGCTTGCTCTTGGGCATATTGATAAAGGCGGGTGTTGGGGATATCGTCATAATAGCCGCGTTCCATCTCGTTTTTGAGTTTCTTCAAGCGATGGTTGTGCGACCATTTCAAAGCCAAACCAATGCCAATGTCGGGGTGCAACCATCTGAATAGCCATTGATTGAACTTGCATTCAAATACCTTTTTCAAAAACTTGTAACCTTTGTCGCCCGGTCCTCTGCCGTCACCGTGGACAAGGAAAAACTTCTTGTCCTTTATCATCTTGACAACTGGCTCGCGATGCATTTCGATACCAAGTTCGTCATGCAGGTAGCCGAAACTCCAAAGGTCGTGGTTTCCGATAAACAAATGGACCGGAATGCCTGCATCGGTAAACTCAGCCAACTTGCCTTGTAGCCTGACGAAACCTCTCGGAATCACGGTCTTATACTCAAACCAGAAGTCGAAAAGGTCGCCCATCAGGTAGAGCTCCTCGCAGTTGGGACGAATCATGTCCAAGAAGCGCAGCAACTTGCGCTCGCGCTTTTGGCTGTCCTCAAGTGAAGGGATGCCCAAATGGAAGTCGGTGACGAAATAAATGGCCATCAGAACTGGATTTCGGCGCTGCGGCGGATGAGCTCGGTGATAAGGGTGATGAGCTTGGGCTCAACGGCATTCACGGCCTTGATGACTTCCTCGTGCGTGATGGTAATGGTGTGGTCCAAACCATAGATGTTGGCCATGTCGGAAACGATGGATAAACCAAAGACGGGCAACTTGCCTTGTCGAGCCACGATAACCTCAGGCGTGGTCGACATGCCGATGGTGTCGGCACCGATGATGCGGAAGTAACGGCATTCAGCAGGCGTCTCGTAGGTTGGGCCAGAAGTGGAGCAATATACGCCGTGCTGCACCCAGATGCCTTTTTCCAAAGCGATTTCATCAGCCAACTTGATGAGTCGTTTGTCGTATGGCTCGCTCATGTCGGGGAAACGTTCACCAAAACGCTCGTCATGTGGTCCAATCAACGGATTGGGCATGGCATGGATATGGTCATTGATGATCATGATGTCACCTACGTGGAAGGTCGGGTTGAGTCCACCGGCGGCATTGCTGAGGATGAGGAACTGGATGCCGAGTTGCATCATCATCCGGATAGGGAAGGCGACTTCGCTCATCGGATAGCCTTCGTAATAGTGGAAACGGCCTTGCATGGCGATGACTTTGCGGCCAGCGATAGTGCCAAAAAGCAGTTGTCCTTGGTGACCTTTCACTGTGGAGACGGGGAAGTTCGGGATGTCCGAATAGGGGATGGCGTATTCTACAGTGATGCCATTGGCCAAACCGCCTAATCCAGAGCCTAGCACTATGCCGACTTCAGGCTGGAAGTCGTTGGTTTTCAATTTAATGTAACCAACGGTTGTAAGAATTCTCTCGTACATATTTCAATATTTCTTCGTTAAACTTCTCTTTTTCATGGAAACGCACGTTGATGGGTAAAACATATAACGGCGCAATTTCAAACTGACAAAAATAAGGAGAATTTGTTAATCGTGCAGCATCTTTTTCGGTGGTGACGATGATTTTCTTCTCTCCGCTGAGGTCTTCAAAGTGCTTGAGGATGATTGTCAAATCTTCTTTTGTATAGGTATGATGATCGGCAAATTGCAGAAAATCAACGGATTTATAGTTGTCCTTCAATTCTTCGACAAACGGCTTTGGGTTGGCTATGCCGCAGAAAGCCAAAACGGAATCGGCATTTTCGGAGGCAACAGTTTTTGCTTTCTCGTTCAAAGGCTGCAATTCGTTGTATTCTAAATAAGAGAAAAACACTTTTTGTTCTTCTTCAGGTTTTAATTTGTTGATGACGCGTTTTTTATCTTCTTCCCTTAGGCATTTAGGTGATTTGCTGACGATGATGATTTGCGCACGCTTGGCAGCTGACCTCACATCGCGCAAAGTGCCGGTAGGGAAGAGGAAGTCGTCACAATAAAGATGTTGGTATTCCGTCAATAAGATGTTCAAACCTGCCTTGATGGAGCGATGCTGGAACGCGTCGTCGAGGAGGACAACTTCTGCGCTGTTCGGACTGCAGAGCAGCTTGCGAGTGCCATCCACACGGTCCTCGTCCACAGCAACCAATATCTGTGGAAACTTTCTGAAATACAGCAATGGTTCGTCACCCAAGTCTTCGCAGGTGCTTATGCTTTCAGCCAATTTGAAGCCTTTGGTCTTTCTGCCGTAGCCACGACTCAAGGTCGCGACGTGATAGTCGTCCTTCAATAGAGAAATGAGGTATTCCGTATGTGGCGTTTTTCCCGTTCCGCCCAAGTTGAGGTTGCCCACACAAATCACCGGTTTTTCGAATCGTGTGGCTTTTAAGATATGCCAATCGTACAACTTGTGTCTGATTGTCAATACGATATGGTATAGAAACGATATGGGCAGAAGTAAAATTCTCATTATAGGGGTCAAAATTAGACATTTTTTCCTAATTTTGAGCCTCAATTTTGAATTTATGACTGTAAAAGACATTTTGAACTGCATTACAGAGATTGCACCGCTTCAATGGCAGGAGAGCTATGACAATGCTGGCTTGCAAGTCGGTGATTTGAATGCAGAGACCCGTAAGGCATTGATTGCCTTGGATGTAACCGAAGAACTCGTTGATGAAGCTGTTGTCAAAAACTGCGACCTCATCATCAGCCATCATCCGCTGATTTTTCACGGCTTGAAGCACCTTACACCTCAAACCTATATCGAGCGTGTTGTGATGAAAGCCATCAAGCACGACATCTCCATCATTTCCATGCATACGAACTTGGATAACAGTTTCCAAGGCGTGAGCCGTGTTTTGGCCGAAAAGTTGGGCTTGAAGAATCTGCATATTTTGCAACCTTTAACCACGGAACCTGACCTTTGTGGGGCAGGCATGGTAGGCGAATTTGAAATAGCGATGGAAGAAATTGATTTTCTGAGCCTTGTTGCTGATACAATTGGAGTGCCTTGTTTACGTCATTCCGCCTTGACGGGCAAAAAAATCCAAAAAGTGGCGCTTTGTGGCGGCTCTGGGGTTCCTTTTATGGCTGATGCGATGCGTTGTGGTGCAGATGCTTACCTCACTGCCGACATCAAATACCATGACTTTTTCGTTCCAGAAGGCAACATTCTCCTTGTCGATGGCGGGCATTTTGAGACCGAACAATTCACGAAAGAATTATTATGTAAGTTGATTCGGAAAAAATTTCCTACCTTTGCAGCCGAAATTGCTGAAACGAAGACAAATTCGGTTCATTATTTTGTAAAAAATAAGTAATCACAATATGGCTAAGAAAGAAAACATAGAAGAAGCTGAGGTGACTGAAGTTGCTGAGGTAAAGGAAGTTAAGCAGACAAAGAAAACCACGAAAAAAACAGCTAAGGCTGAAACGGATCCCGAAGTGGAAAACGAAGCTCCAGTGGTGAATGAAGAAGCTGCCGACGAAAAGAAAGACAAGAAGACGACAAAGAAAACGGCAAAAGTTACGACTGAAGTTGAGGTGAATGAGGAAGTTACCGCTCCTCAAGAGGAGGCTCCCACCGTAAAGAAAGAGGCTCCCAAGCCAGTGGAAGACCCCGTTGAAGTGAGCGTGGAACAAAAACTGGTTGCTCTCTATACCTTGCAACAGGTCGACTCTAAGATTGATGAGATTCGCGCCTACCGTGGTAACCTTCCGCTCGAAATCCAGGACATGGAGGACGAAATTGCCGGTTTGGAGACCCGTATTGCCAATTTCAAGGAGGAAAGCAAGAAACATCAGAAAGACATCTCTGATTATAAGATCAAAATTAAGGAAACCGAAGCCTTGATCAAGAAATATGAGGACCAACAGAACAATGTCCGCAATAACCGCGAATACGATTCGTTGACTAAAGAAATTGAGTATCAACAGCTTGATAACCAACTTTCAGAGAAACGCATCAAAGAGATTACCGCTAAGGACAATGAAGTGGCCGTCAAGGTGGCTGAGGCTCAGATGCGTCTCACCGAACTGAAGTCTTCACTGAAGGACAAGAAGGACGAGCTGCATTCGCTGGTGGAAGGTACAGAAAAGGAGGAGGAACAACTGCTTCAGCGTTCTGCCGAATGTGAGAAACTGGTGGAAGACCGTCTTTTGGTTGCTTACAAACGTATCCGTAAAAATGCCCGCAATGGTTTGGCCGTGGTGGGTATTTTCGACGAGGCCTGCGGCGGTTGCTTCAACCGTATCCCGCCCCAACATCAGTTGGACATCTGCACACACAAGAAGATCATCGTCTGCGAGTATTGTGGTCGTATCCTTGTTGACAAGGGTATCATCGAACAATATAACGCTTGATGAATATAGTCTGATTTGAGATTTCGATTAAGGCTACCTTCGCGGGTAGCCTTTTTCTGTTTCTTGACTTTGACAGTCTAAAATAGGTGGTTTCATAAAAAGCTGACAATTTGATATTTATAGAACTTGCGTCACCTCTTTTGGGTGACGCGGAGTAAATAACAGTATTTTTGCTCCATGTATGTCAGATTAAAGACGAACAGGTCTGGTTGCGCCCTATTTGCGCCCTATCAGAGTCGTATCAGGCTCAATCGTTGTCCCTTACTTCTTCTTTACTTTTCCAATAGTTCTTTGACCAAAATTCGAACAACTATCGAAGAACTATCGAAGAACTATCGAAAAAATGAGGACGCTGCTTGCTCTCTGCCCGCCTTTATGTCGCTAGCATCCCCTTTGCTGCTAATTGGGTATGACTTGGGTATACCCCTCTCGCCACGACTATCCGCTTCGTAGTAATCCCCCCCCCCGCCATACTACAGGTGAGCGGCGACGGCTGCCCGCTGGCCTACGCCATCCACAATTGCCGAAGCCTAACACCAGCACTACAATGTAGAACAGTGGCCGCAAGCACCTTGACAAAGCCCCTTTTCCTAACCAAGCGACAAGAGCAAATCAAACCCTCTTTTGAGGAAAAGTTTTTGGTGACGCAAAACTCTTCTTTTTCCGTTTAGAACTTCACCTTGAGGGTGGCAGCGAAATTGTTCTTGAATTGTTGCTGCGCGATGGGCTCGATACCCAAGTCGCCGGCATCATAAAGATAAAGGAAAGATTTCCCGTAGCTCAATTCATAGGCGAAATCGAAAGTGGTGCTGTTGGATATGGGAAGGCTAATGCCGAACGAGGCTTTCTTGACGCTACTGCCCGTTTCGCCAAGGCCAAAGGGGCTGCCGTAGTAGGCCGCACCTAACCTTAGGTAAGAGTCGCCCAGGGCCCATTCGCTGCCTAAACGGAAATTGAATGTCCTTCCGTAGGTGCTTTTGATGTTTTCGTTGACGGCACTGTAGTCGAAGTCGTTGGCTTTGAAAGTGGCCGCGCCGTAGTTGGTATATTCCGCATCTATGCTAATTATACCATGTTGTCCGATAACGAAAGCCATACTGCCCACCCATTTCAGTGGTTTGATGAAGGTGTATTCGTAGTTGGACATGGGGCTGATGTATTTTCGGGTAACCCCTAAGATTTGTGACTCGGTCTCGGTTTGCCACGATTCGTCGAAGTTGTAGAGGGTCGGGGAGTGGAAGGCGGCACCCAAACGTAGCCAATGGTTGGCATGGAAAATGAAACCGAGCTTCACGTTACCACCATAGGCGTCACTGCGTAGGTCTTCCTTGAAACCCCATTGGTCGAAATCCGTTTCAGTGCCTTCAACTCGACTTTCTTGGAACACTTTTGTCCCAAAGCGTTTCACATGGGCCAGATTCGCACTGATGCCGATGAAAAGGCGATCGTTGAAATTGGCGCTGCCTGCAAAAGTCCATTCTTCGGAACGGCCTTTGAAAGTGTTTTCCTGTCCTTGCCAGATATTGCCTTGTGGGACAGGACTACTATAATAATCACCTAAATCATCGTGATAAATGTCAATCAGATAAGTACTCCACGCAGGGTAAATCGTGTAGGGGAAGGCGTCTTGTAACTCTAATTGTGAATAGCCGTCGATTTGTGCGAGGTAATCATCGATTTTCGAACTTGTCGGATTGATGCCTTTGGCGTAGCTGTGGATGTTGTAGTCGTTGGTTCGGGTGAGTCCGATGCCGAATTGGGTGAAGCGCAAAGGCTTGTAGTTGCTTCTTTGCTTGGTGCTCACATAGCCGAGATTGGGAATGGAAAGACGCATATTGTTGGCGCCGTTGCTCGCACCGTAATATGTGGAATGGGTGTAGTTATCCATCAAGTTGAGTGTGGTAGTGAACTCGTTGCTACGATAGATACCCATACCTGACGGATTGATGTTTACTGCCGTCATGTCGCCACCTACTGCGCCCAAGGCATTGCCCATGCCCATGGCTTTGGCTGTGCCTTGGTAATAGGTTTGAGAGAATAAGAAGGCATCATCGGTGCCTTGGCCAAACAGCTTGACTGAGAATAGTATGATGAGTGTGATGATTAAGGCTTTCTTCATGGTGATGAAATAAAAAAGACTACCTTGCATTTAAGCTGCAAAGGTAGTCTTTTATTGTCAATTATTGGGATTTGGGTGAAATTTATCTTCTTCCTCCGCCGCCAGAGCTGCGGCCACCACCTGATGAACTGTGGCTACCGCCGCCTGAACTGCCACGGCTTACACCTGAGCTTGAACTTGAGCTGCGGCCACCGCTGTAGCTGCTAGAGCCGCGACTTGAGCTTGACGAGGAACTTCTTGAAGGTGAGCTGCTGCGATTGTAGCTGCCACTTGACGAGTTGCCTCTGTTATAGGAACCGCTTGAGCTGTTGTTTCTATTATAGCTGCTGCTGGAAGAGCCGCTGCGGTTATAGCCCGAAGAAGAGGGACGCGAAGTGCTGCTCTGCGGACGTACATATTCGGAGCTTGAACGCGATGGACGGCTGCTGCTTGGAGAAGTGTAGCTTTGGCGTTGACCGCTTTGGCTTCCCGAGCCAACACGACCAGAGCTTGCATTGCTAGAGCTGTTTGGACGGCTTGATGCCACATTTCCTGTTCTGCCGCTTGTACCTGCTGAAGGCCTGTCGCTCACGGTTGGTCTGCTGCTCACGGTTGGTCTGCTGGTGTGAGTGCGTTCTGTGCTACTGCCTACGCGGCCGGTGGAAGCATCGCCCGTTGTAGGACGTCTCGATGACATACTGCCTGATGCACTGCCATTACTGTTGACGCGTCCTGACATGCTGCCTCCGTTGTTTGAAGCGCGGTGGCTCAAAGAACCATTGGTACCACTGTTGCCGTGACGAACGCTGGCAACATAACTACTCAGGCTGTTGTCGTGTCCACCATGATGATGTCCTCCACCATGATGTCCTCCATCATGGTGCCCGTCCCAATGGTGGTGCGGGTGATGCCAGTAGTAATCGTGATAGCCCCATCCGTAGGCCCAGTAGGGATCCCAGCCCCAATAGCTATAGTAGTAAGGATAACCCCAATACCAGTTCCAGCTCCAGTATGAGCTCCAATAGGGACGATAGCTCCAACCGTAATAAAAGGTCGGGTAGTAGTCCCAATAGAAGGGGTCATAGCTGTTGACATAGATGTATGTGTCACCCCCAGTGTAATAGTCGTCATAATAGCCTCTCGATGAAGAGGCCTGCGTGCCAAAACGTTTGATGCGCGCAGCAAAGTCGGCATCATAGTAAGTCTCGGTGGTGGTGTAAACCACACCGTTGGTGTCAGTCACGGTTTCCGTGGTCTGGTAGACGGGCTCGGCATTGCTGACGTAATTTTTACTGTCGGAATAATAGGCTTGATAGTCATATTCCGAGCTGCTGCTGATGCTGGGGCTCACGTATGAGCCATTGCCAGTGGTCAAACGCTCACTGTTGTTGTAAGGTGAATAATAGGTGTCGTCCTTTGCAACATTGCGGTTCGCCGAGCAGCTGGCGAAGACCATCAAGGCAATGATTGGGATGAATCTTAAAGCTTTCATTTTATTGAGTTTTATTTTGTTTCCAAACAGAGTTTTAATTGACCAAAACTTAACAAATTTCATACCAAAATTCGGTGTTTCCCGATGTTTTTCAAACATTATTCAATTTTTATGAGTCGCCCATCACCTTCGCATTGTTGTACGATCCATGGGTTGCCCTTATAGTACACGTTTCCAATGCTATAAAGCCAAACACGAAGTCCTGTTTTAGCCCAAACGTAGGCATCGTTGGTGGAATGTGACTGTACTCTGACGAAGTTGGATTCCATAGCCTCGGCATGCACTACCCCATAACTCCGCATGATGATTTCGGTATAGCCTGAAATACCCCTCATGGTGACTTTGGACGTGCCGTTGTTGAACTGGTTTTTGACCACATCGCATTTGAAAGTCAGGTCGATGTCGCCGCTGCCCTCGTTGATGTTGAGATAGAAGCTTCGATTCCAAAGGGTATCGATGTCGAATTCCATTGAGTCGACGACCAACTCTCCCATGCCTCTGATGGAGTCCGTGCAAATCAAATCGCCCACCGAGGCGAAGTTGATCTGACGCAGACTATCGTAATACACCGTCAAGTCGATACTATAGTCATAGCTGCGCAGCCAGTTGTATTCGTTTTCGTTTTTGATGATGAGCGTATCGCCATCAAATTCGGTAGTCACTTTCCCGATAAGGTTCTTGGGGCAAGTCAGTTCCAGACGGGGTTGGTTGTCGTGCACCAATCTGACATTCACGTTGTTATACATGGAAATCGCGCTGAATCTTTGGCCAATATTGCGGCATTCGGTGACCGGCTCCCCATTGTTGAAGAGTTGGTCCATCTTGCTGCATGACACGGTCAATAGGCTAACGAGGAAAAACAGGACTGCGATGTGTTTTCTTTTCATGGGTTGGCAGGTAGTATTTGTGCTGGATATGGTATCCTATGCCGAAACTGATGAAGTCGGCCTTGATGTCGTAGGTGGTGAAAGCGAGTGTGGCAAACAGATTGTCGTTGAAGTAGTAGCGTGCGGCCACTTTCTGGTAAAACAGCATCCCGAAAGTCGGCGAGTTGAGCGGAACATTGTTGCGCAAGCCGACATTAAACATGAAGCTGACGCGGTCGAGCAGCATCTCGTAAGCGAACAAGAATCCTGGTTTCAGGTAGATGTCCCAGTCGGGCTTGGTGATTTTGTCGGAGTTGTCGTAGACTAGTTCGACACCTAATCCCAAACGGTCTCGCTCGGAGATTTGGAACATGAAGTTGGCAGCCAAATCGTGCACGAAAAAGTACTCGTGGGTTCCGTATTGCTGACTCAAGTCTTTGAAACCAATGGTGTATTGATAATCGGTGACGAAATGCCGTTTGCCGTCAAACTCGAAGAGATAGTTTTTGGGTCGCAGCCGCTTATCGATGTGGGTCTTGGGTGGTGCCAAGTACCATGATAACCCCGTGGCAACGCTGAAGATATTGATGCCCATGTTGGGAGCTCGTGTGGCGCCGTTCGAGAAATGGGTAAGGCCAGCCGAAGTCACCCAATGCAGACGGTCGACGATGCGCTGACGGTATTCAAACGACAGGTTGACCGCTGCATTGACATGCGAGCCGATGGCATAGTTGTGGTAGTTCTCTTTCGGGTCGAACTTGTTGGTGAGGTAGCCCACACCCACGCCTAATTTGAAGGTCAGCCTGCTGTGTGCGCCCGGTGTGATGGGGAAGTTGATGAAAGGGTAGAGGGCAAACACCTTGCCTAACTCGGCTGAGATGCTGTCGTTGCCGAAGCCCGAATAATAGAAAGTGAAACCGATGGAAGGGTAGTTGTGCAGCACCTCCCAACGGTGCTCACCGTAGGTGTTGCGGTGCAGCGAAAACTCATAGCTGGGTGTATGACGGCTGTAGCGACCTAAGGCAGAGTGGTATTCGTCGTTTTGGAAATACATGTAGCCATAATGCACCCGTGCCTCAATCTCATAGTTCCGATTACTGAGTTGGGCATTCGCCGTTTTCCCTATTAATAATAAGGTGAACAGCACAATGAGAATGATATGGCGTTTTTGTCGTTCCATTTGAGCTTGCAAAGGTACAAAAAACAATGATAATGGAGAGATTCCCTTTGGGAATGGAGTGCCACTATTATTTAACCGCGGCGGCTTCGAGCGTTTACGATTCGTCAGCTTTGCATACCGCCGCTTTCTACATCAGACACCAACTCCATTCCCGCGCAGCGGGAATCTCAACATTCAACAATATTCCCTATCTTTGCACCTTCAAAATAATGTTATCATGGACGAAAGACTATCCGCCTTCAAACGCCTTTTAGATATCATGGATGCCGTGCGAGCGGGCTGCCCGTGGGACAGCACCCAGACCATCCACAGCCTGCGTCACCTCACCATTGAGGAGACCTACGAACTTAGCCAAGCCATCCTCAATGACGACCTCAACGAGGTGAAAAAGGAACTCGGCGACCTTATGCTCCATCTCGTCTTCTATGCCAAGATAGGGCAGGAGCAAGGTGCTTTCGACATCGCCGATGTGCTCAATGGTATCTGTGAGAAGATGATTGTGCGTCATCCGCATATCTTTGGCAATGAGCATGTTGAGAATGCAGAACAGGTGGAGCAAAATTGGGAGAAAATCAAGCTGGAGCGCGAGCACAACCGCAGCGTGTTGGGTGGTGTGCCCGAGGGACTTCCTTCCTTGTTGAAGGCCTACCGCATGGCACAGAAGACCGCAGGTGTGGGCTTCCGTTGGCCCGAGGCCGAGCAGGCCTGGCAGAAAGTGGAGGAAGAGAAGGATGAACTCATCGAGGCATTGCAAAATCCTGACGACACTGCACATATTGAAGAGGAATACGGCGACCTGCTCTTCGCTTTGGCCGCTTATGGCAACTACATCGGCGTGAACCCGGATGATGCCTTGGAGAAAACCAACAAGAAGTTTCGGGAGCGTTTTGCCTACATTGAGCAGAAAGCCCGCGAGCAAGGCAAAGGCGTTCAACACCTCACTTTAAATGAAATGATAAACTACTGGAAGGAATCCAAGGCATTATAGTGAAATAAATCTTCCGCAAATCTCATTCAGCATTCCCAACTGCCCCTCTCTCAACTCTCAATTATCAACTCTCAACTACTCTCAACTCTCAACTCTTCACCAAAAAAATCCTCAATCTCCTTGCAAAAAACAAAAAATGGTTATATTTGCAGCGCGTTTCGCGTAGCTTTTTTGAATGAACAATCCACTTAATACTAACTAAAATTTCAAAAAAATGAAAAAAGTATCTTTACTCATTGCGATGATGGTGTTTTCATGTTTGAACACCTTCGCACAGTTCAGCTTCGACTTTACAGGCTGCCCTGAGGGCGCCAAAGTCGCGCAAACCTTGGGTATGCCATGGTCGACATGGAGCGAAAACCCAGGTAGTTCAGAAGATGGCGTTTTCGGTGCTGTTGACGGTGATATGGCCGCTTACTTCACCTATGGCGTCGACCAAATTCTTGCCTTTGGCGACAAGACTACCGGCGTTTACGACATCGAATTCGATATTTATATCGAAGAAAACTACCTCGGTTACTTTAACATCTGTCACCATTTCCCGAATCCTGCTAGCTCACAAGCTATTCAGGTTTACCTTCAGTGCACCAATGATGGCTCAAGTGGTAGCACTACGATGAGCAATGGACATGGTACGGTTCATGCTGGTTCCAACAGCTCTTTTGACCTGCCTTGCCGCTGGAACGACTGGATGCATTTCAGAATTCATGTCGATCTTGATATGGATGTGGCTGAGTTCTATTTTGACGATGAATTCATGTACACATGGCAATGGAGCCTCAACAGCTTCGGTGAAGAAGGCTACAGCGACAGAACCCTCGGTGGTGTCGATTTCTTCCCTCCAAACAATGCCAACGATTCCAGATTCTATGTTGACAATGTAGTTTTCACTCCTCAGGGTGGCGAGCAGGAACTCATTGGTGATTCTTTCGAGGAATACACTGTAGGCAACAAGATTGCTGCTGAAGCTGTTGCCGCAGGTCACGACTGGTGGACTACTTGGAGCAACAACCCAGGTGGTGCCAACGATGGCACAGTTTCTAACGACTATGCTTCCGAAGGCAACAATTCTGGTTATTTCACCAATGCTTCTGACCAAGTGCTTTTGCTTGGCGACTATGAAACTGGTGTGTATGACCTGAGTTTTGATGTTTACACACCTGCTGGTAAGGATGGCTACTTTAACATCCTCCATGCTTTCCCTGCATCCGGCAATGGCGACTGGGCAATGCAAGCTTATTTCAACGCTGAGTCTGACGAAACCAATAACGAAATGTGGCATAGCGCTGGTCATGGATCGGTTCATGCTGGTGGTGCCTTGGTGGCCGACCTGCCTTGCGTTGAAGATCAATGGATGAATGTTCGCGTTCACATTGACTGCGACAGCGACCAAGCTACTCTGTTCTTCAACGATGAAGAAATTTACACGTGGCAATGGAGCCTTGGAAGCTTCGGCGACCCTAGCACGAGAGTCCTTGCTGGTGCTAACTTTTACGGTCCTTTGGCTACTTCCCAATTCTATGTTGACAATGTCCACTTCAATAAGATTGGCGGAGAATCCGCTCCTCATTTTGTCTTCGATACTGAAGAAATCAATATCGAACTCATGGAAGACGACATGACCACTGAGGAAATTGTTATCGAAAACCAAGGCAACTCCATCGGCGATTGGATGGGTTGGCTCGACTTCGGTCAAGGTCAAGGTGGTTCATCCACTCAAGACCTCTATTATGACAATGAACCTGATATGAACACTGGAGCAAATGTTGGCTTGGTTGGCTTGAATGTTGAAGAACCGACTGCCATTGAAGTAGGTGCTAGATTCCCTGGTTCATCCTATGCTGGTGCTGCTATGGGTACCAAAGTTATTGGTGCAAAATATACTTTCTTTGAAGGTCAGGATAGCGGCACAGGCCTTGAACCTAACACCGATGTTATTTTCCGTATTTATGGACAGGGTGTTAACGGACAACCTGGTGAAGTGTTGGCTGAAAAAATACTTCCTTATAATCAAGTTATTCCCAATGATTGGAACACGGTTACCTTTGATACTCCTGTAGACATTACAGGTTTTGATGTTTGGGTTACTTGCGAGTTTACACAGGCTGTTGGCGGTTATCCGTTTAATTTTGATGAAGGTTCTGCCAGCGGTGAAGGTGATTATTATCGTGCTGGTAATGGTGCTTTCCGTAAATGCCATGAAGTGTTCTCATCGGATTATGGCAATTTCCATATTCGTATGACTTGCCAAGGTGAGCCTATCATGGCAACATGGGCTATACTTGATAAAAATTACGGTACAATTATGGGAGGCAATAGCGAGACCATCACCCTTACGCTGAACTCGATCGGCCTCGATTTGGACTCGTCCCACACGGCGACCCTCGTCATCAACACCAACGATGCCAATGTTCCCCATGTTGAGATTCCCGTTAACCTCTTCGTTTGGGACAACGTCGAAGAGAGCATCAACCAACTGGCAAGCATCTATCCCAACCCCGCCGCTTCGCAGGTCACCCTCGAAGGCGAGAACCTGAACAGCGTGGCCATCTACAATGTGGCTGGTCAGCTCGTCCGCGTGGTGAAGCTCGACAACATGGTCAACAACATCAACATGGATGTTGAGGCTGGTGTCTACTTCTTCAGCATCTACGACAACAATGGCAACAACAGCGTCCAACGCGTTGTCATCACCAAGTAATCAATCTTACGGTTGAATGAAAAAACCGCTCCTTTTGGGGCGGTTTTTTTTGTTGTTATGTCTGAAATCCTTACTTTTGCAATCCAAACCCAACGAAATGACCCTCGAAGAACTGAAGAAAACGCTTTCCCAAGCCTCGCAGGTCTTCATCCTTACGGATGAGAACGTCGCCATGTTTTGGCTTCCCGAAACAAAGCATTGGCTCGGCTGCAATCATGCCGTGGAGATCGTGTTGAAGCCGGGCGAGAAGTACAAGACCCTGCCAACCGCACAAAGGATTTGGAAAACCTTGATGAAACACCGTGCCGACCGCCAGGCCGTTATGGTCAATTTGGGCGGTGGCGTCATCACCGATTTGGGCGGCTTTGTGGCTTCGTGTTACCATCGGGGCATCCGTTTCCTTAACATCCCGACTACCTTGCTTGCCATGGTCGATGCGGCGATAGGAGGGAAGACTGGGGTCGATTTCGGCGGATGCAAGAACCAGATAGGGACTTTCGCGGAACCTTTGGAGGTTTGGATTTCGCCCATCTATCTCAGCACCTTGCCGCATCGGGAGATACTTTCGGGCGTGGCCGAAATGATGAAATATGGCTTCATCGCCCATCCACCCATGCTGAAGGTCAACCCCGACAATTATCAGGAGTATCTTTTGGCTGCAGGCAAGATCAAACGCGAAATCGTGGCGAAGGATTATAATGAGCAAGGATTTCGCAAAGTGCTCAACTTTGGACACACTTTGGGTCATGCCATCGAAAGCCATAGTTTTACCAAAGACAACCCTCTGCTTCATGGCGAAGCGGTGGCGTTGGGCATGGGTGCGGCTTTGTGGCTCTCGGTGCAGCTTTGTCATCTCGATGAGAAGGTGCTACGCGACTTTGAACGACAGTTACCCATCTTGCTTTCGGAAGCGGAAACGAAATTGGACGTCGTTGATATTGAGCCCGTGATGCGCTATTTGGTGCACGATAAGAAAAACAAGGACGGAAAAGAACAATTCGTGTTGATAGAAGCCCCTGGACGACCAGTGCTTGACGTGGAAGTGGGTTCGGAAAAGGTTAGAGAGGCTTTGGCTTACATTATAAATAAGGTATATAGCTTATGAAACTACAATGTACTATTCAGTTGCCGGCCAGCAAGAGCGAAAGCAACCGCGCTTTGATGATTGCTGCCTACGGCGGTTTTGCCCCTGATTTTCAGAATCTTTCGGATTCGAAAGACACAATGGTTTTGAAGGAAGCACTGCGAGGATTATCTCCTATAGATTCCCTCTCTCCCACATGCCAAGGCGGGAATGACATAGGAGCTAATCCTCAAATAGACAATATCTCCGATACCATCGTTTTAAAGGAAGCACTGCGAGGATTATCTCCTATAGATTCCCTCTCTCCCACATGCCAAGGCGGGAAATGCTCAGCATTCGACGTAGTCAATGACATAGGAGCTAATCCACGAATAATCGATATCTCCGATTGCGGCACCGCGGCGCGTTTCATGACAACCTATCTGGCTACTCATGAAGGGAATTGGCTCTTGACGGGTTCGCAGCGGATGCGGCAACGTCCCATGGCACCGCTTGTAGAGACTTTGTCGTCGCTTGGTGCAGAAATACAATATGCTGAAAAACGAGGTTTTCTTCCTCTTCAAATCCGAGGTAAGTCGATTTTGGGCGGAAAAGTGACAATGGTCATGTCGCAAAGCAGTCAGTTTGCTTCCTCTTTGCTCATGGCCGCCCCGATGTGGCCTCAAGGCCTTGAAATGGAACTGCTTGGCGACCTCAATTCCTTCCCTTATCTCGACATGACCTTGGCCATGATGCGGCATTTCGGGGCAGAGGTTGAACTGAAGGACAGGACAATCACCGTCAGGCCTAAGCCTTATCAAACCAATGGTTTTATGGTTTCATCCGACTGGAGTGCGGCTTCCTATTGGTATGAAATGGCCGCTTTCAGTGAAGATTGTGAAATACGTTTACCCTCGCTGAGTATGCGGTCGTTGAGCATAGTCGAATCGGCGAAGGACCGCAGTAGTGTCCAAGGCGACTCCATCATAGCCGAATGGATGAATCCTTTTGGGGTGATGAGCGTTGAGGAGAATGATTCCATCGTTTTGTGCAAGAAAGCCATTGATAAACAGGATTATGCTTTCGATTTTTCATATAATCCCGACTTGTTCCCGACGATGGCTGCCACCTGTGCCGGATTGCAACTTGAGGCAAGGTTTACGGGTATTGCCACCCTTGAAAATAAGGAATCGGACAGGATTTTGGCGATGAAAATGGAACTGGCCAAGATCGGTACCTTATTGGAACGTGTTTCTGATAATGAACTTGTTTTGAAACCCTCATCAAGCTTGCCATTCTTTGGACCTTCGGCTCCGTTGCAGTTCAATGCATACGGAGATCATCGCATCGTCATGGCCTTGGCACCGCTTTCCATGAAGGTCGGGACGATCACTTTCGACCATCCGGAGGTGGTTGCAAAATCGTATCCGAACTACTGGAAGGAATGCCCTTTTATTAGGGTTTTGTTGTGAAAAACCCACTTTTTGAAAATAAATTGCAGTCAGATGGAAGAAAATCCGTAATTTTGCACGATTTTTTTGCAAAAAAAGAAGAAAATGAAAGTCGAACTGTTTGTTCCCTGCGTCATCGACCAGTTTTTCCCTCAGGTCGCTATCGACACGTTCAAGGTGCTGAAGCGCGCTGATGTGGATGTGGAGTATAATCCGGAACAAACTTGTTGTGGACGCTTCGCTTATCATGCTGGTTTTCTGGAAGAAGCCAAGGATTTGGGAGATAAGTTCCTCAATGACTTTTCCTATGAAGGTCCGGTGGTAGCACCCTCGGCGGCTTGCGTACACTACATCAAGAAATACTATCCCGAGCTGTTTTTCAATACGGCCAACCATTTGAATTTCAAGAAGATGGTGGCCAATGTCTACGAGTTGACCGATTTCTTGGTCAATAAGGTGAATTTTGTTGATTTCGGTGCGGAGTTCCCTCATAAAGTTACGTTTCATGACAGTTGCAGCGCCTTGAGAGGCTTGGGTTTAGGCAAGGAAGCCCGTCTCTTGCTCTCGAAAGTGAAAGGGCTGGAGTTGGTTGAGATGAAGCAGACTGACATGTGTTGTGGCGCTGATTTTTCGTTGCAGGTGCAGCATGAGACCTTGTCAACGGGAATGGCTTCCCACAAGGTCAAGAACGCGATGAACACAGGAGCCGAATACATTGTCTCGACAGACATGACCTGCATGATGCATCAGAAAGCCTATATTGAGAAGGCTGGACTGCCTATTAAGGTGATACACATCGCGGAAGTGCTTGCTTCGGGTTGGATGTAATTTCAAATATTGAAAATCATGGAGAAACCCTATTATATACACGAGAGTAGTTATGTCGATGACAATGTGAGCATCGGTGCTGGGACGAAGATTTGGCATTTTTGCCATATCCAGTCGGGTGCCGTCATTGGCGAACGTTGCTCTTTGGGGCAGAATGTGAATGTGGGAAACAACGTGAAGATTGGCAATGGGGTGCGGATTCAGAACAATGTTTCCATCTATGAAGGCGTTGAGATTGAAGACAATGTGTTTTGTGGCCCGAGTTGTGTTTTTACCAATGTGACCACACCGCGGTCGCATTTCCCTGTACATGGTGTGTATGCCAAGACGAAGATTTGCGAAGGTGCTTCCTTGGGTGCCAACTGTACGGTGGTCTGCGGACATACAGTGGGCAAGAGTGCACTCATCGCAGCCGGTGCAGTAGTGACCAAGGATGTGAAGCCTTATGCCTTGATGGCGGGTGTTCCAGCACGACAAATCGGTTGGGTTTGCGAATGCGGCAAACGTCTCAATGCTACGCTGCATTGCGAATGCGGAAGGTGCTATGAAGAAAAAAATGGATGTTTAACGAAAATAGTGTAGTGCAGCCTTGTTGTTCAGTTCCAAAAACTGGACGACTGCTCACTGCTAACAGATACAGATGCAATTCAGAGATTTAAAAACCCAATATACCGTCCTGAAGGACGAAATGGACAAGGCCATCCTTGATGTGGTGGCTTCTTCGGCTTTTGTGATGGGCCCTAAAATCAAGGAGATGGAGACCGCTTTCGCTGACTATGTCGGTGCAAAGCACTGTGTGGCTTGCAACAGCGGCACGGATGCGCTGCTTCTGGCATTGAAGGTGTGGGATGTGAAAGCTGGTGATGCCGTTTTTGTGCCGAGTTTCACTTTCTTCGCTTCGGCTGAAGTGATTGCCATGCAAGGCGCTACTCCCGTCTTTGTTGACGTCGACAAGGACACCTTCAACATGGATGTCGTTGACCTTGAGAGGAAGATTGAGCAGACCTTGAAGGCTGGCCTACTCACACCTCGTGTGGTCATTGCAGTCGATTTGTTCGGCCTCCCTGCCGATTTCAAGGCAATTCGCAAGGTGGCTGAAAAGTATCACCTCTATGTCTTGGAAGACGGTGCCCAAGGCTTTGGTGGACGCATCGGCGAACAAAAAGCCTGTACTTTTGGTGACATTTCCACCACTTCGTTTTTCCCGGCCAAGCCCGTTGGATGTTATGGTGACGGTGGCGCAGTGTTCACCGACAATGACGAGTGGGCAGCGTTGCTCGAGTCGTATCATATCCACGGCAAAGGCAGCGACCGCTACGACAATGTTCGCATTGGCATGAATTCGCGTATGGACAGCATTCAGGCTGCTGTGCTTCTGGTCAAATTGAAAGCTTTTGCTCAGTATGAACTTGAGGATGTCAACAAGGTGGCAAGCCGTTATACGGAGAAGTTGAGAGGTGTGGTCAAGACCCCGGTGGTTCCGGAAGGTTATTACTCTAGCTGGGCGCAATATACCCTGCAAGTGAAGGATAAGGAGGTCAGGACAGGCCTGCAGAATGCCTTGAAGGCTTTGGACATTCCAACCGCCATCTATTATCCTATCCCGATGCACAAGCAGACGGCTTTCAACTATCTGAACCCATCGGACAACCATTGCCCTGTTTCTGAAGCTTTGGCCGATACGGTGATTTCTCTGCCCATACATCCATATCTTTCTGAGGCTGATCAGGATATGATTTGCAAAGCAGTTTGTGAATTCTTGAACAAGTAATTGTTTTTGTAATGGGTAGAAAGCCGTTTTTCAGTTCATTGGCGAGTCGTGACAATTACGACGAGGTTATACAATACCTTGCCGTGACTGAGACCCAGCATGCCCCGAGGTTTGATTTCGATAATGCTCCGGATGAGCTTCGGGAACTGATGGAAGTGGCAAAAACGCCCAGAAGCCCCGAACGATCGCAATGGTTGAACGACTATGCAGATAAAACTTGGGCTGTCCCAGATGGTGAGGCGACGGTATTGTTTGCAAAAGAGCACTTGAACGCGGTCAGGCACTTGAATCAGTTTTTGCGGAGTGCCAATGCCAAGCTGAAACAGGATGGATATTTCGTCTGTGCCTTCGACACTTCCCAAAAACGCAGGGCGCAGATATTCAGCAAGCACATCAGCATTGTCGCCTATATTATTTATTTCTTTGATTTCCTTTGGCATAGAGTCTGCCCGAAGCTCAGGCTAACGAGCAAGTTCTATTATTTGTGCACCAAAAAGGTGAGAAAGGTTTTCCCTCGCCCGGAAGTCCTAGGCAGGTTGTATTATTGTGGCTTTGATGTGGTTAGCGAGCAATATATTCACGACCGTTACTGTGTGATTGCCCAGAAGAAGCGTGAGCCATACGACCAGCCGCATACCAGGGGGTTGTTTGTCAAATTGCGTAGGGTAGGCAAAAACGGAGAGCTGTTCAATGTGTATAAGCTCCGTACCATGTATGCTTATTCCGAGTTCTTGCAGACCTATATCTACGAGAACAACGATTTGGATGTGGGGGGCAAGTTCGCCGACGACTATCGCGTCACGGAATGGGGGCGTGTACTTCGCAAGTTGTGGCTCGACGAGCTGCCGATGGTTTTGAATATGATGAAAGGCCAGATGAAACTGGTGGGTGTGCGCCCTCTCAGCCAGCAGTATTTCAGCCTGTATGACGAAGACTTGCAGCAACTTAGAACAAAAGTCAAGCCAGGTCTTCTCCCTCCATTCTATTTGGATATGCCAGAAACTTTGGAAGAGATCCAGGACAGTGAGAGACGCTATTTGGAAGCCTATATGGAGCATCCGTTCCGCACCGATTGGAAGTATTTTTGGGGCATTGTCGGCAATATCTTGTTGAGAGGCAAGCGCTCACATTGAATTATTTTGAATTCTTGTTTTTTTCTTGCTTTATTTATTAAAAAAAACCTTATTTTTGCAACGCGTATGTTTTGCAGGTAATTATCTGGAAAGACAGGCGTGATTTTAGTCTTTAACGGCTATGGTAAATAGTTGTAAGAGTGATTTTTATGACCATTTTATGTGGGTCAGAATGCGAAGCTATACACTTTTTTGAACGAATCAATAATATAGGACTCTTTTAGAAAACTGAATGCTGAAAAGCATTTGAGTGGAAATAATATGGCACAAACGAAAGAAGAAAACTGGACCACCGTTATCAAACCTCGGAACAAGCTTTTCGAGGTGAATTTGAAAGAAATTTGGGATTATCGAGATTTGTTGGTTTTGTTTGTCAAGCGCACCATCACGGTGGCTTACAAGCAGACCATCTTGGGTCCGCTTTGGTGGGTGATTCAGCCTGCGTTGACGGTAATCATGTATATGGTGGTGTTTGGTGGCATCGCTGGCATCCCGACGGACGGAATACCACAACCTTTGTTCTACTTGGGTGGCATTTGCATGTGGCAGTATTTTTCGGATTGTTTGGGTAAGGCCTCCAACACATTTGTCTCCAATGCCGGTATCTTCGGCAAGGTCTATTTTCCGCGATTGATTATGCCGCTTTCCAGTATAATCAGTAACCTGGTGCGTTTCGGCATACAGTTCGGGCTTTTTGTAGTCGTGTATATTTATTATGCCATTATGGGAATGGCTCCGACTCCCAATTGGTACTTCCTGCTTTTCCCGCTATTAGTAATTATGTTGGCTGGTCTTGCTTTAGGTTTCGGGATCATCATCTCTTCCATGACGACCAAGTATCGTGATTTGCAGATTCTGTTTTCCTTCTTCGTGTCGTTGTGGATGTATGCCACGCCAATCGTCTATCCCTTGAGTCGTGTGGCAGGAAGGCAGAAGTGGGGCTATGATGTGGCAGATATAATGTGCCTCAACCCTGTGACGCCTATTATCGAGACTTTCAAGCATGGTGCTCTGAGTGCAGGTGAATTTGTCGGTTGGGGATGGTTGACATATAGTTTCGTGGTTATGCTTGTTATGTTGGCTCTTGGCATATTGATTTTCAATCGGGTGCAGAAGAGCTTTATGGATACGGTTTAAGTATTGTGGTGGAGGTGGTAATGTCATCAGTGTTATAGTAATGGATCCTGAAATTTCCATATTGATAATTACACACAATCAGAGATTGTTGCTTGAGCGCTGTTTGGATAGTGTGTTGAAACAAGTGATTAAAGTCCCTTATGAGATAATTATTTCTGACGATGGAGCAGCAGATGGTACAGAAGAATATGTTAAGGGATTAAACGCTACAGATAGGGTGCTAAGTAACAAGAATTTGTTGCGTTTGTCTTGGATTCATTGTAATTCGGAAGATTGTTCACCTATAACATCAGGGCATCGTATTGGTTGGAATAGACTAACAGCTTACAAACAGGCGAGAGGGAAGTATTTTGTATGTGTTGATGCTGATGATTTTTTGATAGGTACAGATTTGTACCAGAAAGAGTATGAAATGTTGGAGGTACACCCTGAGTGCTCAATGGTTCAGGCGCGTACCCTCAGGCTGAATGATGGTGAAGGTCTGGATAAAGTGAGGAGTTGTTTTCCCTATAGCGAAAAATTATTAAGCGGAGCAGTTTTTTCATTGGAAGAATTCCTGCGTAATGGATTAAGGGGCCAATTTCAATCAAATATGTTCCGACGTCGTCCCCAAGATGATATGGAGCGGGTTTTTTATTTAGGACGCGGATTTGACGACATTTATATTACATATTATCATTTGCAGTATGGCGCGATGGTTTTTTTGGACATAACTGGTTATGTTTGGGTGCAATATCCGACTAGTGATTCGCATAGCTTGAATAGCGACGACAAGAAGGTTCTCTATGGCCTTATTCCATTGTCTCTTACTATTCTTCTCAAAGATTCGAAATATGTGTTCCTTAGGTTGGGAATAAGAAAACTAAGAGGCACAATTGCTTCAACCCCAGTTTATCCGAAATTGAGTGAAAAGGGATTTTTATCATGTTCCAAGAGCAAGATTTTCGCATATAGATTTTATGGCGAAAAAAAACATTCAATGACTTCTTGGTTTAGATTCTACATAGTATGGTTACTTCTACTATTGATGAAACGCCTTCGATTGGAATCAAAGTTTTGGCTTGATATGTTGTATCGTGCTATGGTGTAATTTGACGGATTTGTGAGTGAAAGCAATTTGTATTGATTATGGGAAAAGACACTATTATCACTGTCACCTCTCCTTTGCTACCCGATCTTGATGAGTTTCATGAACTCTTGAAGAAAATTTGGGAACGCAAGTGGATTACCAACAATGGCCAGTTCCACCAACAATTGGAGAAGGCATTGAGCGAGTATCTTGGCGTGGAGTATTTGAGTCTCTTCACCAATGGAACGTTACCACTGATTACGGCTTTACAAGCCATGCACGTTACCGGCGAGGTGATTACCACACCATATAGTTTCGTGGCTACCACCCATGCCTTGTGGTGGAATGGCATCAAACCAGTGTTTGTGGATATTGACCCTACGAATTGTGGTATTGACCCTGAGAAGATAGAAGCGGCAATTACACCAAAAACTACGGCTATCATGCCCGTGCATTGCTATGGTAAACCTTGCGATACGGAGCGTATACAAGCGATTGCCGATAAATATGGCTTAAAAGTGATATATGATGCAGCTCATGCTTTTGGTGTGGAAGTGAATGGTAAATCCGTTTTGAAAAAGGGTGATATGTCCACTTTGAGTTTCCATGCCACTAAAGTTTATAATACAGCAGAAGGTGGCGCTTTGGTTGTGAAAGATGCCGAGACAAAGAAAAGGGTGGATTACTTGAAGAATTTTGGTTTTGCTGGAGAGACTGAGGTGGTCGCTCCGGGCATCAATAGCAAGATGGACGAAGTTCGTGCTGCCTTTGGGCTTTTGAACCTCCAGCAAGTGGATGACGCCATAGAGAAACGGCATCAAGTGGCCGTTCGTTATCGTGAGGCATTAAGAAACGTGAAAGGTATCCGTTTCTTTGACGACATGCCTGGTGTGCGGCATAACTACAGCTATTTTCCTATCTTTGTTGATGCAGAGGAATACGGCATGACGCGTGATGAGTTGTATTTCAAGATGAAGGAACAAGGCGTTTATGGGCGACGGTATTTCTACCCTTTGATCAGTACATTCAGTACTTACAAAGGCTTGCCTTCGGCGGCTGTGGAGAACCTGCCTGTGGCAACAAGGGTTGCAAATGAGGTGATATGTCTGCCGATGCATCATGGGCTGTGTGATATGGATTTGGATAGAATAATTCATTTAATAGCGAGATAATTTGCAAAAGAAACTCATGCTCCTTGGTGGTATCCGTTACCTCTTGCCCGTCATTAAGGCGGCGCATGAGCAAGGATATTATGTCATTACCGCAGATTATCTGCCAAATAATATCGCCCATAAATACAGCGATGAGTATGTCAATGTAAGTATTATCGACAAGGAGGCTGTGTTGAAGGTCGCCCAAGAGAAGCAAATCGATGGCATCATGTCGTTTGGCGTCGATCCGGGTGTGGTGAGTGCCTCTTATGTTCAAGAAAAAATGGGCTTGCCTTCGTTTGGACCCTACGAATCGGTTTGCATACTTCAGAATAAAGATCGTTTTCGTGCATTTTTAGCAGAGCATGGTTTCAATGGGCCAAAAGCAAAAGGATACGAGAGTGTTATTGATGCTTTGGCTGATAAGGATACGCTTGATTATCCAGTAATAGTGAAACCTACGGATTCTGCCGGTTCCAAAGGTGTTTCACGCGTGGATAAGCCTGAACAACTGGAAGCCGCTATTTCATATGCCTTTAACAAATCACTTTCTGGTCATATCATTATTGAGGAATTCATTGAGAAACGAGGTTGTTCGTCTGATACGGATAGTTTCTCTGTAGAAGGAAAATTGAAGTTTGTCAGCTTCAATGCACAGTATTTTGATGCAAAAGCGGTCAATCCTTACACGCCTGCGGCATATACGTGGCCTTCGACATTCACAAAGGAGCAAGAGGATTATCTGACTTCTGAAATACAACGTCTCATCACTTTACTTGGGATGAAGACGAATATCTATAACATAGAGACGCGAATTGGAACCAACGGCAAGCCTTACATTATGGAACTTACACCTCGTGGAGGGGGCAACCGCTTGTGCGAAATGTTACACTATGCCACAGGTGTCGATATGATAACGGCCATGACGCGTTATATCGTAGGTGATTCAGTGCCTGAGATTGAGCAAAAACCTTATAAAGGCCATTGGGCAGAAGTGATTTTACATGCGGATAAGACAGGTGTATTTGATTATCTTGAAATATCAAAGGATTTGCCTGCTAAAATTGTAGAAGAGGATTTGTGGGTGAAAAAGGGCGATAAGATAAATGGTTTTGAGGGTGCTAATGATGCTATTGGAACTTTGGTGCTTCGATTTGAGAGAGAAGGAGAAATGGTTAAAGCAATTGATGATATTTCGTCGTGGTTGAACGTGGTGGTTAAATGAAGGATATAGGAAGCATATTCCCTTTATATGATTCTGATTTGAAGATCGATCAATCAGATTTGATAGATGTTCATAAGGATGGTAAAATCCTGTTTTCTTTATGTCGAGAGGCTCTGTATGCGATAGCAAGTAGTCTTGGCTCAAGTGAAAAGATAGTTTTGCTTCCATCATATACGTGTGATACAGTTATTACACCATTCAAAGAATTAGGTTGGAAATGCGTTTACTATCCTGTGGATTTGCAATTGCGAATTGATGTTTTTGCCACCTTGAACTTGTATAGTCAAAGTCATGCTAATTTGATCTTGGTTCATCCATATTACGGCAAAGACTTGGATGGCGAAGAGGTTGCTCTATTAGAGACAATTCATGAAAAAGGTTGTAAAATAGCTGTTGATTTAACGCAATGTATTTTTTCAGCACAAAGATTACAATGTGTTGACTATTATGTGGGAAGCTATAGAAAGTGGTTCGCCATTCCTGATGGTGGGTATCTTGAGCCAAAAGTTGGTGCGGATTTGTTTGATTCTGAGTTGGTGGAAAACGATGAGTTTGTGTCTCTTCAACGCGATGCCATGTACTTGAGAGGCTTGTATTTTCAAACCGACAATGAAGAGGTGAAGGGTGTTTCCCGAAGGCTCAACAAGATGGCGGTTGAGATGACAGATTATCATATTTTTCCGCATGTTATGTCTGCTTTTTCTTATGGGTTGCTAAAAAATGAAAATACCCGGTTGAATCAAGAAAAAAGGTTGGCAAATTACAGTTTTCTGTTGGATAAGCTTATCACTGTTGATGGTTGCCGAATTCTTTGTGATAACATGGCAGAGGTTTCATCCGCTCCGCTCTATTTCATGATTTATGTTGATGATAGAATTACTTTGCAGCGTATGTTGTCCGAGCAACACATTTACGCACCTGTGATTTGGCCTGTGGTTTATGAGGAAGTACTGGTGAATGAAACGGTTAAATATATTTACGACCACATCCTTGCTATCCCTATAGATCAAAGATATGACGAGGGTGATATGGCAAAAATTGTGTCAATTATAAAGGACTATTATAATGCTTAAGCTCGCAGTCATAGGTGCTAATGCCCCACTAATTCCTTTTTACAAGCAAGCAAAAGCATTGGGCTATTATATAATTGGAATAGCATGGTCAGAGGGTGCAGTGTGCAAACCGTATTGCGACAAGTTTTACCCCATATCGTTCAAAGACAAAGAAGAAGTTCTAAGAGTTTGTCAGGAAGAAAAGATTGATGGGATTACTTCATTCAGCTTGGAATCGGCTTTGCCAACGGTGGTTTATGTCGCACAAGCGATGGGGTTGGTGAGCAATACGGAAGAATGTGTTAGACTGACGGAGACCAAGTTCGCACAACGTCAAGCGTTTGAAAAGAGTGGTATTCCAGTCCCAAAATATGCCAAGGTCGAGGAAGAAAGCAGTCTTGAGGAATTGGATATTCATTGTCCGATCATAATAAAACCACTTGACAGTGGAGGAAGCCAAGGTGTGACCAAATTAGACTCTAAGGAAGGACTTGTTAAAGCATATCGTATAGCTGCTGATCATTCCCGAACTCAGCGTGTTATTGTTGAAGAGTTTGTTGATGGCAGGGAGTTCAGTGTCGAGGCATTGAGTCACGAAGGCAAGCATTATATCCTTCAGATTACTGATAAAGTGACGAGCGGTACTCCGCATTTCATCGAAATGCAACATCACCAACCTGCCAACATCTCGTCGGATGTGGCTGAACAAATAAAGGCTATGGTTGAAAAAGCTTTGACCGCATTGAAAATTGAGAATTCGCCAAGCCATACTGAAATAAAACTGAATTCGAAAGGAGAATTATTTATTATAGAAATTGGTGCTCGGATGGGTGGTGATTATATTTCTTCTGATTTGGTTCGATTATCAACAGGATACGATATGGTTAAAGGGTCAATTGAGTTGGCCGTGGGCAAGTTTAAAGTGCCTCACATAAGTGATATGTGTTATTCTGGAGTCTATTTTTACAGCGCTTTGGCGCCTCAAATTAGGGATGTTATTCGCTGCCACTCGGATTATCCAGAAATTGTGGAATGTGAAATCAATGATTGTCCTTTGCCAGAAGCTCTGAGCAATGCAGATAGAGGTGGCTATTTCATCTATCAATCGAATAAAGGAAAAATGATACTATAATGGAAAAGACGGTTTATTTTAGGGCTTTTGAAGAGGAAGATGCAAAGCTGATTCATCAATGGAAGAACGATGATGAACTTAATGTGTTGACAGTTGGACTTAACAAAAAAACATGTTTTGAGGAAGACCTTGAATGGGTAAAGTCTCATATGTATCATCATCCTTATTCGGCGTATTGGGCGATATGCTCAAAGGAGACCGGAAAGATGATAGGATGGGCTTGTTTGACAAATATCCATTATATCAACAGCTCTGCAGAGACAGGTGCCATAGTGATTGGAGATCCAGAATACAATGATGGATTTGCATGGGTGGAAACTGTTCTGTTTTTGTTTGAGTATGCGTTTGAGCGTTTGGGGTTGAATCGTGTATATGGTGAATCATTGTTGGGACATAAAATTAGCAATCTTGTTGAAGGTTTGATGTTTATGACTAGAGAAGGCGTTTTCCGTCAAGCTGCTTTTAAGAACGGGCGCTTCTACGACATCAGCTATGCCGCCATTTTGAAGGATGAGTATTTTGCCCATAAAGAGGCTGGCGACTACGAAATACCCGCAGTAATCCATCGATTGAAAAAACTCAGAAAGGAATCGAAATGAAGGCGTTTTTGTTTCCCGGCCAGGGTTGCCAAAAAGAGGGGATGGGGAAGGATTTGTATGATCATTTCCCTAAAGCGAGAGCTGTGTTTGAGGAGGCTAATGAAATACTCGGAGAGCGCTTCTCGGATGTCTTGTTTAGTGCTTCTGAGGAATTCCTGATGGATACTCGCTACACGCAACCTGCTATCTTCATTTACGAAATGGCTCTTGTGTTGGGGCAAGATGAGATTCAGCCTGATTGTGTAGCGGGTCACTCGCTTGGCGAGTATGCGGCATTGGTGACGGCTGGCGTGATTTCTTTCGAAGAAGCATTGAAATTCATAAGAATTCGAGGACAAGTGTTTCATGAGGCTTTCCAAAAGCATCCCAGTGCCATGGGAGCTATTATTGGTGTCCCCGACGAGCAGGTACAAGAGGTGTTGAATCAAGTGGGAGACGAAGATGGCGAAAACCTCTACATTGCCAACTATAACGGACCAGGTCAGCTGGTAATCACCGGTGCTCGTGCCTCCATAAAGAAAGCTTGCAAGATTTTGAAAGAAATGGGGGCAAAGCGCGCCATTGTTCTTCCAATGAAAGGCGTAGGGCATTCTCCCAATTCAGCTGAAGAAGGAGCAATTCTTGGAGATGAGCTGAAGAAACTCACTTTTAAGGATGCCGTTATTCCTATCTATCAGGACGCCGATGGCGAACCACACACCAATGCCCAGGAAATCCTTGATAACCAGATTAAACTGATGACATATCCAGTGCAATGGACTAAAATAACAAACCGTATGGATGACGATGGCGTTAAGGAGTTTTATGAGGCGGGTACTGATGACACACTACAGAAGATTGTTAGCCGGATGAAACCTCATTCCATGGTGACATCATTATTGCACATTCCTTCGTACGAAGGCTTAATTACTGATTATTCTATAATAAACGACTGATAAAGTCAGATTTCATTACTAATATTACCAAATAATGGACATTAAAGAATTTATTGACAACTTCGCTGGTGAGTTTGATGAAACTCCGATGGAACAATTTACTCCTTCGACCGACTATAAATCGCTTGACGAGTGGAATTCATTGACTGCACTTTCCATCGTTTCAATGGTGGGTGATGTCTATCACAAGACCATTACTGGCGCTGACCTGCGCAAGCACACTACCATCGAGGAACTGGCCAACTTTATCGAAAACAAATAATGAATCCGTTTTCGTTAGAAGGGAAGACTATTTTGGTGACTGGAGCCTCTTCGGGTATAGGTAGGGGAATAGCTGTTGCTTGTGCTCAGATGGGCGGCAAACTCATCCTTAATGGAAGGAATGAGGAACGCTTGAGCGAAACACTTTCAATGCTTGAAGGTGAAGGCCATCATATTTTGGTGGCAGACCTTTCCCGACAAGAGGAATTACAACACTTGGCTGACGACTTACCTGAGTTGCAAGGCTGGGTGAATAGTGCCGGTATTCCCAAGGTAAGTACGATAAAGCATTTTGACCGCAAGGATATAGAGGATATTTTCAATGTAAATTCCATATCCACAATGCTTCTGCTTTCGTTGTTGGTAAAGAAGAAGAAACTAAAAAGAGGCGCATCGGTGGTGCTCATTTCTGCCGTGACGGGTGCTTTTGTCGGAAGCGTTGGCGACACATCATATTGTGCAACAAAAGGTGCTGTCAATGGGTTTATGAAGGGAGCCGCTTTGGAGTTGGCTCCACAAGGCATTCGAATCAACAGCGTAAATCCTGGGCTGGTGCCAACAAATATCCTAAAATTAGCTAATGACATAGCTGGCGAAGAGCATCATGTGGAGATGATGTTGGAACGGTATCCGTTGAAACGTCTCGGTACTCCTGAGGATATTGCCAATGGTGCAGTATATCTTCTTTCGGATGCATCGTCCTGGGTTACGGGAACGAATTTGGTTATTGATGGAGGATATCTTCTTAATTGAGTTGTGACGCATTATGATTTCTTTTGAGCAAGGTATCTTACAAAAGATATTGGATTCTATCCGTTTGTTCGGCGATAGGAATGCCTTCTGTATTAACGAGGATCATTACACCTACTCTCAGTTTGGGCAGTGTGTTTCAAAAGTCAGAAGCCAACTGGCCAAGACCAGCTTTAGCAACACCAATGTAGGCTTGGTTATCAACGATGACATGGAGACGTACGCTTCCATCATCGCTTTGTGGTTGGAGGGCGACAGCTATGTTCCGCTGCATCCAGGCTGGCCGTTGGAACGTTGTCTTGACATTTGCGAGCAGGTTGAATTGGATTTGATTCTCGACTCATCCGAGCAGACGCGTTATGGAGGTGTGCAGGTCATCAAAACCTCAGCTTTGCAATATGAGCAGGATTGCTTGATGCCAAAAGAAGGAGTGTCAGATGAAGAATTGGCCTATATCTTGTTCACTTCTGGCAGCACAGGCAAACCCAAAGGCGTGATGATGATGCGCAAGAATGTGGCCGCCTTTATGGATTCGTTCTGGCAGACAGGCATCGAAATCACGGAGGAAGACCGTTGCCTGCAGTGCTTCGATCTGACTTTCGATGTGTCGGTGCAGGGTTATTTGGTGCCGCTTACCAAGGGAGCATGTTGCTATACAGTGCCTCATGGCCAAATCAAGTACATTTACGCCAGTAGCCTTATCGAAGACCATCAACTTACTTTTGGCGCGATGGCTCCTTCTATGCTGCGCTATTTGAAACCATACTTTGAGGAGATTGATGCTTCCAGCCTCAAATCATGCATCCTCACCGCTGAGGCTTGTCCGTTGAATCTGATGGAGGACTGGTACAAGTGTGCGACCAATGTGGAGCTGTATGATTTCTATGGACCCACGGAATGCGCCGTTTATTGTACCTACTACAAGTTGACCAAAGGCGGCGACAACAAAACACTGAATGGTATTATTTCCATAGGCAAACCATTGGCCAATTGTGTAGGACTAATACTTGACGAAACAGGGAAAGAGTGTGCTCCAGGCGAAAAAGGTGAACTTTGCATTGCGGGCGACCAGGTGACCAAAGGCTATTGGAAAAATGAGGAGAAAAACGCAAGTTCATTCTTCTATAAAGAAGTTGATGGTAAAAATTTGAGGTTTTACCATACAGGGGACCTTTGCTACAAAGACAAGGATGGTGACATCATGTATTCAGGCCGTTTGGACCATCAGGCCAAGATACAGGGCTTCCGCGTGGAGATGGGCGAGATTGAATACCATGCACGTGAGTTCCTTGGCGACATCAATGTGGTTTGCATGGCATTTGAGAACAAGGATGCACTCACCGAAATTGCCATGTTTATGGAAACCGAAGAGTTCAACCCAGAGGAGATGATTGCATACATGCGCACCAAGATGCCTTCATACATGATCCCGACGCGCTTGCTCTATGTGCCAAAGTTTCCGTTGAACGCCAACGACAAGACCGACAAAGTGAAGCTTAAAGCAATGATACAATAATAAATAAGGCCAGTCATGAAACACTTAAAATCGATAAATCATATTGGATATGCTGTCCGTGATATTCAGAAGACGGCACAATATTATCTGGATGCTGGATGGCAACTTTCAGAGATTTATGAGGAAAAGGTGCAGCATGCCAAAATAGCTTTTCTTACCAAGGAAGGCTTTCCAAAAATTGAGCTTGTTGCCCCTTTGAAAGAGGGTGAACCGTCGCCAGTTGACACTTATTTGCAAAAGATAGGATGTTGCACTTATCATATCTGCTACGATGTTGACGATATTGAGCAAGCTGTTGAGGATTTGTTTGACGAGGGATTCAAGCCTTTGTTTGAACCAGTGGAATCGGTTGCAATGGACAATCATCAAATATGCTATCTTTATCATCTTCATGTAGGGCTTATTGAATTGGTTGATTGAATAATTAGAAGAAAAGGATGCTAATATGACAATAGATGCAAGTAAATATATAATCAGACCAGCTGTTTTGGGTGACATTGATTTTTTGGTTGAAACTGTAATACAAGCAGAAAAGAGTTCGTCAGGCATGTGCGGTATGGCCAATTATTTTGAGATTACCGAAGACGAACTGCGCAACTATATTAAACTGGCGTTTGAAGAAGAAGTGGATGGTTGCGAGTTGTCGGTCAGCAGTTTTTTGGTGGTGGAATATGAGGGCAAGGTGGTTGCTGCCATGGGGGGATGGCTTGAAGGCGATAATGAAGACAACATGCCATCTTCTTTATTGAAATCAAATCTTTTGATGTACGTGATTCCGCGAGACAAGGTTTTGAAGTCTCAAAAAAACGCATTGGTTATCAAAGACTTGAATGTTGAAAAGGAAAAGGGAGCCTATCAACTTGAATATTCTTATATTTTGCCTGAACATCGAGGACAGTTTCTACTTCAGGATTTGACCGACGCTCATTTAACAAGAGCGAAAGCACTTTCAGCACAGAAAATTCAAGGTCATGCATTTGAGGCGAACAAGATAATTCTTCTTATAAATAAGTCGATGGGATTTAAGATCACAAAAAAATATGTCTCCAAGCATCCCATGATATTAAAGTTTTATCCTTACGACACAATCGTATTGATGGAAAAGGTAATTTAATGTAGGAAAAATAATTAGTTAAAATTTAAAAATTATGACATTAAATGAGTTTGTAAAATTAGTTGCAAATGAGTTTTCGCTTACACCAGCGGATAGTTTTAATCCGTCAACTCGTTATCGCGAATTAGAAGAATGGGGCTCATTGACGGCATTATCTGTTGTCGATGCCATTGATGATGAAATGGACGTGCAGATTACAGGAGCCACTCTTCGTTCAGTAAATACTATTGAGGAGTTGTATAATCTTGTTATGAGCAAAAAATAATGGCTTATCTATCCGTTAATAATGTTCGGTATGCTGGGACTGCAGTATGTGTTCCTCAAAATGTGGAAGACAATCTGAATTACCCATGGCTTACACCTGAAGAGCGGCAAGTGTATGTGGAATCAACAGGCGTGAGATACCGTCATTGTACTTCACCAGATGTTTGCACATCAGACCTTTGTTTTAAGGCTGCCGAAAAACTGTTGTCAGACCTGGGGTGGGATAAGTCGGAAATAGACGCATTGGTATTTGTATCTGCCACGCCAGACTACAAGATGCCTGCCACGGCATGTGTCCTTCAGGAAAGGCTTGGCCTCCCCAATACATGCTTGGCATTTGACATTTCTCTTGGATGTTCAGGGTTCGTATATGGGCTCTCGGTATTGGCCGGGATGATGGAGAAAGGGGAGATACAAAAGGCTCTTTTATTGGTGGGTAACACCCAGTTTAAGAATTCAAATCCGAGAGACAAAAGTGCTTACTTGATTCTTGGCGATGCCGGAACAGCATCTGCTTTAGTTTATGATGCACAGGCTGCACCAATGTATTTCAGTTTGCAGACTTTCGGTGATGGGAAAGATTCCTTGATTATCCCTGATGGAGGTTATCGTAATCCGATAACACCTGAAAGCTTTGTTGAAAAGGCAGATGCAAACGGTAACATTAGAACTGCGTTGCAGTTCAAAATGGATGGTGAAGCTGTCTTCCAATTTGTCATGATGCGCGTTGTGGGGTGTATTAAGGATTTCATGGCGCATTTTGAAATTATTGACGACAAGGTTGATTATTATATGTTGCACCATGCCAGTAAAATAAGTTGTAACAAAATTCATAAGAAACTCAAACTGGCTGATGATAAAGTGCCTTATAACTTCTACAATTTTGGTAATTCAAGCAATGCTTGTGTCCCGTTGTTGATGGTGACTAATATTGCCGACACATTGAAGAACAAGGATAATAACCTTATCATAACTGGATTCGGTACGGGGCTTTCATTCGGGGCAGGTTATTTGAATTGCGACCATATCGTTGTTTCTGAACTCCAATATTTATAGAGTCATGTATAATCCATTCTCACTTGAAGGAAAAACCATTTTGATTACAGGTGCTTCTTCAGGCATTGGAAAAGCGACAGCCATTGAATGCTCAAAAGCTGGTGCAAAAGTATATCTCACTGCCAGAAACGAGGATCGTTTGCGTCAGACTTTGGCCGAAATGAATAATAACGGTCATACAATAATCAAGGCCGATGTTACTTCTAATGCGGATATACAAAACCTTGTCGATTCAGTTGAGGTGTTAGATGGTGTGGCGCTTGTCGCTGGCATTAATGATAAGATGATTGTCAAGAAAATTGATGATGTATTTATCGCGAAAATGATGTCAACGAATTTTTCAGGTCCGGCTTTATTGATGAAATCTTTAATAAAGGCAAAAAAAATCAACAAGCAGGCATCCATTGTGTTTATGTCTTCGGTTTCGGCTTTTTATCCATCGGTTTCCAATGCACTTTATGGTGCATCGAAAGCGGCGATGAACCAATTTGCAAAAGTGTTAGCTTTGGAAGTCCTTCCATTAAAAGCTCGTGTTAATTGCATACAACCGGCTTTTGTCGAAACTGAAATGATCCAAAAATATGAAAAAGAAACGTTGGATGAGATTAGAAAAAATTATCCACTTGGCCGATTTGCCAAGCCAGAGGAGATTGCTCAAGCTGTGATTTATTATTTCTCTGACGCAACACAATTGATAACAGGGTCTTCGTTAGTGATAGATGGTGGTTATACGCTTCGGTAATGCAATTGATATGACGAGAGATTATCGCTTCGATATAGCAAGAGTATTATGCATGACTTATATTGTTGCGTTCTTACATTTGTATGGTTACGTATATAATGTCATTTCTGCAAACGTTATCCCTAGCTGTCATATTCTGTGTGATGCATGTCTCGGGCTGTTTACTTTTACATCGGGCTATCTATTGGGCAAAAAGTATTGTTTTGGTCAAGGAGGAAATAGTATTAAAGACTTTTATGTGAATAGGGTCGTACGTATAATTCCGTTGTTTCTTTTGGCATCGCTTGTTTTATGTCTCATTGGCTTTAATAGCGCAAAGGCAACATTATATGGAATACTATGTTTGTCACCATTTCTTACCCCTAGGCCTAAGACCTTATGGTATATTCCGGTTATTATTATTTGCTATCTGATAACTCCGATGGTATGTAGGAAAGATATAAAGAATAGAATTTGTAATCCGTTTATATTCATTGTTTTGGTGATTTTTATGGGAAGGGTTCTCCCTGTAGACGAAAGATTCGTCTTTAATGTTTTGTTTTATCTTTTGGGTATGGCTACTGCTCCCTGTTTTACATGGAAGTTTTCGTCAAAAAAAGGATTAATTCTGCGGTGTTTCGTTGTTGTGCTTTTTGTTGTGGCTTTGGTGTTTTGCAAATATAAGCCATGGGTTTATACAACGAATTATTTACGGATAACTTCTGCTCTAGGTGTTTTTGCGGTCTTGTTTTTATGTGATATGATAGCTAAAATGGTGTTCCCAAATGAAAATGAAAAAGAAATAGAAAAGAAAAATCGACAAAACCACTCCCGTGTTTTAGTTTCAAGAATTGTAAAAAACATCAGTTATGCAAGTATGGCTTGCTATATGTTTCATCGTTTTTTCTTTTGGGTTGGTGAAAAGCTTTGGAATCCTAATGTGGTAGCTTTGAAGTGGGTTTATATGGCAGGCATGGTGTTCCCTATAATGCTTGTGTTGTCATATTACATCCAAAAAGGGTATGATTTTCTAGTGGTAAGAATAGAAGACAAAAACTACATAAACGTAGTGTATGATAAATAAATAAAAAATGGAAAGACAAGTAATTATTGAGAAGATTACAGAAATCTTCAGAGAAGTGTTTGGTGACAACAATATTGTTATCACTGATGAAATGACTGCTACTGATGTTGAGAACTGGGATTCTCTTACACACATGCAGATGATTACAAAAGTTGAGGATGAACTCGGGATCAAGTTCAAATTGAAAGAATTGAATCGCCTGAAAAAAGTGGGTGACCTTATCTCAATCGTGGAGAGTAAACTACAATAATAAAACTTCAAATAACCGTTACCCCTTACTGTAATGGAGCTGCATTCATTACAATTTCTGGCATTTTTCGCAATAGTCTTTGCTTTGTACTATCTTTTCCACGGAAAGAAGATGGTGCAAAACGTGGTACTCCTTACTGCGAGCTACGTGTTCTATGCCTTGGCCAGTATCAAAATTGTTCCGATAATCCTGTTGATGACACTGTTTTTCTATTTCATGGGAATAGTGATAGACAAGTGGAATAACAAGGGCGATGAGGACAAGGCAGGACGCATCACGACATTCACCATTATAGTAGGGCTGTTGCCATTGTTTTATTTCAAGTATTTCAACTTCTTCTTTGACTCGTTTGTAGATTTGTTCAACCTTATGGGGTTGCATTTTCACCATTCTGTACTTGAAATTATTCTGCCATTAGGATTGTCTTTTTATACTTTCCGACTTATCAGCTATGCGGTGGAAATCAATCAATGCTCCATTAATGCCGAAAAGAACATCCTGATTTTTGCTACTTACGTGGCTTATTTCCCATCATTGATAGCAGGCCCAATTGATAGACCAAACGATTTCATCCCTCAACTCCATAAGAATCGTCTGCCAAACTATGACAATTTCGTTGAAGGTTTGAAACGGTTCATTTGGGGATGGTTCATGAAAATATGTGTTGCGGACAGAATGACGGCATTCATTACATCTGTCATTATGGATGTAGACAATGGAACGACAATGTTTTTAGCAGCTCTCATGGTGCCGTTTAGAACCTATTGTGACTTTGCGGGTTATTCACACATGGCCATTGGTGTGAGCCGAATGCTTGGCATCGTGTCAGCTGAAAACTTCAATCATCCTTTTTTCGCACAAAACATTTCCGATTATTGGCGTAGATGGCACATGTCGTTGACCCAATGGGTGACTGATTATGTATATACCCCATTGAACTTCAAGTTTAGGAAGAAAGGCAAATGGGGGATGATAATTGCAATTTACGTCAACCTGTTTGTTATCAGCTTTTGGCATAAGGCCAGTTGGGGATATGTGTTGTTTGGTCTATATCATGCCACTTTGTTTGTGCCAATAATTCTTAGAAACATTCAAGCCAGAGACTTGGATTTGAAATGGGTAAAAGGATGGCTTTTGCATCCAAAGAACGTTCTAAAGGCAGCTGGAGTCTATCTATTGGTGACAATTGGTGGAGTGCTTGCCCATGCCGATAGATTAGGTGAGATTGTTACGACGTTTAAAAGCTGGTTTGCGCCCTGGGGAATGCCTAGAGTTCAAGATGGTTTCAACTTTAAGGTTTTTACCCTATGCGGTTTAGTAGTTGTTGTCAAAGATTATTTTGACGAACTTGGAGCAAAAAATAATCTTCTGAAATCCAATAGGCCTATATGTGTTGTGTTGGGTTTGATAGTGTTTGCCATTCTCATCTTTTTATTTCGAGGGGATGCTCCTCAAGAGTTCATTTACAAGCAGTTTTAGATTTGAATTATGAAGAGATTCCTTTTTAGAGTGTTGTTTCCTGTGGTTGTAGTGCTATCAGCTTTGTTTTTTGGTGGTGAGTGTTATTTGCGCAGCCTACCGAATGATTTTAAAACCAAAAACCAATTTTTAGTAGATAATGCCAAAGAATTAAAAATAGTGGTTTTGGGCGCTTCTACTGTTTCTATGGGTATCAAACCGAGTTGTTTCGATATACAACCAGCTTATAATTTTGCTTATGCTTCCCAGAATCTTGAGTACAACTATTGGATTTTGAGTAAGTGTTTTGATCAGATGGACTCGTTGAAATATGTCATTATGGATATGTCAAGTGGCCAACCATGGAATTCAGGTGATTCAATAGCACCAGAACGAAATAAGTTTTATCGTTTGTATTTTGGTTATCCTATTCTACCATTAGAATTTGAGATGTCTGCTTCTGTAACGGAATTGTATCATAGAATAAGACCGTCAAACGGGAAAGAAGCAATTCAAACTATTGATGCCGATGGATATCAAAGTGGTTACTATGAAGATGTTCCGTACAATGCAGAGTCTTGGAAAGAATTCGTAGATTGGACAGTTGATTATTATACGAATAGGATTTATGGTGAAAAGGCTATAATAAAATATAAAAATAGCGTTGAAAAAATGTTCAAAATAATAAGCCAATGTCAAGAAAAGAATGTGAAAGTGATACTGGTTACACCTCCCGTGACGAGTTTGTATTACAATGTTATGGACAATTACCAGCTAGAAACTATGCATGATGTGGCAGATAGCTTGTCAAATGCCTTTGATAATGTTGTGTATTGGGACTTTATGAAGGCAGATAGCCTTTTTACAGTGGATGAGTTTTATAATCCTACCCATCTTAATCCACGAGGCGCCAAGAAATTTACGTTGATGCTGAATGACAGCATTAATAATTTGGAAATGTTTTGAGAAATATGAGAATCAACCTGATAGAATATTTTATTGAGGCCGTAGAGAAGTTTTCCAAACGGATAGCTGTTATTGATGGCGAAAGGCAAATGTCTTTCGGTGAACTTGATTTCAAGGCGCGTCAATTAGCCAAAGAAATTGTGGATGTTTCCCAATGCAAGAATCGCCCTATAGCCATATTCATGCCTAAAAGTATTGAAGCATTAGAGGCCGATTTGGCTATCACATATAGTGGCAATGCCTACATGAATCTCGATGTAAAGAACCCTGCTGAGCGTTTGGGTAATATCTTCGCATTGATAAAGCCTGCTGCCGTTATCACCAATGGGCGATTCAAAGGTATTATCGAACCCATCGCTATTGCCAACAATACAGTAGTCATCAATGTGGAGGAAATTTCTGAGGATGCAACAGCGCCATCACAGGAGGAGTTGCTCAGCCATATCAGCAACCTAATTGATACCGACCCCTATTGTATCATCAACACCAGTGGCTCAACTGGTACACCCAAAGGCGTGGTGCTCAATCACAAGAGTTTCATTGACTTCATGGCACAAACCTTCGACGAATACAAATTCACCGAAAAGGATGTCATCGGTTCGCTGTCACCCGTGGTGTTCGACATCTGGAGCTATGAAATGTGTCTTTTGATGGGCAAAGGGGCCTCAATTGTGATTATTCCCGACACCTATTCGGCCTTCCCGGTGAAGATTTTGCAGTTGATGCAACAACATAAGGTGAGTTATATCTTCTGGGTGCCCACCATCATGGTGAATATAGCAAATATGGGTCTGTTGCAACAAGTGCCGCTGCCCAACTTGCGCCTCTGTTGGTTTGCGGGTGAGGTGTTCCCTACCAAACAGTTCAACATTTGGCGGCATAATCTGCCTAAGACAACATTCGCTAACTTCTATGGCCCGATTGAGATCACACTTGACTGCGTCTATTACACCATTGAGCGCGAAATTGCCGATGATGAGCCAATCCCGATAGGCAAGCCGTTCCGCAACACAGATGTCCTGATTCTTGATGAGAATAACAAAAAGGTTATCGAGCACAATAAGGAGGGTGAGCTTTGTATCCGTGGCACTTCGTTGGCCATGGGCTACTACAACAATCCCGAAAAGACCGCTGCCGCCTTTGTGCAGAACCCACTCAACCAGAGCTATCCAGAGATTATCTATCGCACTGGCGACATTGTGTATGTCAATGAACGAGGCGAGATGGTGTTCAAAGGCCGTAAGGACAGCCTTATCAAGCACATGGGTTATCGAATTGAGCTGGGTGAGATTGAGCATGTGATTATCAATACATTGAAGTTGGTGAAGAATGGTTGCGTGGTCTATAACCACCAGCGCAAGGAGATTACGCTCTACTACGAGGCCGAGAACGAACTCACCGCTGCCGATTTCCGCAAGTCGATTGGCAACACCCTGCCCAAGTATATGATTCCCGTGGTGTATCACCATCTGCCCGAGCTGAAGCGTAATACCAACGGAAAGATAGATCGTCTTTACTATAGTAAATTGGTTGAAGAATGAAAAAAATAACATCAATAGACCAATTGCGCTCTTTCATTACAGAAGTTCGATCAACACGAAAAGGGTTTGTTACAAACTTCTTTTTAGATGAATTCAAACATGGTGTTTGGATTGACAATGGTGATCTATTCTATCTAAAAAAGGCAGATTGTTATTTAATAGTTCGGCAGTCAGATACTTTTTGTAACGTCTTTTATATTGGGACAACCATAGAAGAGGTGATGGATGCTGTTGAACAACTTAAAACAATTCTTTCAGGCAAACACCTTATGTTTGATATTGTTGGCAGAAATGAGCAATGCAAACCTATAGTTGAAGCATTTAGGAAAGCTGGTTTTGAGGAGTCAACTTCACTAGTGAGAATGATTAGAAAAACCATACCGATAGCATACGATAATTTATTTAGTAAGATAAAGAATGCCACAGAAAAACAAGCCGAAGAAGTGTACGACATCCTGCATCATTATTTCGTGGCAGAAAACGAGCAGATACCCTATATTGATGAGTTGAAAAAATATGCACGTCTTGGACATATTCATGTGTATATTGAAGATGGTAAGGTGATAGGTTTTATGATTTATGAGAAAAACGCCTCAACATTATATTGGCGCTATTGGTTCGTTCACCCAGACTATCGTGAACGTCACATTGGTTCGTTGCTATTCCATAGATTGTTTTTTGAAGCTAATGATACCGCTCGTCAACTCTTGTGGGTGATTAGGACAAATGAAAATGCCAAAAAAAGACAAGAACACTATGGCTTTGCAGAAGAAAATATGTATGACTATGTTATGAAATATAGTAGTTAACAATAAATTGTATATAATATGAGAGAACAAATCATCAAGATTTTGACTGAACTGCGCCCTGAGTTTGATTTCACGCAAGAAGGCGTGGACTTTATTGAAGAAGGCATGCTTGATTCGTTTGATATAGTTAGCCTGGTCGATTCCATTGAGACGGAAATGGGTGTCGCCATTAGTGGAATGGATGTCCTTCCAGAGAACTTCTGCACGGTAGATGCCATTTGTAAAACTATTGAAAAGAACCAAAAATAAACCATGCTTACGCAATTTAGAGGAAAGAAGATTAGCACCGTTTATTCTGTTCTTCCCACGCATGAAGTGGATTTTATGGACGAGGTGGGAAACTACTCGTTCACTGAAGCCCAAATGAAGAAATTGAAGAAGGTGATGGGCTTTGGTACTCGCCGTGTGGCCCAGGAAGGCGAAACGGTAGGCGACTATGCAATTCATGGGATAGAACAAATGCTTAATGATGGTGTTTTCAACGTGAGCGAAATTGGTGCTATCATCGTGACCACAACTTCGCCCGACCATTTCATTCCTCCTATTTCGAACATCGTACAAGGAAGGTTCGATTTTGACGAGGATGTGGTTTGCATCGACATTTCCCAAGGCTGCTGCGGTTATATAGTTGGTTTGACATACGCCTTTATGACGCTTGATGCTATGCGTGATAAGAAGGTCCTGCTCATTGCTGGCGACCTGCTATCATTCCGCGTTTCGACAAGAGATCGTGCAAGCCGGCCTATCACTGGCGATGCCGTATCGATTAGTATCATTGAGAACACAGGTGACGAGCGTCCAGTTTGGTGCTCCTTGAAGAATGATGGCAAGGATGCCTTCGCGGTTTATATTCCTGCAGGTGGTACAAGGATGCCTATCACGCCCGAAACCATGGTGGAGACCCAAGATGAGTTTGGCAACTGGCGTGGACAACAGCATTTGAGGATGTTGGGCGATTTGGTGTTTAACATCATCATCAACAAGACTCCTGAAGTGATGGAAGAGTTGCTGGCAAAGTCTGGCGACAAGATGGATGACATAGACTATTTTGTCTGTCACCAGTCAAGTACTTTTACGTTGAAAAAGTTGGCGCAAAGGCTTGATGTGACCGAGCAGCGTCTGTTCAATGATATTGTTCCAAAGTATGGCAACTCTAGTAGTGCCACCATTCCCGTCACCTTATGCGAACATAATGAGGAAATGTTTGCAGATTGTAAAACGAAAAAGATAATGTTTGCAGCTTTTGGCACAGGCATGTCGGTTGGAGCCGTGTTGATGGATATGGAGAAGCCTATATGCAAGTTCATGAATTATCCACACAAAAATCTATAAAATCAAATAAGTATGGCAGTAATGAAACATGATATGAAGGCGATTCTTGGGGAGAAATTCTTTAAAGAAGAAGTGAGATGTGATTATCTTGTCTCTGAAGAGATGAAACGTCTTTGGGCAGTGTTATTAGATATGTATTTAGCTTTTGCTAAAGTGTGCGATAAATATGGCTTAACATACTATGTTATTGGCGGAACTCTATTGGGCGCCATTCGTCATAAAGGTTTTATTCCTTGGGATGACGACTTCGATGTTGCGATGCCTAGAAAAGATTACAATCACTTTATAGAATTAGCAAAGAACGATTTTTCATATCCTCTTTTTTTACAAACACCTTATTCTGATCCTGGTTATTATGTTTCATGGATTAAATTGAGAAATTCAACGACAACAGGATTGTCTAAAGTGACAAGTCATCGTAAGTTTAATCAAGGCTTATATTTTGATATCTTTCCAATGGATTTTTGTGATCCAAAAACCATAGAAGAAGACACGCATAATGTATACACTTTAGCAAAAAAATGTGGAGCTTATATGAGAAGAGGATCAAAGCTGTTGAACGAAAGGCAAAAACAAGATGAAATAACATATTATACCAATGATCCTCTTGCGGAGTGGGAACGAATTCAGCAGATTTCCTCTAACCCAGCTTACAATAACTCAGGATATTTGTGCAATACTGTATATGTAGGAGACCCGTATCAGTTAAGAATGCATCCTGCGGTTTTTTATTCTAAAATAGTTGAGCATCCTTTTGAGAGTATTACAGTTAAAACGCCGGCTTCCTATGATGATATTTTGAAGATAATGTATAAGGATTATATGTCTTTCCCGCCAATTGAAGCCAGGGGCTTACGACACAATGATATTATTTTTGATCCAGACAAATCATATAAAGAGTATCAGTTGGATTTGTGTTAGCTGTTATTATGATGGCTTGTTTGCGACAACTTTCTCCTAAGGATGCGGCACCTTTCTTTGACATGTTGCAACATGTTGGAAAGGATGAGAATGCTTTTACTAATCCAGTGTGTGGAATGTCGTATGAAGAGTATAAAGAATGGTTGAAGCAGCAGGATGATTGGTCAAGGGGAGAGAATCTGCCTGTAGGATATGTGGGTCAGACAATCTTTTGGCTGATGGATGATGCAACACCCGTAGGAATTGGGAAAATCCGCCATTCACTAACGGAGAGCTCGAGAGCTTTTGGAGGAAATATAGGCTATGCAATATCATCGGAATATAGGGGCCGAGGATATGGTAGTGTATTATTGAAAGAGTTGTTGCGGAAAGCCGATGAAATGGGGGTTGAGGAAAAGATTTTGACAGTAGAAAAATACAATTATGCATCAAAAAAAGTGATTGAGAACAATGGTGGTAAATTGTTTGATGAGAATGAGTTGAGGTGGTATTTTGAGTTTTAACAATCAATGAACTATTATATTAACAAAAACATTCAAAACACGCCAAGGGTGTTTCCCAAACAGGGAAGGGGAAACTTTCATCGCTATGATGCCAATGAGAATCCCGAGGGTTTGCCCAAAGAGTTTGTTGACTCTGTGCTGAAGGAGTTGACCCCTGAATACTTGGCTATGTACCCTGAGCCAGAGCGATTCATAGGAAAATATGCCGACTATATGGGGGTCGCAAAAGAAAATGTGTATTGTACTAATGGTTCTGATCATGGTATCCGTGTATTGTTGGAAATTTTTGGTGAGCCGGGCAAAGAGGTTGTCACTGTTTCCCCGACTTTCGAAATCTATTGGGTTTGCTGTAGCCTCCTTGGGCTAAAGCATAAACCTGTTCAATAC
>JAFWRA010000159.1 GCA_017508895.1 Bacteroidales bacterium
CTTTGGTGATGAGCAATTTGCAATGGCTCTTGCAGCATGGCGAACCGAACCGTATCATGGTGCGAGTGCCTCACATCCCCGATTTCAACACCGATGAGGATGTGGAGCGAAGCAAAGAACATCTTGAAAAGATGGGCGTGAAGCATATCGATGAGTTCAATTATTTGATTAGGTAAGAAAAAAAATCACTTCAAACCTTGTTTTGTTCGAAATAATTCGTATTTTTGCCGCGTTAACCTAAAAAACTAATGTCATGGCAAGAGGAAAACAAACATGCAAAATCCTGAAGGAAATCCGCAAGCAAATCGCGGAGGAGAACGACATTGAACTGGTCATCTCGGAATGCACCTACCAAGGCGATTGCCTCGGCACTTGCCCGAAATGCGAAGCCGAGGTGCGCTATTTAGAGCGCGAATTGGAGAAACGGCAGCGTATGGGCAAGGCGGCTATGGTGGCGGGACTTTCCGTTGGTTTGTTGGGTACGGGTCAAGTGGCTTTTGCGCAACAGCCGGATAGTTTGAATGTAAATCAGAACGATGTAGAGACCATTGGGGAAGAGCGTATCATAATGGGAATGATACCACTTTATCCGCCTGAGTCATATCCTTATCATCATGTTTTGACCCAAGAGGAAGTAAACAAATTCCTTGTTTCAGAAATGAAAGGTTTGCTTGTGATAGGTGGTGATTTGGGGTATTCAGGAGTTACGGAAACAAATGGTTACGGTTCGGGTTATTTGTGTCCGGATAATTGGAGAGCATCAACAGACACATTGATTGGAAAGACGACTCGGCTTTATGCTCCTGCTTATACCGGAGGAGAATCCGAACTTGTTGAATTTATCTCCCAAAATTTAGGCAAAAATGCCGACGGTAACGCGGTTGGAGATATGGAAGTGGCCTTCATGGTGGAGCCCAACGGCCAACTGTCGCACATTGAAATAATAAAAGGTGTCAATGAGCAATTAGATGCTCAAGTCGCGGCGCTATTCAAGTTCATGGAATGGAAGCCTGCCATTTGGGAATTGAACTCGGGAGAAAAAATCCCATTCGCCTGTCAATGCGTGCAGAAACTACATTTTCCGATGATTACACACTAAAAACGAAAGGCGAATTAATGAACAATTCGTGACAAATTGATGAGAATTAATGTTTAAAAAAACACGTCATGGCAAAAGGCAAACAAACCTGCAAGATCCTGAAGGAAATCCGCAAGCAGATTGCGGCGGAGAATGATATTGAATTAGTCATCTCGGAATGCACCTACCAAGGTGACTGCCTCGGCACCTGCCCGAAATGCGAAGCCGAGGTGCGCTATCTGGAGCGCGAATTGGAGAAACGCCAGCGCATGGGCAAGGCTGCGGTTGTGGCAGGTTTGTCTGTCGGATTGATGGCAGCAAGCCAAACGGCATTTGCGCAACAACCCGATACGCTGAAAATGGATACAATTGAAAAAGCGACGGAAGAAGTACAGATATTTGGAATGGTGGAAGAAATGCCGGGTTTTCCGGGAGGCGAGGTCAAACTCATGGAATTCATTGCTAAGAATATCAATTATCCCAAAGAAGCCATCGAGAGAAGCATTGAAGGTCGGGTGTTTGTGGGTTTTATTATTGATGTTGATGGAAGTGTAACCGATGTGAAGTTGCTGAGAGGAATTGGAGGTGGATGCGATGAAGAAGCCGTTCGTGTCGTAAAGTCAATGCCGAAATGGAGACCTGCTAAGCAAAATGGAGTATTCAGTAGAGTGTCTTATCAGATTCCTGTCAATTTCAAGTTAGAGGATAAAACGGATAAAGAGAAAGGGGATAAAAAAACAGTAAAAGCAGATAAGGTTGTCTTTGAAAATGAGTATTTCTGTCCTTCTCCAATTGAGGGCGAGGTTGAAGATCCTGAGAACGAAGTTTATGAGATTGTCGAGCAAATGCCTGAATTTCCAGGTGGAAACGAAGCCTTACAAAAGTATCTTGTGAGCCATATTGATTATTGGGGTATATATCATGATTATGGCATTGATGTTTATGGTAGAGTTTTTGTAGATTTCATTGTGGAACCAGATGGGAGTCTTACCGATGTGAGAGTTTCTCGAAGCCTTGGGCGTATTTGCGACGAAGAAGCCGTTCGTGTGGTGAAATCTATGCCCAAATGGCAACCAGGAATGCAAGGTGGGAAAACAGTCAGGGTTAGATATACGCTCCCAGTCCTTTTCGAGTTGAAATAATTATCAAAATAAGGAATAATACTATGGCAAAAGGCAAACAAACCTGCAAAATCCTGAAGGAAATCCGCAAGCAGATAGCGGCGGAGAACGACATCAAGCTGGTCGTCGAGGAATGTACTTACCAAGGCGACTGCAAAGGCACTTGCCCGAAATGCGAGGCCGAGGTGCGCTATCTGGAGCGCGAATTGGAGAAGCGGCAGCGGATGGGGAAGGCGGCTGTCGTGGCTGGTCTTTCCGTTGGTTTGCTGGGTGCAAGTCAAGTGGCTTTGGCGCAGCAACCGGATCCTTTGAGATTGGATACTACTGAGGTGGTTTTGGAAGGGTGTGTGGTTCCAGAAATGGGCGAGGTTGGAAATCCAGAACATGATGTTTATCAGATTGTCGAGCAAATGCCTGAATTTCCAAATGGAGAAGAGGCCATGATGCAATATATTGCGGAACAGGTCAAGTATCCCGCAGAGGCCAAAAAGACTGGTGCCTGTGGAAGAGTGTTTATAGGGTTCATTGTCGAGTCAGATGGTAGCCTTTCCGATTTTAAGGTGTTGAGAGGCATCGGATATGGTTGCGATGAAGAAGCCCTGCGTGTAGTAAAATCCATGCCGAAATGGCAGCCTGGAATGCATAGGGGCAAGGCTGTAAGAGTGAAATATTTAGTTCCTGTCAATTTTAAGTTGGATTGATTTCCTTTCGTGCCGAAAAAAGCCGTACCTTTGCAGCCGCGAAACAGTAGAGGCGCGAAGAGGGTTTAGTGAATCCCCCTTGCCCCCTTAAAAGGGGGACGCGCAAAGCGGCGCGGCGCAAAGCGACGCAAAACTTGGCGAAGAACTTTCGTCCGGTAGGTGTCCCCCTTTTAAGGGGGTGCCCGAAGGGCGGGGGATTAAA
>JAFWRA010000160.1 GCA_017508895.1 Bacteroidales bacterium
CATGGGATCTATGGCTTCAAGGGCTGTCATAAATGGGGTTTCTGCTTCTTTGTCCCGCCTCCCATAGATTCCAGCCCTCCCACATACCTCTGCAGGAATGACATGGGAGGCTGATCTATGCTGCTTATCGGTTGTCACAGGCCTTTGGAGCCATGTCATCCCGGCGCTCGGTTCAAACAGGCCATTGAAGCCATGTCATCCCCGCGGGGGGCGGCGCGGTGGCTAGGGATCTATGGCTTCAAGGGCTGGCATAAAGAGGGTTTTTACTGCTTTGTTCCGCCTCCCATAGATTCCCTCCTTCCCACATGCCTCTGCTGGAATGACATGGGAGGCTGACCTATGCTGTTTTTCGGTTGTCACGGGCCTGTGGAGCCATGTCATCCAGGCGCTCGGTTCAAACAGGTCCTTGGAGCCATGTCATCCCCGCGGGGGGCGGTGCGGTGGCTTGGGATCTATGGCTTCAAGGGCCGTCATAAAAGGGTTTTTACTGCTTTGTTCCGCCTCCCATAGATTCCTCTCCAACCCACATACCTCTGCAGGAATGACATGGGAGGCTGATCTATGGGAGGCTGATCTATATATAAATGACATGGGAGGCTGACTGGGAGGCTACCTTTATAAAATGTTAATCTTCAGCTCATTCTTCTTTGTGTCCACACCGAACTTGTATTTCCCCTTTAACGCTCTGTTCTTCTTCAGCTCCTCAACCAACGAAGTCGGATAATTGAAATGCAAGGTTCTTTTCTGCAGCCCATTTGGCAACGGACACAAAGCGATCCTCCCCACAGCCGCCTCACTGGGACGCTTGAGCTCCATTCCCCCCGTAAAGAAATAATGCTCCGAATCAGCACATTGTACCAGTTCCCGCGTCGTGTTGTAATGGCTGCCATGGTGCGACACCTTGATGGCATCAAACAAAATGGGAAAAGCCTGCTCCTTGTAGTGCGTCCGCAATCCAGCCACCACCACGTCAGGATTGGCATCACCCAAAACGAGCACCCTATGACCGTCTTTCTCCCACACGAACGCCAACGAGGCTTGGTTGGCCGGTGTGATCTGCTGGGTCTCGACCGGTTCGTCGGCCGCTTGCAACAATCGCTCTTCAAGCGTCGCGGCACCTGGTTTAGTCATGGGCGCTTTGCCTTTCTTCATAGTGGCTAACGCAGGGGTTCCCTTCTGCATGACATACCTGAGCAAAATCTCATACAGGTTTTCTCTCTTGTCCCACTCACCCATGTCCTTTTCGACGTTCAACTCGTCAAACAGCACCTTGCAAAACTCTTTGTCAAGGTTTTTAATCTCTTTCATCGTGGGCGAAAGAAAAGCGATCTTGCCCCAGTCGTTCAGGTCCAACTCGGTCCCATTGAGGGTATACGGTCTCTCCCAAACCGGCTTTAGTTCGGGATTCCCCAATATGGTCGCGGCCAGTCCTTTCATCGCAGTTTTTCCACTCCTCGTCGCCCGAGAAGGAATGACGTCGTCGACGATGAGTCCGATCCTGTCCCCTATTCTCCTCAGCAGGGCCATTTGGTCGTCATTCAGCCCTTGAAGTTCATCTCCTTCATGCTCTCGTTGGTAGCTGTTGAAGATGATGCGGTTCACCTTGACGTTGCCCGACAGCATCTGCGTGACGCCTTTGATGTGGTCGTCGTCGATATGAGTGACGATGAGAAGGTCTATCACCCCTTTCAAGGTCTCGTTGACATATTGCTTGATAGCCGGTTCGTATAAACCACAATCCACCATGATGGAGAATTGTTTCTTTTTTTCGCTGAGCAACAGGAAGATGCAATCTCCCACATTGGATTGAAAGGTTTTGAATGTCGTTTTCATATTACCATTAATTGACCAAGGATTTTGTTTGCCTGAAGACAAACTATCACATTTCCTCCATCGAAAGTCCCTTGTATGAAATCTTATACCCTTTGAACTGACCTGTCGCCTGCAAGAACACTTCCGCCTTCTGTTTCAAGACTCCCAAGCTGATATCATCCATTTGGCGCTTAATCTCGTAGAAAATAGCACTATCCGTCAACTCATCTTCAGCAATCATGTCAATCTCGTTTTCACCTTTGCGGTCCCACCAGCGGCCTATACGGGTAAATTCTTCCGATTCCATGGCTACACGGTGGAAATAACGCTCCAGCATCAGACCGCTGAAAGTATTATAGTCACGCATGACTATCTCTTGCAATTTGGCATAGTTCTCAATCTCGAGGATGTAATTATACTTGAAAACGAAACGAAACCAGAAGCTGTAGAACACATCGCCCAGCTCGTAGCGAACATTTTTGTTTCCACTTTTTTCAAAGAGAGGCTGCCGTTTGGCAATCAGTTCATAATCGTTTTCAAGATTGGTCAGATAGCCGCCCACTTCCTTTCCTATCACATCCTCAATCTCATTGCGGGTGTTCTTGCCACGTGCGATACAGGAAAGGATGGAGAAATAGGTTCCATAATCTTTTCCAAACTCCTCTATCAGGTTGTTCTTACCCTCGTTGAGGAAGGTCGAGTTGGCACTGAGGATATAATGTATCATGGTATCCTTGTCCAGCGCACCGGCATCCACCAGCTGGTTCACGTATTTGGCTACCCCGCCAGTAAAGGTGAACATGGCCAACAGGTCCTCCTTGCTGTAGTCAGGCTTGGCATCCGCCATAATCTGCTTTAGCACTGAGGGGCGGAAGGGCTTCACCTTAAGCTCACCCGTGTTTCTCCCGTATAGTGGCTCCTTCTTGTCCTTGAATATCTTCTGCATTAGCGAGTAGATGCTGCCGCATACAATGAGATTCATACGCGAGGTCTTTTCGTACTTGTCCCAAATGTCCTGCATCTCGCTAAACACGGCCTTGTTCACTCTGAAGAAATCCTGAAATTCGTCGATCACCAGTGTGAAGCTCTGTGTCACCGACAGTTCCATCAGATAGCGGAAAATGTCGCTGAAATGCCGGCTATTGCCCAAAGTGGGGATGCCAAGTTTCTCGCCGATCTCCTCAAGATACGCTTCGCATAATTCCGACTCTGCCTTCCTTGCCACAAAGAAATAGACAAAGGGCTTGTCCTTGTAAGCCTCTCTTACCAATGTGGTCTTTCCGATGCGCCTTCGGCCTGTCACCACTGTAAAACGTGCAGCCTTTTTAGCTGTTTCCCTCGTCTCCCGCAAGAAGGCTATTTCTTGTTCTCTATCGTAGAATCTCATAATCCATGTATATTCTTATTTCCGAAACCGCCGTTTCCGAAACCGCCGTTTCGGATGCAAAAATACACTTTTTTCTGACATGGTGGCTATTTTTTCATTAGCATCAACCCTCGGAACGTCACGATTTCCTCCGGCACATATACTCATCCAGCTTCGCCCGCACCTCTTCACAGAATGTCTTCACCGTCTTCACCATCACCTTCATTCTTTTACCGCCGTAAATTTTACGACCACAAAAATACACAATATTTCTAGAAAATTTGAGGTGTCATAAAAATAATACTATTCACCCATTCTCTACTCTAAACTTTAAACTAAACCCCACACTTCCCTCTTCTGATCCCCATACTATTTTGGATTCAGATATGGGTCAAAAAAAGTTGAGATATGGGTCTTAACCTTAAGTGCATATCCCCGCTCCCGTTTCAAGCCAAATTTTTCCCGTTTCAGACGGTATTGTTGGATTTCTTATTTTTCGCCACATAAAGCCCAGAAAAAATGGTTAAATTTGCGCGCAAAACCTAAAAAACATTATATTATGAAAACAAATCCGCCTTTTCACCTAGAAAACCAGCTCAAGTTCCTGAAAACCAATCTCGAACAAGGAGCTGCACTGTTCACTACCGACGAAGGCCGCGACGCCTACTACAGAAGCCTCTTGATCGAGATTAATCAAATCATCCTCATCATGAGGGAATACCTTAACCTTATTCATGACAACCTCCAACTTTTTCCCACCCATTCGTTCTACAAAACCAACTTCGAACTTGAAAACAATGCCTTATTGGAGTGGGAGACCCAACACCGTGAAGATCCTTTCTGCCCTCCCGAAATCTTCACCGCCCTCGACACCCTGCGCCATTTGCTTCAAAAGGCCAACAACGACATTGACAGCCCCACCTTCGAACAGATGCTGCTGATTTACCAGTTACGCTGGAACAACTTCTGCAACCGCAAGTGGCCCGACATGAAAGGCAAAGTGGAAACCCAAATCATCGCTTGCCTGCCCTCAGAACCTGGTGCACGTCAACAGGCACTCCACAACCATATCGAGAAAGTGCTTGCCGACCTCAACAACCACCCGCTCGGACAAAAACTTGCTGCACAAGGCATCACCTTCGACGAGTATTGCCATAATGGACAACTCGTCAATACCGTCGTCGCCCCCAACCTCTTCAACTGCCGCAAGAAGTTGGGAAACAACAACAAGGTCTATGAGTTCTTCGCCCATTTCATGACCTACAACATGCTTCTCGAAGAACTCGACAAAATCCAACTCGACCACACCTTCGAGGTACAACAGGAACTGGACAACTGGTATCTTGCCTTGGCCGACAAACTCAAAGATGATGTCAAGCCAGACTATGCACCACGCTTCGACGACCTCATCGTGGAACTCTGTCACCATCCCGAACTCTACGAATGCCTCAAAAAGAGCACCCTTCGCGCTCCCTTTAACCTCAAACTGGTCTATAACCTCTTCGGCATCATGATCGGCGAGAAGGTGTTCAAGACCAATGCCATCGACCCGCTGCGCAGTAAGCTCACCACCAACAAAACCAACCCCTATTTTACTTACAACAAATACCACGACTTCGACAGTTCCTATTCCGAACTGAACGAACACCTGCTGCATATCGCCACCGGCATCATCGCCATCTGGAAGGAGTTGACCCCATGATGCCAGTGATTATTTCGCTTGATAATCTTTGATAATGGGTGATAAAGACTGATAAAGCTTTATCATCCATTTTTTATTTTTCTGTCAAACAACACATTACATTTTTTTGAATCATTATTCCTGAAAACACTTGCGCCCAATAATTGTTATAGTAATTTTGCCGCATCGAGTCTCGAGAATCGACGTCCTGGATACCAAATTTCAATTCAAATCACAATGAAACAATTAATCAAAGGCGTCATCAAGGACGCCACGCAAGTGAAACAGTTTGAGAAGAAGAACGGCCAGACCAACGTGAAATGTGTGCTTCACATCGTGGCCATCGACGACGAGCCCTATCCCCAAGAGCTGGCAGTGTCAGTCAGCGGCGACCTCACCCTCTATGCTGCCGCCGTGGGCAGCCCTGTGGCTGTCGAATACATCGTGCGCGTGTTTCCTTTCGAGAAAAAAGGCAAGACGATGTACGGCAACGACGTCTACGCCACCGCCATCCAACCGTGGCAGCCATGAAGAAACGGGTGCCCACGCTCGTGCTCACACGCGTGCAGTTCTATGAGGACTGCACCGTGGGGCGGCTGAGCGACAAGGATGGCCGGCTACTGTGCATGACCTTAGAGCCACGTTGGCGTCAACCCGAGAAAAAGATAAGGAGAAAGTCATGCATTGCGGCAGGGGTCTACCATGTGGCCTACGGCTATGACAGAGAACTGAAATACCAATGCTGGCTCTTGTGGGGAAAGCCGCTGAAGACCAAGATCCGCCTCTGTTTCCTCGCCAAAGGTGGCTCGGTGGCGGCCCACACACAGGGCGACATCCTCCTGGGCTACCTCAGCCCCGACGGTGATGAGGAACGCGCCTTTGAAGGTCAACTCTACCGCCCTGTGGAGGCCTTCGAACGCCTCCTCGCCTACTACGCCAGCCTGCGTGCCAACCACGATGACTTGCGCATGCGGGTGGAGCCCACCACGGGCCCGGTGACGCTCCTCCCCGCCGTGAAGGCTCCCGACCTCCCTATTGTCATGGCTCATGTTGAGGATTACATCCTGCAGACACTGTAGTCAGCTGCCCATGTCATTCCAGCAGAGGCATGTGGGTGAGAGAGGAAATGCTTTGCATTCGACGTAGTCAATCTATGGGAGGCGGGACAAAGAAGATGAATCCTTACTGGACGGCTTCAAAAGCCATAGATCCCATGCCACCGCACCGTCCCCCGCGGGGATGACATGGCTTTCGAAGCCTGTAAGTACTGGAAACTAAACCATTAAAACTTTACAAAAATGAGTAAAATCTTAGTTAAAGCGCAACAACAAAATGTTTACAACCTGAACGGTAGCGGCACCACTGGTCTGGCCTATGTGCTTCGCCCTGTGCGCTACACCACCATGAACGCTGAAGACATCATCAACTACTGTGTGGCCAACTCCGTTGTGCCGAAGTCCTACCTGAGCGCCGCGATGGTCGCCATCGCGCAGTGCATTGAGAACTTCCTGCTCAACGGCCACTCGGTGGAGTTCCCCAACCTGGGCATCTTCTCCCTTACCTCGAGCGGCATCTCGGAGGCCGACATCAACAAGGTGGGCATGGAACAACTCAACAAGCTCAACGTGCGCTTCCTGCCCTGTTCCCAACTGAAGGCCGAGGTGGAAGCCGTAGCGCTCGAGTTCGACGGCGTCTACGACATCGCGGGAGAAGAGGTGGTGGGCAACCGCGCCGACGGCAGCACCAAGTCGTACAAGTACTACAAAAAGGTGCGCCGCGGACAGGCGGGTGCTTCAACGGGTGCTTCGAGCTCAATGCCTCACGGACTGGTGGAAACCCGTTCGGAAGATGAAGAATGATGAAACCGGCAAAGAAAAAGGCCATCCGGTATGCCCTCGTAGGGGGCATACTGGTGGCCGGCCTGGCCCTGATGGCGCTCAAGGCGATGCTGCCCGATGACGGGCGCCGCATCAACGCCATCATCGTCCACTGCACCGCCACACCGCCCGGCATGAAGGTGACCATCGACGACATCGACCGCTGGCACAAGGCGCGGGGATGGAAGGGCATAGGCTATCATTATGTGGTCGACCTGGACGGGACGGTCTACCAAGGCAGACCCGCCGACTGCGTAGGCGCTCATTGCCGTGGGCACAATGCCCACAGCATCGGGGTGTGCTACATCGGCGGCCTCGATGCCCATAATCGTCCTGCCGACACCCGCACGCCCGAACAGAAGGAGGCCCTCCTCCGACTGATGACCGTACTCAAAAAACGCTATCCCGATGCAAAAGTCTATAGCCACCGGCGTTTCACCAACAAGGCCTGCCCCTGCTTCGACGCCGAGAAGGAGTATGGCGGGCTCTGAAGGCCTTGACGCTAAAGACAGGTCTTCCCTGCGGGGGCATGCGGGGATGCCTTTAGTGGCATTGCTACTGATTCTACTCTTCACGCTTACCGCCTGTCACAGTCACCGCCAAAGCACCGAGACCATCACCATGGCACAGCGGCGGCAGCAACAGCTCCACTACCGCGACACGCTCTGGAGCCAGCTCAGCCTCCATCTGGAACACCTCACCCTGGAGTGGACGACAGACAGCATGGTGGTCCCAGCCAAGACCCACCTCCGACTCAAGGCCGACAAAGCCGAGGTCAGCATGAGGCAACAAACCAAGACCGAGGTACACGTTGAGGAGTGGCAGGAGGACACGGCAAAAGTAGAAAAAGAGAACCATGAAGACACCGAGCCAACACCAAGGGAACGGGCGCGACCCTATGGATGGCGATGGCTGCTATTGGCACTGGGTCTCGCACTCGTTGCAGGCACGATGACGTACAGAAGACGATAAAAAAAGAGCAGGCTCGGCGTTGGCCAAGTCTGCTCTTTTTTAGTTTAGAGTTGAGTGTCTGTGGATGGTGTAGCGTTGAAAGTGTCAAAAAACCAATTAATGAATTACTGCGTTCGTTTTCGGGGTACATTATAGTTTCTCTATTACCCCCTCCATTCAATCCGTGCCAATCCGTGTTCAAAAAAAACACGTCATCTGTGTTCATATTTCAACGATTAATTACCGTTAATTGACCACGAATTATCCATTAATTACCCGTGTTCAAACTTCACTGTGTTCTTTCCAGCAATGCCTTACCCAAATCTGTCAGATAATAAGCTTGTCCTTTCTTTCTCGGTTTCTCAGGGTAAAGTAGTGCAATATAACCACCTTTAATAGCTGGATTCAAATATTTTATCCGGAAATTATCAGGTCCTTTTAGGTTTAACATTTCCATCATATCCTTTACAGTTAAAGTCTTGCTTCCCACCACCTTTAATAGTTTGAGCACATATATATCAGGTTTACTTATGGTCATTGCGTCTTTACCTGCATCTTTACCTGTATCTTTACCTGCATCTTTACCTGCATCTTTACCTGCATCTTTATACTCCACAGAATAAATCACAGTAATAAACTGACTAGGAGACGACTTGAACACCGGCTTCAGTTCATCCCTATATCCGTCCAGAGCCATCGTCTCATTACAGATACGTTTCAATCCACTACCCCGTTTCTCCATATAATCCAACTGAGCCATTACGTCAGCCAACACTGGATTTCGCCTATTCGAAGAAATTTCCTCAATCGGAACATCCTGCACCTGCTGTCCGCTATACATCCCACCTGGCGAAGTCACGACAATCCTATCATCATAGATATCCAAATGTACCTCCCCGCCCATCACCGTATAATCACGATGAATAAAATGGTTCACACACGCTTCCAGAACAGCTCTCTCTGCATACTCAGGCTTGTTCTTCCTGCCATTAGGCAGTTTCTCCCATCCCTTGCGGGTGCTGGCTTTTGCAAATGCCATCGCCTCACGAAGCAGTAGCAGGACATTCCCCTTGAACTCTGTATCATTGAGGGCATCGCCTTTCTCCAGTCCATCCCATCGTGTGCAATACAGCCGCGATTGACTCAGCCAACAGTCGTCTGCAAACAACGCACCTGCATTTGTCAGATAGCCGTCGTCGGTCACAAGTCCAAACGATAGCAAATACTTCTTATTCCAATCCTGCCCAGTACGCTCCTTGAAAGTATTCGCCAACATCACAAACGAATGATCTTCCTTTCTTTTATCGGTGCGCAACGAATCAAATGTTCTGTTCGATCCCTTCAATACCAACCTCACCATCTCCTCTGCCGTGGCAGGCACGCTTTGACTCCCCTTTCGCACAAAAGCCACACGTTGTCCATCGCCCACATAGTAATAGGGAGTATAACTACCGATATTCACTTTTAGTTCCAACACGTCCTGCCCATCAACCCTCCATGGTATCATCTCCACATCGGGCAGCGGATCCAAACGGTCGTTGATTCCTTCACTGATTTTCTCTCCGACTGTTTGAATGTCTCTTAAACCCTTGACGTTTCCATCATTATCCACACCAAAAAACAGAGAACCACCTAATCCATTGGCAAAAGCGCTTACACTCTTAAGCCAACTCTTCGGTTTGCCTTCCTCTAACATCACTTTAAAGTCATATGCCGTACACTCGGCTATCAGAGCTTGAAGCCCCATCGATTTTTGTATTTCTTCTACCATCATATCAAACCCTTATCACTGTCTTTGAAACCACTTTCACAGTAGTTTTCAGCAACTCAATTATTTCTCTCGAACACGGATCCCACGGATTCCGACGGATCTTTGCGACCCCGTCGCAAACAATCATCCGTGCAATCCGTGCCAATCCGTATTAAAAAAACCGCCCCAATCGAAGATGAGGCGAAGCAAAGATTAATGACAGATTTATGTAAGATTTGTTTCCTTAACCCTTCTTACAGCTCCGCCCCGTCAGTCACATTCCGTGTTGACAAAGGGCTGGTTTCCATGTTTTTATAAGCAAACCGGATTGCAAAAATATGCATTAATTTGCTTGTTTTGATTTTCGGGTACAAAGATAAAGGTTTTTCTTATCAAAAACGATACTGTCCCAAAAAGTGTGTCTGAGCGTTGACGCGAAAAAAGAGGATGTGCCAGTTTTGACACACCCTCGTTCAACATTTTTTAAAGATTTATATCAGATTTGACTACGTTGAAATCGAAGATTCGGCGGAGCCAATGCAGAGCATTTGTTTCCCAAATACCCCGCCCGATAAGGACAAGCCGCCAAACGAATCTCCGCCACAATCAAATATAAGGCGAAGCAAAGATTAATGATAGATTTACGATAGATTTGCTTCCTTACAATCTCGAACACGAATCTCTCGAATCTACACGAATCCTTTAGCCTCCTCGTCGTATTACCATTCGTCTAATTCGTGTCCATTCGTGTTCAAAAAAATCCGTGTTCCTATTTCAACATTAATTACCGTTAATTGACCACGAATTATCCATTAATATTAATGGTCAATTATACGGCTAATTACACGACAATTAACGTTCAAAGTTCCCAAGACCTAACAGGTGCAAGCCCTTTGACTTAGCCATAGTTGCTTCTTTCCAAAAAGCGGCCATCCGATAAGGACCAACCGCCCCAAAAAGGGCATCATCATTCGCGCCCTTCCAACGCTTCCTCAATCTTAGAGTCGTCACGATGGTTATTCCAAATAGACAAAATAATAAGTGTCTCGTTATCGTAGCAATAGATTATTGACGATTTCCTCAGATGAAACACCCTCACTTCGTTTCCCTTATAGAAAAGGTCTTTGTATCTTATTCCCATATCAGGAAAACGTGTCAACCGTTGGGCACAATCTTTTACCTCAGTATACACCCTTTCTGCCACTCGTTCCCCAAATTCACGGGACACATAAACAAGGGTTTCGTTAAGTTCCGTTTGCGCATCTTCAAGCCATTTATGCCTTAAAGCCATAGCGTGATTGGATTTGAGCGAACACTTCATCACCGTCCACGAGTTTGGCACTGCCTTCTTCAAGGCTTTGCAGTCGTTGCTTGACGATGGAATACATCTCCTCATCGGAATAGGAACAAGGTGGAGCTGGTCGTTTTTGTGAAGCAAACCTAATAAGAGCAGACTCTAACTGTTCCTCTAACCATGTTTGTAACGCCTGGTCATTAGGAAAAATAGGCTTCACGCGTTCCATCAAAGTGTCGTTGATCCTGATTGTTCTTGTGCACATAGTGGGTGTTTATTTCGTTGCAAAATTATACAAAAAACAAAAACACTGCCAGAAACATCAATATTTTCCTCAAAACAATCTCAATTTCCTCTTAAATACAACAGAATCTTTTTTGCAGAAGTTGGTGTGGTTGCTTTGTAAGCTGTCGTCCGATAAGGACAGGCCGCCAGATGAAGCTCCGCCGCAATCAAAGATAAGGCGAAGCAAAGATTAATGATAGATTTATGTAAGATTTAACTACGTTGAATGCAGAGCATTTGCTTCCAAAAAACCTCGTCCGAAAAGTACAATCTTCATTTATCTCACACAGATATCACAGATATCACGGATTTTGTTTGCCTGGCGGCAAATGGGTCTCACCCCTTCATTTCCCACATTCAATTCTCAATTGTTCCCATTCGCAAAAAGCATTTGTTTTTTACTTTAATCTCCTGTTCTTGTTTTGGGGTACATAATAATCAGGATCTCTCTTTCTTTTTCATGCACAAATCCAACAATTCCTGAGGAGTCACCACCTTTACTGGAGCGTCATAGTTTACTTTATAATCACTAATTCAAGTTTCGCAAGTTGCTAACTTGCTATTTTTAATTGATAGATTTCAACAAGATGATTGAGTTTGTCCGAGCGATTGACAAGCATATCGAGGATATGTTCATCCTCGATGCTGAAGCATTCCGCGATTTCACGGAC
>JAFWRA010000161.1 GCA_017508895.1 Bacteroidales bacterium
ACATACCAATTGCGTATCGTTTCAGCCGAGTAGCTGTCGCCATTCTTATGCCTCAAATACTCGAGTGGCTTTTCTTTTTCAATAGATTTACTCATAGCGTTTCCTCCTTTCTACTCATCAACACTTTCTCGGTCAAATTGCTGACATCATGGCTCGAAGGGCGCTGGTAAAGCTGAAGGCCAAACCAATCCAAGGCTTCGACGATATGTTCGATGATCTGTGACTGCTGCCATTCGTAGGCCAAGACACCGCCTTCCATGATGAAACCGTAAATCTGCAAGGGCAGACCTGTTTCTTTCTGTTCCAGCCAGCGTACCACCAAACGCGGCTCCTGAGAGACGTATGGATGGTTCATCAGCCAATGGAACACATACAAGCGGAACAGGTGGGCGTTGAGTTCACCTACTTTGAAATCCTCGTCCAACAAATAGGCCTTGACCTCCTCCCTTTGCTTCAGCGATTCAATTTCCTCAGGTGTAAGCGGATGGAACCCTCCCGTGTCGAGGATAAAGGTCTTCAGCATCTGTCGGCCGTAAGTTTTCCCGTCCGTCATCCGCTGCAGGTTGATGAAATGGTCGTTATGCAACACACTGGTCGGAATGGACGAGATGGTCGTGTCCCAATTGTAGAGAGTCACCGTGGTCAGCGTGATGCGCTTCACCTCGCCGTCGACATTGAGTTTGGAGACCTGAATCCAATCATCAATATAGAGCAGATGGTTAAGTCGCAAGTGAACAAACGCCACCACGCCTTTAATCGTGTCTTGGAAAATCCAGGTCATCAGTGTGCCAAGAACACCAAAGATAATGAAATAGCCAGATTCTTTCTGGATTTTGATGATGCACAGGATTCCGATCAGCCATATCCCGACGAAAATCAAAATCATGATCTGGCACCATGTAATGCCTGTTTCATTCTTGCGCAGGCTATAGATGTTCGTCATGGTATTGCACACACCGATAACCAGAAACATAAGGAGGGTCAGAAGCACCAACCAATACCAGGAGCTCCTGAGTGCGGTTGAAATGAAACCATAGATAGAAGTCAAGCAACTCGAGGCACTCAAAAAAGCTGCGTTTTGCCAATTGTGAAGCGACAACAAAGAAAGCGCTACCATCACCAGCAACAGCAAGGTAAGGCCCAAACGTCCTTTTAATATCATCGCCCCCATGACCTGAGTACACCCTCGGTCGGAGGAAAGCCATTTTTTACTCAATCTATTCATAGGTCAACTATCACTTACTCTTTAACAAATTTCATAACTATCAGCCCCTTCCCCGTTTGAACATGGAGGATATAGAGACCCTGTCCATAATCATGGACATCGATATGCAGCTGCTCCTGCCCCACTACTTCCAAGTCGTCCATCACCTGCCCAATCACATTATATACGGTTAACCTTCTCAGGCCTTCACCCTGCACATATAGGATATCATTGGACGGATTAGGGAAGATTTCAATAGTCGAAGCACTTTCTTCAAGGGCATCAAAATAAATAAAATTGGCGATGAAATGACGAGGCCCTGTGACCACAATCTGGAAAGTCGAATCTTCCGTGATGAACTCGCCATTTTCCGACCAACTCCGGAAATTGTAATGGGACGAAGGCTCAACGGTCAGCGTCGCAGTTTCTCCGTAATGATACAGACCTGTACCAGTAATGACACCTACACCTTCAGGATTGGTCTCAGCCGAGATTTCATAAGTCACCAAAGTGAAGTGAGCCACCAAGGCCCTATTGCCTGTGACGGTAAAGCTATAGTCGGCTTGGTTGGATATTATATTCCCATCCTCCATCCAATGATCAAACGAATATCCTGGATTGGCCGTGGCATGGACGGTACAACTCTGTCCATAATTATAAGTACCGCCGCCACCAACCGAACCGCCATCATTTGGGTCAGCCGAAACAGACACTGTAAACGACTGTGCCGTGAAGTACGCATAATATGTCGCTGATTCGGTCACTGTAAAGGAATAGGTGGGTGAATAGGAAACCGTCACCCCGTTTTTCGTCCATTTTTGGAAGGTGTATCCCATATTGGCCGTAGCCGTCAAGGTGCAGTTGTCGCCGTAATTATAGCCTCCACTGCCCGTAACCGAGCCTCCTTCTGACGGGTTGGCCATCGCAGTGATGACATAGCTCTGCATGGTGAAGTTGGCCACCAGTTGGCAATCCGTGGTGACCGTAAAAGAATAGGTCGGGTTATTATAGACAGGAACTCCGTTAATGGTCCAGTTAATGAAATTGAAACCTGAATTGGCCGTGGCATGGACGGTGCAATTATCACCATAATGGAATATGCCACCTCCGGAAACCGAGCCTCCATTTGAAGGATTGGCAGAAGCTGTGACAAGGTAGTTGTCTAGCTCGAAATGCGCGACATAATTGGCAGATTCCGTCACAGTGAAGGAATAGGTTGGATTGGTTGAGACCGGAGAGCCGTTTTCTGTCCAGTTGACAAAGGTATAACCCAGGTTGGACGATGCCGACAAGGTGCAAGTCTCCCCATAAGAATAAATGCCCGCACCAGTCACCGAACCGCCAGTGCTGGGATTGGCAGAAGCGCCAATTGTGAAAGTCAAGCTCTCAACCTGCACATTGACAGAATTTGACGGGTTGGATTCTCCACCAAAATAGTTGGTCGTGACATGATAGTTATAGGAGCCTTCAGGCAAATTTGCATCCGAATACGTGTTTCCAGTCAACTGTGTAGCCAAAGCAGTACCGTTGCGATATAGGTTGTACGTATAAGTACCATCGGTGATGTAGGTCTTAATTAGCCATGACTTGTCGGTACAAAAACTCCAGGCATTCCCCAATCGGGAATACAACGAGGCATCCTCGACTTCTGCTCCAGAATAGGAACAGTAGGAAGCAGGATTGTTTTGGTCGCAATATAGCACAATCCAAAGGTCTTGGGTGTAATCAATCGTAACGGGATTGGGAAGGATGATGTCTTGCCAGTTGTTTGCGCCCGCATTCTGGTTTTTCTGATAAACCAACTCTGTCGTATTCGTTTCATCGCCCTTGTAGATGAAAAGCGTGTAATTGGCATTACACCTCGAATAAAACGACACCTTCTGGACCGCCATCCCCGCATAGTCATCCAATATCGACACAGGATAACGTTGCGCCCAATAAACGCCACCTTCATCATACCCAAAGCCACCGATGCAATTCCCTGAACCATATTGCAGTACCGCATTCACGGGAATTTGAGACTGCCACGAAAGGCTGACATCATTGTTGTTGACCGATGCCTGCAAATTGGTTGGAACCGGCCCCGAAAAATGCACATCGGCCACGGCATCGTTTGATTTCATTGACATCACCCCATTGGATTTCACACTCTTCACATAATAGGAATGCATCCCGTAACTGACATTAACCTCTGTGTAATTGGTATTCGTCAAGTTGGCCACCAAATCTCCGTCACGATACAGTTTATAGGAAATGGCATTGCTCACGCTGTTCCAGCTGACACTGACATTCCGTCCGTTGACAGTAGCATTCACGCCTGAGGGAGGATTGATAGACGGAGCCTTGGGGCTGCATCCGAAAAGAGCGTAATTCCACTGGTTGAACTGCCCCGTCGGGCCTATGCCTGGATTCAAGGCTCCGATAGCATAATAGCCGTCATACGCACCACCCCAGCCCCAGTTGAAATGGAAGAAGTTGTTCGCATCATAGCCGTCACACACAAAAGCATGTGAGCCGCTCTCCTTAGCTATGTAATACCCCCCTGAATAATAGAGGGGACGATGGGCATTCAACTCAGTTTTCAGCATGGATCTCCATTGGGCATCTGTATAGATGACATGAACGCTGCCATTGTTGGTGATGTATGACTTTTGTTTCAGATTCATGTTGTCGCTATAATCGAAATAGGTATTCAACGCGACAGGCACTTTTTGTGTGGAAGCCGTGCTAACCTCTGGACCATAATCCATATCGACAGACACGCCGCAATGGTACACCAAGGTGGCGACAGCGTTAGCTTCAGCATCCGAATAGCCTCTTGAATACACATTCTTCATGTGATCCCAATCATAATTCGTGTTCCTGAAATCCGCAAACTGCACCCCATATTCCGGATGGCTTTGAGGCGTGTAGAAATACGTACCTGAACCTCTGGTAGGATGTTCCCAATAGTTCATGATCTGAGCCATGGCCGTTGCCACACATCCTGCCAAAACATGACCATCAGTTGCGTTAGGGTCGGCAGGACAAAGATTGTTGAAAGGCATACCTTGATTCCATCTTGTTCTGAGGAGCGGACTGACGCTGCTCCTTGATTTCGGCTCCAATCCCCTGCCATCCAAGAGACTATCCCATTCCGAACGGATTGCATCATCGGCTTCCAATCTGCTTTCTGACACGTAAGCGATTTCTTCATCGTAGGCTTTCAGCCAGGCAAAAATGTTTGCTGGCATCTCATTGGTAACAAAAGCACAGTCAGTAGAATACCCCAATATCGGATGCACGCAATCATCCGCAGCAATGATAACGAAGCAACGGTTGTTGCCAAACACATAAAAGCCCAGGAATGACTCTTGGCCAGTGAAATCAATCAAGCTGATTTCGGGAGGCGTGTCCATGTTAGCGTTCAGAAAAGACTGGGCTGCATGTCTGGCGGTTTGAACTTCAACCTTTTTTGCGAAGACCGAAACCGTCAGGACAAGGAACATGGCCAACAGGACAAAGCTTCTTTTCATCTAACGTAATACTCAATTATGGTATTTCAGTCGGCAAAATTAAGGGAAAAAGCAAAAAAAACAAAACCAATCGCCACAAAATCTTCAGCTCCTAACTATCAACTTCCAACTACCAATCTCTAACCATATTGAAACTCAGGCATATCAGCAACAGCAGGAGGGCTTTTCTTTCCATGGAAATCGAAATTAGAATTTACAAAGACACAAAAGAGCGCCCAATTTCCCGAGATTTTATTATTTTTGCACAAAATTTCAGTCAAGTCACAATATGTTTGAGGACGAAGATTATTATTTCGAACACGAAGCGGAGATGGAAAAGGCCATCGAAAGGTATGAATCCATGCTGGAAGAGCATGACTCCGCATATTTCGACAGTGAGGAGTTTGAATACATCATCGACCACTACACCCAACACAACGAGCTGAAACGCTCACGACAGGCCGTGGAGTTGGCCTTGGCACAACATCCCGAAAGCAGCAAGCTGAGAATCAAGTACGCACGGCAATATTTGCTTGAAAATGATGCCCAACGTGCCTTCGAGATCATGCAGCATATCGAGCGCGAAGATGACGACGACCCCGATTATTTTCTCACCCTGGGTTCATGCCTCGCCATGTTGGGCAAATCGGAAGAAGCCCTGGAGAACTATTTCAGTGCTCTGCCCTACTTCGATGAAGACGAGAAGTTTGAGCTCTACAACGCCATCGCATACGAATACCAGCACATGCAGCAATTTGACCTCGCGCTTGAGTTCTATGGGAAAGCCTTGCCCTATGCGGAAGACAATGACACCATCTATCACGAGATCCGTTGCTGTTTCCTCAGTGCAGGCCGCAAAGAAGACGCCATTGCCTATTTCCAACAGATAATTGACAAAGACCCGTACAACAGCAAGGCCTGGACCAACATCGGCGACGTCTACCGCATGATGGGACAATACGAAGAGAGCATCGACCCCTACGAATACGCCCTCAGCATCGACCCCGAAGACCTCTGGACCAACATGCACTTGGCCGACATCTATTACGACTTGGGACGATACAAAGAAGCCATCGACACCCTTGAGGAAGCCTTGCGCAATGGCGTGGAAACCTCAATGATACATACAACAATAGGCGACTGCTACTACCGCCTCAACGACTTGCAGACCGCTGAGGAACACTTCAAAAAAGCCCTCGAAATCAACCCGATGATAGGCTCAGGTTATGCTGGTCTCGGTTATGTCTTCAGCGATCGCGGCCAAAGCCGCAAGGCCATCAAATACTTCGAAAAAGCCATGACGATAGAGCCTTGGGAAACCGACCACCTCTACTCCATCGCCACCGACTACATGAAACTCAAGGAATACGACAAGGCCTTGGAATACTTGCGCAAAATCCAAGAGACGACCCCAACCGACCCTGACGCTTACTATTACATTGCTGACCTTTATGGCCAGCAGGATAAAATCGACGAGGCCGTCAACACCATCAAATTCGGGTTATTGCAGACCGACAACGACGCTTCGCTACTCTATCTTTTGGCTTACGCCTATTTCGTGAAAGGTTGTCATAACCAAGGGCTTGAAGCGCTTGACCAAGCCTTGGATGCCGACTTTGAGGTCTGGCCCGACTTCCTGGAATACGACCGAGAGCTGTTGGCCAACGACAACGACATCCTTGAACTCATAGAACAACACAAAAAGAACCAAGAAACCAATCCTAATCCAAACAACACTCCAGCATGAAGAATTACATCTACATCTTCCTTATTGCCATGGTACCCCTTATCGAGCTTCGCGGTGCCCTACCTGTGGCATACGGTATACACACAGCCAACCCCGACTTCAGCCTCCTGTGGAGCTACATCATCATCGCCATCGGCAACATGCTGCCCGTGCCCTTCATCTATTTTTTCGCCCGCAAGGTGTTGGAATGGGGCAAAGACGTGAGAATACGCTGGTTCAGTAGGTTCTGCATCTGGTGCCTCGAAAAAGGCGAAAAGGGCGGACAAAAGCTGCAAGCCAAAGCGGGCCGTGGACTCTATTGGGCTTTGCTGCTCTTTGTAGGCATCCCGTTACCCGGAACAGGAGCTTGGACGGGTACCCTCGCCGCCAGTTTCTTGGACATGGACTTCAAAAAGAGCGTTTTAGCCGTCATCGGTGGCGTTATATTGGCCAGCATCATTGTAGGTGTGGTGTGCACCCTGGGATTTGGAGCAGTGTTTGGGATTAAATAACTGAAAATGAAACGTTACGGACTCATAGGGCATCCATTGAAGCACTCCATGTCGAGGCACCTCTTCAACGAGAAATTCGAATACGAGGGCTTGGATTGTTTGTATCAGCATTTCGACCTAAAGTCATTGGATGAGCTTCACGAGGTGATGGAGAAATATCCCGATTTGTGCGGCTTCAACGTGACCATACCCTATAAGGAAGCCATCATCCCATTGTTGGACGAGATAGATGACGTTGCCAAGGAAGTCGGTGCGGTCAATGTGGTGAAAATCACAGATAGCAAGTTGAAAGGCTATAACACGGATGTTTATGGCTTCGAACAGTTGCTGAATCGAGCCATAAAAGACCGCCAAATCGAGCATGCCTTGGTTTTGGGAACAGGAGGTGCATCCAAAGCAGTGCAGTATGTGTTGAAGCAGAAAGGCATACCTTATTCCACCGTCAGCCGCGATGCCGAAAAAGGCGATTACACCTACGACACACTTAACGATGAAATTTTGAGGCAAAACCACCTCATCATCAATACAACGCCATTAGGCATGTTCCCGCAAATCGACAATTTCCCCGACCTGCACTATCAAGGTTTGAACAATAAACACATCCTTATCGATTTGATTTATAACCCGAAGGAGACCGCTTTCATGGAATTGGGCAAGACTTGGGGCGCGAAGGTGTTTGGTGGAATGCAGATGTTTGAGGAACAAGCCAAGAAAACTTGGGAGATTTTTAATAGACAATAGCCCATGGCCTATGGCTGATGGCTCGCTTCAACAAATAGCACAAAATTCACACCTTGGGTGAAGCGAGCCATTGGCCATAAGCTAAAGGCCATAGTAAAAAAAGAAGAAATGACGAGAAGCAAAGTAAAACGAGAACCCGAATACATCGAAGACGTGGAAATCGTCGACGCAGGCTCGGAAGGCATGTCTGTTGCCAAGCCCGAAGGACGCGTGGTCTTCATTCCTTTTGGCGTGCCTGGCGATGTGGTCGACATCGAGGTCTACAAGCGCAAGAAGAACTTCTTTGAAGGCAAGATCTTGAACTTCAAGAAGCTATCAGAGAAGCGTGTGGAACCCGTTTGCCAGCATTTCGGTCTCTGCGGCGGCTGCAAGTGGCAGCACATGGACTACCAATGGCAGACCTACTACAAGCAGAAGCAGGTGAAGGACAACTTCGACCGCATCGGGAAAATCGAGTATCCCGAGATTCGTCCGATTTTGGGCTGCGAGAAACAGTTTGCCTACCGCAACAAGCTGGAATACACCTTCTCGAACCGCAAATGGCTTACCGATGGCGCACCCATTGGCACCCATGATGAAGAATACTGCAAAGGTCTCGGTTTCCACCTGCCCCAGCTCTTCGACCGTGTGGTCGACATCGAGAAATGCAATTTGCAAGCTGACCCGTCAAACGACATCCGCTTGTTTGTCAGGCGGTTCACTTTGGAGCGACATCTGCCATACTACAATTTCCGCGCCCATGAAGGACTGATGCGCAACCTCGTCATCCGCTGCAACTCGAAAGGTGAGTTCATGGTCATCCTCGTCATCAGCGAGGAGAACGCCATCGTGCGCCATGAACTGATTCCTGCCTTGGAAATGGCTTTCCCGCAAATCGTCTCCTTGCTTTTGGTCATCAACCCTAAGCTGAACGACATCATCAACGACCTGCCTTTTGAATGCCTGAAAGGCGAGCCTTATCTGATTGAGACCATGGCTTCTCCCCGACCGGGTTTCGACGACTTGAAGTTCCGCATCGGACCCGTTTCTTTCTTCCAAACCAATGTGTATCAAGCGGAAAGGCTTTACAGGACGGCCTTTGATCTCGCCAATGTGCAAGGCAACGAGTTGATGTATGACCTTTACACTGGCACGGGCACCATCGCCCAATATTTCTCACGTTTCGTGAAGAAAGTGGTCGGCATCGAGTATGTGGAGGCCGCCATCCAAGATGCAAGGATAAATGCGGAAATCAACGGCATCAAGAACTGTACCTTCTATGCCGGCGACATGGCCAAGGTGTTCACCGACGACTTCATCACGACCAATGGCCAGCCCGACCTCATCGTCACCGACCCGCCACGTGCAGGAATGGCCGAAAAAGTGGTGGAACAATTACTGAAAATCCGAGCCAAGAAAATCGTTTATGTGAGCTGTAATCCAGCTACGCAGGCACGTGATTTACAACTACTTGATTCTGCATACAAAGTGATGGCTGTCCAGCCCGTCGACATGTTCCCGCACACACAACATGTGGAAAACATCTGTCTGTTGCAATTAAGAGAATCCTAATTCTTTGCTTTCCAGTTTCTCAGTCGGCAAGCCATATTTTGCTTCACATTGCCTGCAAAAAGCCACGAGTCGGCGAAATGGAGGTTACCATGAGGAAACATGTCCTCGTAAGCAGGAATGAAGACCATATCGGGGTCAAGGTCTGGACAGACGGTATTGTGTTTGTAGAGATAAGTCCTAGTAGGACAAGGAACTATCAAAACACTGTCACGGGAATCGTTGTATTTAGCCATACCTAACTGACAATCAGCAGGAATGGTATCAGTTGCTGCAAACCAAACCGTTGGGTTGACACCCGCCACATCGCCTCGCGACACCATGCCAATAGCCGTTGTATCGGTTATCGAATTGAAGATGATGAGCTTCCCAACCTCGGTACTGTCGTGTGCAGGACAAAGCTGTTCGGGATATTGTGCCATCTCTTCAGCAGTGACATGATAACCAATGCAATAAGCCGCCACCATCAACCTTCGTTGTTCTTCAGTCATGCCGTCCTTCAACAGCTCAATGAGCACCTGCGAGCCTTGGCTGTGCCCGACCAAAAAGAAAGGCCGGCCTCCGTTGCCGTGCGCCATGTAATACTGGAACGCATCTTTCACATCCTGAGCAGCAAATGCAGCATTCCTTTGCAAAATGCTATCGGGCTGGGTGTAGGATTCAAAAATCATCTGACGATAATACGGCGCATAGAAGTTGTAATCGTCGTACAACATCTTGTTGAAACGCTGGTTGCCATTAGCCTCTTCCCTCACCTCAGCTTGCGTGATATCAGCAAACCAAGAGGAGTCGTTGTCGGCAAAAGAGATAGTCGAAACTGTAGGATAGACATAAAACACGTCTGCCTGCTTGTCATTCTCGCCGAAGGCATACCAATAGGTCATATCGGCATAATCGATGGTAACGTCGACTTCAGGTGTTGTCTTCTTTTCAGCGCAAGCCATCAATAACAGTAGCACACACAACGAACAAAGCAATTTATTCATCTTCAATTAGTTTTAATAGATTATCCAAATCAAGGTCTTCAGATTTTATGGTAATTTTCGCCTGCTCATAAAATGGCAGCCTTGAGGTATAATGTTGGTTGACAAATTCCGTCAGCTCAGTCTCACTCTTCCCTTCCGCCAAAGGACGTTTGCGTTTGGCATGGAGCAACCTGTCAACCACTGCCTTAGGACTGATACGAAGAAACACTGTCAATCCATGTTGGTTCATCCAATCCATATTGTCGAAATAGCAAGCCGTGCCGCCACCCGTCGAAATCACCACATGTTCAAGGCTTTCCGTTTCCTTCAGCACCTCGGATTCCAGTTTACGATAGAGCGGTTCGTCGTATTTGTTGAAGAAATCGCAGACCGAAATCTTGTATTTCTCCTCAAACAAGTCATCGGTGTCGACTACTTCCCAACCCATGCGCTGAGCAAGTCGCCTCGCCGCAGTGGTCTTCCCTGCACCCATGTAACCGACGATGTAAATACGATTCAAGATTCAAAGATTTAAGATTCAAAGATTTAAGATTCAAAATTCAAGATTCAAAGATTCAAGATACAAGATACAAAAGTCCACATTCTGCATTCCTCATTCATCATTCTGCATTCTGCATTCCTCATTCCCCATTTATCATCTTGTACTGACACAGTTGAAGTTTCCCCTCCCCGTCGCGCAAATGCATGCCATTACCCTGACAATACCGCCACATCTTACAATCGGCGCACTGGTCGGTCTTCATCCATCTCCGGTCGCGATAGACTTGGAACTTGTTTTGCCAAACGTCCCAAAAACTGTCTTTGTAGATGTTGCCCTGATGATAATCGCTACGGATGCTGAGGCAGCCCGAAATGGAGCCGTCGGCCAACACAGAGGCGATGTTGATGCCTGCACTGCACGAATAGTAATGGTTGCGCACCTCACCCTCGTATTTGCCCAGAAAACCGTCACAGCCATAATCCGCTCGGATTTTTCCTTGCAATCGTGTATCCTTGATAAACTCCATCATTTCAACGAATTGACTGTTGGAAAGTCGTAACTCTGGGTCATTGGCGGCACGTCCCGAAGGAAACACTGTGAACAGTCGCCAACGGCGGATACCCAAGGAAATCAGGAAATCGCGGAACTGAGGCAAATATTTGATTGTCCGCTGGTTGACGCAGGTGATAACATCCCAAGTGAGGCTCGGATGCTGCTTCATGGCTTCCACGGCGCGAAGCACATTTTTGTAACTCATAGGGTTGCCACGCATCCAGTTGTGATCTTCCTCGAAGCCATCGAAGCTGACTGCCAACGACTTCAGTCCAGCAGCCATAAACTCATTGAGTTTTTCAGGTGAGAGCAACATGCCATTGCACACCATGCCCCACACGAAACCACGCTTGGTGATTTCCTCGCCACAATGTGCCAAGTCATTACGCATCGTAGGCTCGCCACCCGTGGTGATGACCATCACCTTGGCAGGGTCTTGATGGGTGCGCACTTCGTCAAGCACCTTGGCAAAATCCTCGAAAGGCATGTCGTCCTTCTCGGAAAGCATACGGCAATCGGAGCCACAATGGCGGCAATTGAGATTGCAGCGCAGGGTGCATTCCCAAAACAGTTGGTGAAGCTCGTGCTCGTCGATGCGCTGTTGCAGCATCTGATGGTTAAGTTCGAGCATTACTTTTTTATAAAAACCGAGACGTTCGCTCATTTCTTCTCTACTTTTTCATTTGCCGTATCTCATATGGACTGCCATACAAAACTTCGGCATCCGGTAAACGAGAAATACCAAACTCATCCAGCTCTTTTTTCGCTTCTTTCAGCTGTCTCTCCCAAATGGAAATATCACTTTCAATATTAGCTTGTTCTTCATCGTAATCTGGATACATCCCTGGAGGCGGACCGTAGACACAAGGCGGAATATAGGATTTAATAAGGAAATCCAATGAATCGATACGTTTCAGGATTTGACGGCGACGAACGTTACGGTCAAGGTCGATATCTTCGCCTAAACGATAGTTGATGGAGTCAAGCCTATTTTCAAGGGAATACTTTTCATCAAAATGTTCCATGAAAGCTTCCCAGTAATATTGGTAGTAGGTAGGGTCGTCCTCTTTGGGATTCTCCCACTCTTCGCTTTTCACTTTGGCAAGCTGCATTTCGACCTGCTCACGCTCTTTGCGGAGCTGCTTGCGTTCCTTACGCGTCAAGCCATTCTGTGTACAGCAAGCTCCCAAGAAAGCCAGTCCAGACAAGGCACAAATCCAAACCGAACGGACTACCTTTTTCATAGCCCCAACTATTTACGTTTAGGATCCGGTGAACCGTACAGAACATCAGCAGCGCGTCCCTCCTTATTCCTTACAGGCAATGCTTTGATGTCCTCTTTCGTTATGGTGTCAAGGTTGCGGAGTTCCTTACGCAAAGCCTCTACTTCATCCCTCATCCGTTGAGTTTCCTTGCCGTATTCTTGGATGATTTCAGGAGAGCCGTAAACAGCCGCGCCTTCACGACGTTGCAAGGCGGCCTGAAGTTCGACAATGCGCTCCTGCAAGGCCACTCGGCGGGCACTCTTCTCCAAATCCACATTTTCGCCCAACTTGTAATTGATGGAATCAAGCTGGCTCCTAAGGCGATAGGTCTCAGCCCCATATCGTGCAATGATTTCGGGCGAGCCATAGACAGCCGCACCCTCACGTCGAGTCAAAATCTCTTGAATGGAATCGCGTTCCTTCATGAGTTGCTTTCTCTCAGCCCTTGACAAGCCTTTTGCAGAGCAACAGGCGGTCAAGAAAGCCAGTCCCGATAAGGCGCCAATCCATACTGTTCGAACTACTTTTTTCATGATAAAATAATGTTATAACGCCGCAAAGATATGATTTTTTTCACGCAAAAAGATGGTTTTTAAAAATATTTCTCCAGTTTCTTGCGAATGCGACGCATTTGAACCTCTCGCCAATTAGGGTCGCGTTTGCGAAGCTCAAGATTTCGAGGCTCATGGAATACAGTGCCATCTTTCACGATGGAATCTGTACCTGCATAATACAATTCATAAACTGGGTCATGGTTGGTCAGCACCTCGGCTTGAGGCGTATAAATCGGCTTATCCAATGGGTAATATGCATACGTTTTCTTGTTATTCGACAGAAAAACCGTCACTTTAACCCTCTCGCTTTCTTCCGTGGAATAGAACCAATCAAAAAAAGATATCCTCTGACGCAAAAAATCTATCGTACTTGACACAGCCTCCTCATAGTCGACACTATACCGAGTACCATACAAGCGATTATCCTTATCCGCTTCAGAATACAAATTCTCAGCAATGCTATCCCAACACCCGGCTTCAACACAATCGTGACATATTGGTCCTATTTCTTGTTCATAGCAAGACTTCACAACAGCAACAAAATCATCATGTTGCATCAGATGATAGAGTAACCCACCTGAATGCGGCTCTCCTTCTATTCCCCTCTTACCATTAACAATAAAACGATTATAAAGCTTCGCTCCTTTTAGGAACCAAGGATTACCCAATGTCCTGTCGAAATCCCATGCCGGTCCTGCATATATCTTAGGGTCAATATAATCCGAATCCTTATACATCATAAAGCTCGTCCACCCGCCATCGTAATTCAGCAAAATCTCATTCAACAGATAATAACGGGCAAAAGACCCGACATCGATATAATCGGAATAATGTTTCCCTGTTTCGGGATGGCGACCATCGGGAGCAAGCACTGCCGCTTCCATCTGGTCGTAAAGTCCAGCTATATACTCCACCTCTTCAGGAGATGCATATTTTGGCGAACGGATCCGTATAGGGTCGCCCGCAGCAGAAACGAAGCCACTGACACTTCTGCAATACAACTCGTTCGTACCACTGTTATCGAGAAGATAGCCGCCGGTAATATCCTCAGGATTCTGTTCCAACAACACTCCCTTGCGTAGCACGGTCTGCTTTTTCCTGCCATAGGCAAACCAAGTATACTCATCCAATGGTCGGGGATTTGTCTGTTTGTTGAGTTTATTCAAATCGGTGATGTTCAAAGTGTTTCTCCCAACTTCAACTTTATTGGTAATCTGGTACAGTCCCCTATATTCATCATTCAAATAAAGACGCAGGTAGGCGTATCTCGAGGCTGGAATCCCAAAGGCTCGTGCCAAATCCAATGCTATGGCATTTCGGATATGGCTTTCGTCGCAAGGATTCGCCAACAAGACAAAGGAGCGGTTTCTGTCGAGACCAAGAAGCCTTACCTTCTGTGGAAACTTGATTGTGAAGGATTTCTTGTCCAAGAGGAAGGTGGTGTTTCCCCTTGTCTTGATATGGGACAATTCTCCATCATACATGGTGTCGTTTTCAGCACTCAGCAACAATGCTTCCGCCTGCACCTCATAATCCCGATCCTGCAAAATAGAATCCAATGCCTCAGGTGGCAAGGTGATGTAGAATGAAGGCAAGGATGAAGCAACAGGCGTTTTTTTCGGTTCCTGCTGTCGGCATCCTGCAACAACAAGCAGAATGAGGAACAAACAAAGGCATTGTTTCTTCAAAGGTCCAACCACCTTGATGACATCCAATCCTATTTGCAGAAGGCTTCGCTTCATTTCAACATCGTAATAGCTTGAAAGCCTCGGCTTATCCTTGCATCAACCCTTTCAGCAAGCCTGCGAAATGCCTAATATCTTCTTCCGTCGTATCGAAGGCACACATCCAGCGCACCACATCGGCATCCTCATCCCAATCGTAGAAGAAGCAATGCTGTTGCAACGCTTTCCACACCTTTCGGGGCAATTGGGCGAAAACACCATTGGCTTGCACAGGATAAACCACCTTCACACCGGGAATATCTTTCACCGATTCGTAGAGCAGTTGTGCCATACGGTTACTGTGTTCGGCATTACGTCTCCACAAATCATTCTCGAAATAGGCATCAAACTGCGCAGCGATGAAACGCATCTTCGAGCAGAGCTGCATGGCTTGTTTACGACGGTATTTGAAGTCGGGGCATAGCTCAGGATTCAAAAGGACGACGGCCTCCCCCATCATCAGTCCGTTCTTGGTGCCGCCAAATGAAATGGCATCCACACCCAAGTCAGTAGTCATTTCCTTGAAGGAGCATCCCAAAGCCACTGCGGCATTGCCCAAACGGGCACCATCAATGTGGACATACATGTTGTATTCACGCGCCAAATCCACCAAAGCCTTGATTTCTTCCAAGGTGTACAAAGTACCCAGTTCAGTTGGTTGGGTGATGGATATGGCCTTAGGTTGGGAATGGTGCTCGAAACCGAAGCCGTGCAGACGCGTCTTCACCAACTCTGGGGTCAGCTTGCCATCAGGAGTGGCAACGGTTAATAATCGGCAACCCACGATACGCTGTGGCGCACCACATTCATCCACATTGATGTGGGCGGTCTCTGCACACACCACAGCTTCATGCGAATGTGTCATGGCATCGATGCACAAGGTGTTACATCCTGTTCCATTGAAGGCGAAAAACACACGTGCTTGTTCTCCAAACTGCTGACGGAACAGTTCCTCCGTTGCAGCACAATATTCATCATCGCCGTATGCCAAAGCGTGGTCTTGGTTCACGCGGGCGATGGCTTCCAAAACCTCAGGGCAAATGCCTGAATGGTTGTCACTTCCAAATCCTCTTTTCATCTTTCATTAATTTTCAGCAAAGGTAGACATTTTTTCCATAGTCAAGAAAAAAAAGCGAAGCATCGGCATGTCCGACACTTCGCTTTTGAATAATGATATTGGTTTTATCTTAGAATCTGAATCCGATACGGGCCAAAAGCATGCGAGGTCTCACACCATTCACGTTATTGTAAACATCGTTTCCAACAACAGGGCGCGTCCTTTCGGCAATAATCTTACTACCGCCAAGATCATAGTAACTGACACCAATTATGAAATTCTTGGCCACCTCAAAGCCAGCGCCCACTTGGTAGGCAAAGCTGAAGGCGGTCTTGTACTTCATGAGTGTTGTGGCTGACACGACATCACCTACATACTTTATAGTCTCCTCATAATTGGTGATCCAACGGCAGTTGCCACCTACGCCACCTTCAATAAAAATACCGAAAGAGTTGGTGGGATAAATGATATAGTTCAGACCAGCCATGACAGGGAGATTAATGTATCTTGGACGTGTCACCGAATAATCTTTAACCAAAGGATCATTCTTAATATCAACGATTTTTTTATCGAAATACTCCTTCAGATTATCGTTCAGGCCATTATAAAAGCCGTCAATAGAGAGCATGACATTGAGACCAGGCACACCAACACCAAAGTCCCATTTGAGGCCGGCATTGAAACCAATGCTTGCGCCACCATTCGTACTCGTTTCATTGGTAAGCGCCCATTCCTCGGCCGTACCATTACCATAGTTTCCCATCGGGAATGTGGCACCAAGGCTCATATAGCCATGTGTCTGTGCCATTGCATGTCCGCCCATGATCACCAAGGCAGCCAAAGCAAACAATCTTACTAGTTTCTTCATTTTACTGACAATTATAGGTTATTTTTTCCGTTTGAATTAAAACGCGGCAAAATTACAAAAACTTTCGTACTTTTGCCTTTTCAACAGAAAATATCATGCTGCAAAAACTAAAACTGTTCAAAGAACGTCATCCTTTCACCGCTTTGATGCTGACTGCCATTGCGGTGCGCATCCTCGTCGTGGTCTTAGTTCCAGGTTTCGGTTCCAACCGAGAAGTACAACATACCACCCTTTTCATCGGCTTTCTCGAAAAAATGAAATCCATCTTCGGCATCGAAGACGCCTCGGGACAAGGGCTCATGTTTCTGAGCCGTGCCTTGTATGCCACTGTGTCGCTCTTTACCGTTTCGATGGTTTATCGCATCTGTGACCTGACCTCCAACAAGGAGAATGCTTGGCTTTTGGCACTCATTCCAGCTTTCTGCATCATCATGCCCTCATTCGGCATCATTGAAAATGCCAGTGCCTTTCTTGGTCTTCCACTGCTGCTATATGGTGCCAACGTGGTGCTACGTCAGGAAGTGCTGAGGCAAAACAACCTCAGCGAAAATGTCCACCGCACCTCTTTCCTCATTGCAGGTTTGATGCTCGGTTTTGGCATTAGCGTTTGGTACGAAAGTGCATTCATAGTCTTTTGCATCCTCATGATTCTCTGCATCCGTCGCAATTTCAAAGGTGCACTTATGACCCTAATAGGCGTCATCCTCTCCATTGCCTTTGTGTCGCTTCTGCTGACTATACTCAATGTCGATCCATTGAAATACATTCAACTATGACCAAAGAAGAAGCCCGTCAGCGCATTGCAGCATTGAGCGAAGAGCTTGAACAGCACAACTATAATTATTACATCCTTGCCAAACCCACCATCAGCGACTACGAGTTCGACATGAAACTTGAGGAGCTGGCACGCTTGGAGAAGGAATTTCCAGAGTACCTCTCCCCTGCCTCGCCTACCCAACGTGTGGGTGGCGGGGTCACGAAAGAATTCAAGAGCGTGCAACACCGCTATCCCATGTTATCGCTGGCCAATTCTTACAGCCGCGAGGAAATAACTGAGTTCATCAACCGCATCAAAAAAACCATCGACGAACAAGTTGAGTTTTGCTGCGAGCTGAAGTTTGACGGATTAAGCATCAGCTTACAATATGAAAACGGTTTGTTGGTTCGTGCCGTGACCCGTGGCGACGGCACCCAAGGCGACGATGTCACCACCAACGTGAAAACCATCCGTACCGTGCCATTGAAACTCCATGGCGACTTCCCCGAGTTTTTCGAGATGCGAGGCGAAATCGTGATGCCTTTCGAGAGTTTCAACCGACTCAACGAAGCCCGTGCCGAAGCCGGCGACGACCTCTTTGCCAACCCACGCAATGCCGCTGCCGGAACGCTCAAGTTGCAAGACAGCAAGGAAGTTGCACGCCGCAGGCTCGACAACTACTGCTACTACATGATGATGGACGGACTTGAAAGCCGGTACCAAACCCACTACGAAAGCCTGCAAGCTGCCCGCAAATGGGGCTTCAATATTTCCAACTTCATGGCCCTGTGCAAGACCATCGACGATATCTTTGAGTTCATCGACTATTGGGATGTAAAGCGCCACGAATTGCCTTTTGCCATCGATGGCATCGTGCTGAAAGTCAATAGCTATGCACAACAGCAGGCCTTGGGCTTCACAGCCAAGTCGCCAAAATGGGCCATCGCCTACAAGTTCAAGGCGGAGGAAGTGGAGACCGAGCTGCAAAGCGTCGACTTTCAAGTAGGCCGTCACGGCACCATCACCCCTGTGGCCAACCTTGCGCCCGTGCAACTTGCGGGAACGACGGTGAAACGTGCCACTTTAAACAATGAAGACTTCATCCGCCAGTTCGATTTGCACTATGGCGACACGGTCACTGTGGTGAAAGGCGGCGAAATCATCCCGAAAATCATCGGCGTGAACTTGGATAAACGTCAAGCGGGTGCAAAGCCAGTGGAGTTTGTCAAGACCTGTCCGATTTGCGGCACCCCATTGATTCAGAATGAAGGTGAAGCGGCGTGGTATTGTCCCAACAGTTCGGGCTGTTCGCCACAAATTCGGGGTCGTATTGAGCATTTCATCGGGCGCAAAGCCATGAATATCGAAAGCCTGGGCGAAGGAAAGGTGGAGTTGCTTTATGAAGAAGGCTTGGTGCGCAATGTCGCCGATTTGTATGACCTTACGTTTGAGAAACTCTACGGTCTGGAAAAGGTCATCACGATTGAGGATGAATTCAGCCTTATGCCCGTTGCTACACGCAAGGTCAGTTTCAAGGAGAAGACAGCGCAGAATATTTTGGATGCCCTGGAGAAGTCAAAGTCGGTACCGTTCGAAAGGGTGTTGTTTGCCTTGGGCATCAAGTTCGTTGGCGAGTCGGTTGCTAAGGTGCTGGCCAAAGCCATGCACGACATCGACCATATTATTGTCGCCCGTGTCGAGGAGATGACCGAAATCAACGAAATCGGTGAAAAAATCGCCCTTTCGGTAAGGAATTTCTTCGATGATGAGCGCAATATCGACATCGTCAACCGACTGAAACAACATGGTTTGCAGTTTGCCATGACCGAGCAACCCGTTTCCGACAAGGAACAGGTTTTGGCAGGAAAAACCTTTGTGGTGAGCGGGGTGTTTGCACATTATTCCCGCAATGACATCAAGGAAACCATTGAGGCCTACGGTGGAAAGAATGTGGGCAGCATTTCCGGCAAGACCGACTACGTTTTGGCCGGTGACAAAATGGGGCCTGAAAAACGCAAAAAGGCGGAGTCGTTGGGCATTCCCATCATCACTGAGGCCGAGTTTGAGGAAATGATAGGCGTTTCACGCACACCAGAAGAAAACGGATTGTTGTTTTGAACATTTTTAAGAAAATATCTATTTTTGCACTATCAAAACCTTTAGAAAATGCCGCAACTGACCATAGACAAAATCGAATATCTGATTATGGTTGTCAAATTGTTTGCAGCCAAGTATCAACTCACTCCCGTTCAGGCCTATCGTTATATCAGTCGTTACGATGGCGTTGGCTTCATTGAGCGAAATTATGGAATAATGCACACACTTTCGTTTCAAGAGATGGTTCAAGGCATTTCAGACTATTGTAAAAGACAAGGAGGTCAACTGTCATGATTCTCTATCACGGCTCAAATATTGAAATCGAGACTATTGACTTGAGCAAATCCAAACCCAACAAGGATTTTGGAAAAGCCTTTTATCTTTCCGAAGAAATGCAACAAGCCAAAGAAATGGCTGCGTTCACAGTAGACCGATTCGGTGGAAAACCTATCATTACCTCGTTTGAATTTGATAAATCCTTGTTGAGTGACAGACAACTTAAAGTGAAAACCTACGACGGTTATTCTCGTGAATGGGCTGAGTTCATTTTTTCCAACAGGGATACGGATTCTGCAGTCAACATACACAATTACGATATTGTTTACGGACCCATTGCCAACGACAAAGTTGGCCGACAAATGTTCAACCTTCGTGAAGGATATATCGACATCGACGAGTTTATGCGCAGACTACACTATATGAAAGGCATCACTTTCCAATACGCTTTTTGTACTGAATTGGCTATTAGCAAACTGAAGAAAATATGAATATAGAGGAAAAAGACTTTGAGTTTATGGTCGATATTATGACCCGCGACCTCATTTCCTTGTTGATGGAACGTCACAACATGGACATGAAATCCGCCTTCGATATATTCTATAACTCAGACACTTACGCAGCCTTGAATCGTCCTGAAAGTGGTTTGTATTTCCAAAGTCCAAAATACGTATATTCCATCTTGGAAAATGAATTAAAAACCGGGAAAATGGGATAAGAACTTTATCCAAACACCTTTTTCAGTCGCCTCATCGCCTCCTCAACCGTACTTCTAGGACAAGCCAAGTTGATGCGGAAAAAGCCACTGCCCGCCTCTCCAAAGTCCTTGCCTCGATTGAATCCGAGTTGGGCCTCTTGTGTCATCTTGCGCCAAAGTTCCTCTTCCGAAAAGTCATAGCCGTTGAAGTCGAGCCACATCATGTAGGTGGCTTGTGGCTTATGGAATTTTACTTTGGGGAGGTTCCGGGCCAAGAAGTCAGTCACATAGTCGATATTGCCTTGCACATAGTCAAGCAATTGTCCAAGCCAGTCGTCGCCACATCTCATGGCAGTTTCGGTAGCAACCTTGCCGAAAATATTACCCAGATGCGCCTCCAATGTCTCAACATAATCGATGTAGGTCTTGCGCAACGTCTCATTGGGAATGATTGCCGTCGAAGTGGCCAAGCCGGCGAGGTTGAAGGTCTTGGAAGCCGCGTGGAAGGTGATACTGTTTTGTGCAAATGCTTCGTTCAAAGTGGCGAAAGGCGTGTGATGGTAACCAGGCAAAACAAGGTCGCAATGGATTTCGTCAGAAATGACCAACACATGGTTTTTCATGCATATTTCGCCCAACCGCAACAGTTCATTTCGGGTCCAGCAACGTCCAACAGGATTATGGGGATTGCAGAGAATCAACATCTTGGCTGTTTTGGCTTGCTCCTCAAGTTGGGCAAAATTCATTTCATAGCCTTCACCTTTATTAATTAAGGTATTGTAAACCAACTTACGCCCATGCCCCGAAACGGCATGATGGAATGGCGGATAGACAGGCGGTTGGATGATGATTTCATCGCCAGGCTGTGTAAAAGCCAATACAGCCATATTGAAACCACACACCACACCAGGTGTGAACGACATCCATTCCAGCTCCACATCCCACTGGTGACGGCGTTTCAGCCATCCTGCAATGGATTGGAAATAAGGTTCATCCTTGAAATGATAGCCATAAACTGGATGCTCTGCCCGCTTGATGACAGCCTCACGGACAAAATCAGGGGTTTCGAAATCCATGTCGGCCACCCACATGGGAATCACGTCGGGATTGCCAAAAACTTCTTTTCTCAAGTCATATTTAACGCAGTTAGTATCAGTGCGATTAATGATTTTATCGAAATCGTATTTCATTGCGATGTGGTTTTTGAAAATGCAAAAATGCGAAATTTTTTGCGGTTTTTGCAGGGGATAAGGAAAAAAGATGTACTTTTGCCGCGTCAAAAAGAGACATAGGTTCTATTTTTTCTTGGGGGAGTCGCATAGTGGCAATTGCAACAGACTGTAAATCTGTCCGGGAATCCGTTCGGTGGTTCGAGTCCACCTTCCCCCACTTTAAGGCGAAGTTTCAGGCTTCGCCTTTTTTATGCCTAAGAGCTATTAGGCTCTTTTTTAAAATTTCCACATTTTTAGTTATCGTATTGAATTTATTATATATCTTTGCACTATCAATTCACACTATCATTATTATGAAGATTTTTGTCGCCAAATTAGCTTTTAAAACCACAACAGAAGACCTGAGAGCATTATTTGAACAATTCGGCACGGTAGACTCCTGCAAGGTTATCATGGATCGTGAAACAGGCCGCTCAAAATGCTACGGTTTTGTGGAAATGCCCAACGATGCCGAGGCTTACAAGGCCATTGTAGAGACTGACGAGACCGTATTTATGGGTAACGAGTTGCAAGTCAAGAAATCGCGCCCTCAAGTCGCTCCCGCTCCAAAGGCTGAAAAACCTGCCAAGCCAAAACGTCCTCATCATCCTTATGTGCCCAAGACAGAAGGATGATAGGCTTTCTTGCATTTTTTTTCTAAAAAAACGACCCGCTCTTCAAAAAAAGTCGTACCTTTGCAGTCGAAATAAGATGGTCTGGTAGCTCAGCTGGATAGAGCAACAGCCTTCTAAGCTGTGGGTCTTGGGTTCGAATCCCAACCGGATCACAACAACATCAGAATCCCTAATTGGTCATTGATCGATTAGGGATTTTACTTTTTAATGCCGCCTCCCATAGATTGCCTTCCAACGCACCTGCCTACGCAGGAATGACATGGGAGGCAGGTTTTCACGTGTTCTTTAGGTTGTTACAGGCCTCAACGGCTATGTTATCCCCGCGCAAGGCAGGAACAGGAAGCAGAAAGCATGTCATTTAAGCAATGCGATGCTACAGGCATCAACAGCTATGTCATCCCAGCGCTGGCCGGGTGGGCAATGGCATGGGATCTATAGCTGTTGAGGCCGTCTCAATAGGTTTCAACTTCTTTGCCCCGCCTCCCATAGATTCCCTCCAACGCACCTGCCCACGCAGGAATGACATGGGAGGCTAGTTTTCACTAACTGACGCCTCCCATAGATTGACTACGTCGAATGCAGAGCATTTCCCCTCCAACGCACCTGCCCACGCAGGAATGACATGGGAGGCTGATTTATCTAGCTGCCGAACCCTGACTCATGAGCCAAAAAAACAAAAAAGGCCACTACAAGGAACATCCTTGTAGCGGCCTCATTAAGAAAGATATTTATTTTATTAGTTATCTTCCTCCTTACGCTTCTTCAGAAGATAATACCCTCCAAAGCCAGCCAACAAAAGCCATCCGCTTCCCAAAGGTGCATAAAGGTACTCATCAAGGTCGGTGCCTTGGTAAGGTACGGGAACCACAAACTCCGACTCGCCTACGCGGATGTTTCCGCCCGCGTCCTCGTCCATAATGAACACTTGTGCTCGCATTGTACCCACCGTTATCAGCAGGATGGTCAGTATTGCGATGATTCTGTTTCTATAGATTTTCATAGTGTCTTTCATGGTATTATTCCTTTCTATAATCATTCTTTGAGTCGGTTTATTTAGAAATAATCTTTTGCACTTTCGTTTCCTGCGAATTCACCAGCTTCAGCAAGTACATGCTCTTCGCAACATCGGGCATGCTCACTCGGCTCTGGCCACCCGTCAGTCTCCATCGGTTCAGCACACGGCCCTGAAGGTCTATCAGTTCCAATGTTCCTTCGCCAGTTACCACCCACTCGGAACCATCGAAGAAGGCAAAGGAGTTTTCAATTTCCTCTTCATGTTCTTCCACGTCAACGCAGTTGAACGTGATGTAGAAGCGCGATGCGTAGTCCTCTTTGCGGCCTTCGAAGACGTAGCTCTCATTCTCAAGCATGTCGTACTGTACACCAGTCTTGTTGTCAATTAAGTACAAACTGTTGAAGTAACCGTTCGCTGTATTCCAGCTGATGGTGAACACGTCGTCCTCTTTCGCCTCAAACCACAGCGGAACGCGCTCTGTGCCTTCCTTCGTGAAGAGTGCGGCATACGGATTGCCCTCATGGTAGGCGTAGAAATAGCCATTGCCTTGGCGCAGTTCTTTATGCTTCGTTGCGCCGCCCCATTCCGGTCGGTGGAACTCAACAACAGTCACATCGTTACATCCCTTCTCGCTGCTCAGGTAGAGGTTCACCAACGGGTAGTTCGGCCTCCAGCTACGGAACGCACTGCTTGTCGCTGTGTTGCGAGCTACGGTCATTGCTTCATCAAAGCCCAGCTCGGCACTCTTGGCATTCACGAAGAAGCCTTGGTGCGGGTGCAGGTACTTGTCGGCATACTCGCCGCCATTGGAGCCACCTTGTGGGTAATAGATGTAAGCACTCGCCGGTCTGCCCGTGTAACCGTCGGCATTGTATATCACATAATACGGGTCAATGGTTCCGTTCTCAGCAAGCAAGTCAAAGTCAAGGTACGCATGGTACGGGTTGCCCACAAGGTTCCATCCTCTCACGTCTGAGCCAACACTCGTCATCGTCCTTGAGGAGATACCATTGTTCAGCTTACCGTGACTTTGCAGGTAGGTCATCATCGATATGGATGCCATGTAGCCCTTACCCACCACCAGGTTATCCTCGTTCACATTGGACACGCCGTTCTCCGTGTAAGGCAAATGGTCATGCACGTGATGATTGTTTACTATGCGCTCGTCGCTGTGCCAGTGGTTCGGGCCGTTGCGCTTGAAGTTGATCCAATGAGGCTCCGCCTCGTACCAGCAGAACATGTCCATACCGTATGGATAACGGAATCTGGCTTCACCAGGATGCTCATCCGAATCCTTAATAAACAACTGAGGATAGGCTTCAAGGTCGGGAAGACCGTTCGCATCGTTAAACAGTTCCGGACGTAACGACGGGAAATAGCCGTCGGTGCTCTGATCGTTTTCGTTAAACGCCTTCATCCAGTAACGATTGTCGCCCGTTGTGGTTCCTCCACCGTTGAGCCAAGTAAACTCGGTATTCTGGATACCGGAATTCTCGTGGAATTCTAACTGTTGATCTAAATATGGCCACGGGTTGTTGTAGTAGCCTTCGTCGTCATGTGGCACTCCATCGAAGTCGGTGTGACCATTGACTGGTGCGTTATGTCCGAGATAGTCGAAGCCCAACGGAGCGTTCTGCAACGATGAGGAGAACATGTGCCAGTCACGGGGCAGGTCTTGCATGCCCAAATGGTTAATGTCAGGTGTTGACGTAGCATGGCCAAATGAATTGTCGAAGCTCACGCCCACATAGGTGTTGTCATAGTCCGCCAGCGTGCCTGGCATGTTGATGGCGGCATGCTCATACACGCTCACCTTGCCCAACTTGTCAGTATCCAACGGTTCTGCACCTATCGCATTCACAATATCACCGTATACAAAGAGGTAGTCCGTAATGGGTTCATCTTCGTTTTGGAACGTTCCCATTCTGGTCAGCATGGCATCGATCTCTTCGTTGTCGCGGATTGGACCGGCATATTGAAGCACCGTGTATGGGTTGTCGTCGTCCAACTCGGGGAAGGCTCCCGTCAGCGGATGACCGCCTCTGTAAGTGCCTACACTGCGGAAGCTGCCCTGATGGAGGGCCTCCCCGTCATCATCACACAGCATCGGTACGGGCAAGTCACCGTTGATTTCAGGGATGGTAGGACGAGCCCAATATGCATAGCTTGTGCCGGGCAATTCGGGCAATTCGGGAACGTTGAGGTTCAGGCGCGTATACAGGGTCGTGTCGTTTTCTACAATGTTGTCGTAATACATGTAGCCCAGGTTGTCGGCACCCATCACATCGTTGTATTTAAAGCAGTCCGACACGTATGGATCATCACCGGGTGCGAGCATCCTCGAGAGCGGGAAATTGTCTTGGGTTGTCTGCACGTAGCACTTGCTCACTGTACCACCATCGCTTTCGCCGACAAGCAGCGCGAAGTTGGTGAGTGGGTTAGTGTAGCCCTCTTGCATGTGGACATAGCAGTTCTGGATGGTCGTGTTCAGGTTTTTACCGATGATACCACCGATGGTGGGCGAGTTGCCCGTTATCAAGTACTTGATATTGGAATACGAATTGTAGATTTTCGTCTGGCTTTCCGACGAGCTTCCAACCAAACCACCGATGAAGTTGTTTGATGTGGAGTTGAGGATTGACATGGACATGGAAGAATGGATTGTGCCCGCATTCATCACGCCAACGAGACCTCCAATGGACTCTATCGAATTCTCTGGGCTGTGGATGTCGACAGATGCCTCGCTGTTCGACACCATCGCTTCATCACCGTTCATCGATCCGATGAGGCCACCGATGTTGGCCGTGCCTACAGGATAGACATAACCGCTCGTCACGAAGGTGCGGTTGATCTTGCCATTGTCAACGCCGCCAAACAAACCGTAGTTGAGGCGCTCGTAGCGACGGTCACCATCGCCGATGTAGGCGATGTCCATATAGTCGATGAGATGGCCCTGGCCGTCGAATGTTCCACCAAACTTCTCGCATCCTGCCTTCATGGCACCAATCGGCACCCAAACATAAGGTTGCAGGTTGAAGTCGGCCGTTTGCTTGATGTTTATATTCGAAAGCGGTGAGGCCGTCTGCCTGTTGAGGCCGTTCGACAAGCTGATGAGCCAAGCGAGGTCTTCAGGCGAATTAATGTTGTCAAACGCGAAGTTATCAGTGGTCGTATTCAGATAGCCTGTGGTAGGCTCTCTCCTCACCACATTGGCCCACGTCCAGCCGAAGAACACGGTCTTCGTCGGGTCGAAGTGGGGGACAACGGCATCGTCATTTGTATACTCATACTCATAATCCAGGATACTTGTGGAATAATAAGTGTCTTTATGCCTGTTTAGCGTATGACCGTTCACGAAGAACCACTGTTGGTCGTCGAGGAAGTTGTTGTTCTCCCACGCCTTGAAGGCAATGGATTCGTTCTCACTTTCTTGAGCATTCGTCTTGTCGGCAACGGCGACAGGCGAGAAAGTATTGTGTACATAGTGGTATGACGTGTTTCTGATGGGGCTCGTCACACCGATTGCGCTTCCTTGGTTCAGCTCGTTGGTGATGTAAAGGTGCTTGGCGAAGGTGGGCAGATACACATTACAGTTTATCAGTTCCTTATCCTCGTCGGGATATTGCAACGTCTGCAAGTTGTCGTCCACTGTCACTAATTCTTCCACTTCCACTCTGGCATCCACATTAACATAGATGCCACCGCCGTGATGAATAGTATCGTTATAGTCGGCATCGGTGTACCAATCATAAGCTTCGAGGTTGTTGCAGCCGCGACGCAATACCGTACCATACTTGGTTATCATAATCTCGTCTTGTGGCTGGTCGCCTCTCATGGTCAGTGTTGAATTTGGATAGGTAGTCACCAGAGGCTCAGTCACTCGATTCAACTCATCTTTGAAGGTTGTGGGAATCTCATGATAAGTGACTTCGAGGTTATCATATCCATAAAGTCCGTCCATGTAGACATTGTCCATGATGATGGACTTGCCTTTCTCGACAATGAGCATCGTGGTGTCGTTGGCGCCAGGACCTTCATGGGTGGTGGAGCTACTTGGGCCAAAGCCAAAACCAGTATAGGCCGTAGAATTAGGTACAGGCAAATGTGGATTGGTTGAAATGGTAGTATCGATGGAGTCGTTGCTCATCTTGTGTCCACCGGGATAACGATAGAGCCTCAAAGTGTACTGTTCTGGCCATCTGTTCATTTCCGTAGGAGTTACTTGATTACCCTCCGTAGTGGTGTTGTTTTCCTTGTCTGCTGAAATCGGTCCTACGACGTAGATGATGTCCTCATTGGGGTGGAAAACCGCGTAACCGCCATCCATGTGCTCTTCGTCATAGCAAATACCACCCATGTGAAGGGTGTCACCCACGATGGCACCACCGCTCACGGTCTCCTTAGGCATGTCGGGGAAGTGTCCCCAACCTTTCTGGTGACGTTTGTCCATACCCCAACCGCCTTTGCCAATGCCACGTCCGTCAACATACCAACGATTACCATTAAACAAAGGAATGATCCATTCACGGTATTCCTCAACATTGACGCCATCACGTGTGGTTTCAAGTACGTTGGTGTAAGGATACTGCTTCGTTCTTGTATATGGTTTACCTCCATCGTTACCAGCGACAGGATAATACCAGCCGCCAAAGTTACCTCTCTGGGTGAAGAAGTTCTTTTCGGTTTCGTAGCTAAGGAAACCGCCATCGCTCAAATTGATATATAACGGTTGGCCTACGATCTGCGGCAGGTTGTTGTTGTTTGCTGTGGTCTTCGGACGTGCAAAAGCGAAACTTTCAGTACCATGGGGCAAGAACGGGCTCTTCATGCGGAAGAAGCCTTGCAGCTCGCCATAGAGTTGCTTGTTCACACCATCCACCATGCGGTGGTAGCGCACCCAAAGCCTTGAATCGCCATTGAAGAGAATGACGTTCTCCTTTTCATAAGTTAAGGCATTGAGGGGAGCCGACGTCCTGTAATACAATCTCGCATTCTCTAGTGTATTATAGTCGGAGGTATCAAGAATGTGGGTACTATCAGGATTAAGTGGGGCAACACCAATCCATTCCCAATCACGAGCCCAGGCTTTATACAGGAAGTCGTTGTAAATTGTATCGTTGTTCATTGTGTGCAAACTACGCACGGCAAAGATGGAGTCCATATAGGCCGGGGCCGTTTGAGAACCTAAGTTAAGGCCGCTGGCGTTGGCCATATAGAGCGTGTCGTCAACATAGAGCACAGCATAGTTACGGTTGCTTTGTCCAGTGATGTCAGACATGCCGCTCAGGTTGACGTTGGCGTTGTCAACAATCAGGTTGTTGCAGCGTTGGATGGTCGTCAAGGTGCGGGTAGCCGATGTCATCTCCTTACCCAGATTAGTCGGGCTCACATAACGTGTGCCGTAGTTCCTCAACAGGATGTGACGGCCCAGGTTGCCCGATTCGCAGTGCGTACTGCATCCGAACAGACCGCCGTCGATGCTCATGTAGGCTGTGGCAGTTTCGACATCGGTTGTGGTGTTGTAGCCCTTGCCGTCGATAAGCATATTGGTGATGCCGTTCACGTCGGAATGGGCCCAGTCGCCAGAGCCTTCAGAACCATAGTAGTCGGAACCGCCGTAAACCGAGCCGTGGATAATCAACGGGTTGTCGACCTTGGGTTCAATCGTGTTGACGCCGTTGAGCACAGGGTCAGGCTCTTCACCGCCTTTGTCGTTGTAATAGAGGTTGTCAGGATGATTCTTTGCGTACAAGATGGCGTTTTTGCCGATGCTGATACAGGTGGAGCCATTGACCAAGCTTGAGTAGCCGGCACCATGCACGTTGCCGTCGATCAAGCCGCCGCTAATGTTGACGAACGCAGTCCAGTGGAAGTCGCCAAGCACGGGCTCGATGCCGTCGAAGCCGTCGGTGGAGGAGTAACTGCAGCCGTAGACGTTACCGAAGATATGGCCGTTACGCACATTCACCGTCTTCAATCCATGACGCAGACGGTTCATCGGCACGCTCTTACTGCCGCCATACACCGAGCCTTTCACCAGGCCACCGTTGATGTTGACCACCTTCTCTTGCCACACAGCGCTCATGTTGGCACCAGCAAAGACGCTGTTGCTGATGTAGCCGCCGTTGATGTAGACTCTCGTGTGGCCTTTCACCAGACCGGCCGACGGGCTCATGTTGCCGCTAGCGTCCATGTCGATACCACGTCCGCCGCCATACACGTTGCCTTTCTTGTCGTCGTTCTCCATGTTACCAATCTTACCGTGGTTCACCGTCACCTTGGTGTTCATGTTGACGTGGCCGTCTTCGCCGCCGCCGAACACCGAGCCTTGGATGATGTTGTTTGCATCGCCTTGGTCTAAGTCTTCGCCGTAGTCAACATGCACGTCGGTGTTGATGACGAACGCCATGTGCTGGTATTCGGCACCTGCTTTGCCGTGGCATGAGCCGAACACGTTGCCGTGCTCGTGGTCTTGGTCCTCGATGCTGCCGACGATGCCGCCGATGATGTCCACGCGGGCCCATCCCGTCAGGTTGTCGTCGGAATACTCGCTGTTATCATCCTCTTTGCCGTACAATGGGTTAGGATTTTCACTCCAAACCACTTCGTCGTCAACTATTTCGTAAGTATATCTCGGATGGCCGAACTTGTCGACAGGCACCACGTCGTAAGGGGCGAGTTGTGAGATGCCGTTAGGTCTCAACAACACTGTGTCGAGTTCTGGGTGGGTGGCCACAACACCAACAGAAGCGATGTTGCCGCCGCCATACACGTTACGGAACACGCGGCCTCCGCTCACTCTGACATAGGTGCTCCAGTTGACGTGGCCAGCCGTCCAGCTGTAGTTGCCTGATTGGTCAAAGTCAATACCACGACCACCGCCATACACGTTGCCGTGGTAACGGTTTGAGCACTGGCTTTCGCGGTCGCCAACCTCGCCACCCTCAATATACACCTTGGTGGTCTGGCGTGTGTGGCCGTCTTCACCAGCACCGAACACCGAGCCATGGACTTTAGCGGTACCCTGGATGTGGACTTCTGTGTTTTTGGTATAGGTAAAGTTTCTGTATGGAACACCGGCATAACCCTTGCCGCCGCCATACACGTTACCGCCTAACTTCACATTGTCGTGGGCGTCAGCCGTGGTACCCACTTCACCACCGCTGATGGTCACCAGCGTGTGGCCTGTATGATAATTACCATCGTCATCGGGTTCTTCGTCTGCGACTCCGACCGAGGCGACACGACCGCCGCCAAACACAGAGCCTTTCACCCATCCACTGGTCATATCGACCACAGTGTTGCCAAAGGTCTTGCCTGCCGTTGGGCTCAGATGGCCTGTCTCGTCGAAGTCAGTACCACGACCGCCGCCGTACACGTTGCCTTCGTAGCCCGTGTCGCCAATGGTGCCGATGACGCAGTTCCCCTCAATGGTCACATGGGTGTCTTTCAACACGTGTCCGTCCTCACCTGAGCCGAACACCGAACCATGTACCAAGGCATTGTCTGTGATGGTGACATCCGTGTATCTCGTATAAGCCAGGTCTTGGAAAGCCTCTCCTGCCCATCCGTGGCATGAGCCGAACACATGGCCGTTGTTGTAGCCGTCGACACCGATAACGCCGCCGCTCACCGTCACTTTGGCCAAGCCGAAGTTTTCAGGCTCGGGGTCGGGGTATCCCGCTTCGTCGTCATGCAGGCCCACCGAGGCCATGTTGCCGCCGCCATACACATGGTGGTAAACCAGGCCGTTCATCACGTTGACCTCAGTGCTTTGATACACCTTACCCGCAGTGATACTGAACAAGGAGTCGGATCCAACAACATATCTGTCGATACCGCGTCCGCCGCCATACACGTTGCCCGTGTGAACATACATGTATTGGTTTCCGATGGTGGCTTGTCCGTCGATGTTCACCAGGGTCGTGCTGAGCACGTGTCCATTCTCGCCTCCGCCAAACACTGAACCAATCACCTTGGCCGTACCATCAATGGTGACCTCCGTTTTGTTCGCATTTGACAAGTTGGCATATTTCATGAGTTCATCGTCGTCAGGATTGGCCGGCATACCACGACCCGAACCAAACACGTTACCGTTGTTGATACCCGTGGAACCCACCTGACCGCCGCTGATGTGGACAGTAGCCAGACCTGTGGTCATATCACCGCTGTATCCAACATTGGCCAAGCTGCCGCCGCCATACACGTTGTGGCGCACTAAGCCTCCTGTCATCCGCACTTCCGTGTTTCCTTTCACGAAGCCGGCAGTGGTGCTGATAAGGTGGTTTTTCTTGTCGATGCCTCGACCGCCGCCATACACGTTGCCGGTATAAACGACCTCACCCGCGCCATATTTGTCAACCACGCATTCTTCACTTGTCAAGGGAATGCCGACAGTGCCATCGATGATTTCGACCAAGGTGTTGCCCAGCACAAAGCCGTCGTCGCCGCCGCCAAACACCGAACCACGGATGTCGGCACCGGCTGCAATGATGACGTGCGTTTCGTTGACGTGGGCAAAATCTTTTTGGTCTATGACCGCCTTGCCGTGGCTTGAGCCAAACACCATTCCGTTTGAAACCACGTCCACTATCTCGCCATCGTCATTATATAGGGTCTTATTATGACCGTCCGTTCCGATGATACCGCCCGAGATGTTGACCGTGGCAAGACCGTCATCTCCTGGAATACAATAACCGTTACCATCATGCGCAGGATCACCGGTGTTGTCGTCACCTTGATATCTACCCACAGAGGCCACGTTGCTGCCGCCATACACGTTACGCATGATATGGGCGCCCGAAACGATGTTGACTGTGGTGTTGCCTTTCACCCAACCGTCTTTACGGTCGGCGCCAATCATATAACCATTTTCGTCTAAGTTCAAACCGCTGCCACCGCCGTAAACGCTGCCATGGTAGGGGTTATCACAGTCAATATGTCCTCCGCCAGAGATTTCGCCTGAATAGCCACCCACTTGGCCGCCATTAACATTGACAACAGCGTTTGTCAAAACATGTCCATTTTCGCCGCCTCCAAACACCGAACCCATGATGTAGGAACCAATGATGTTGACCTCAGTCTCGTAGACGTATGTATTCTGGCCAGCACCAGACACGCCTTTTCCGCCTCCATACACGTTGCCTTTGGTGGGATTGTCGTTGAGGTGCTCGTCGCCGACTTCACCTCCTTCGATGTTCACCGTGGCCTTGCCTAGAACATAACCAAGATTACCACCGCCATACACATTGTTCACTATCAAACCACCGTTGATGGAAACAATCGTATTGCTTAACACATGGGCATTATTGAGACCGCCGCCAAACACGCAGCCTTCTTGAAGGCTACCTGTCGTACCTACGGTGCCGCCAACCATCTCAACGATGGCATCGTTGGCACCGATGTTACCTTCATCATCACTGCCGCCATACACACTGCCCTTCACCAGACCGTCTCGGATGTAGACTCTCGTGGCAGGAATGGCGGGAGTATGGCCATGTTGATAAGCACCGCCATAAACATTGTGTCCAACCTCACCGCCAATGATATAGACATTGGACTGTGTGACGATATATCCGTGCCAGCCACCACCATATACATTGTTGTAGACGTAAGCATCGTCTGCGACAACCACATAGGAATTGTTAATTGAGGTTACTCGGGTACCAATGCCACGTCCGGCTCCGAATACATTTCCTCCAGGAGTAGTGTTTACAATAAGAGGATCTCCTTCTCTACCTATGGTGGTTTCACCACCAACATAGATATAGGAGTTTCCATCGGTACTACTGTCACCATCCATTTCACCCGTACCATTGCAACCGCCGGCAACCCAACCTTCAATCTGAGCTTTCGTAACAACGATTCGGCGGCTACCAGGTGCCATGTTATCGGCTGCGGCGCCAAACACACTTCCGTGGAAGTGGCCTCCCTTGATCCTGGCACTCCATGTCACCACCTCAGGAGATGCATTATTAGAGGTATTTGTGCCGCGGCCACCGTTCATGCTACCAAACGCGCCTCCTTCCACGGTGATATATCGAACACCAGGATAAGTAGCTCCAGCGTTATTTTGACCTAAGTAAAATGACCGATCATAACGTCCGTTACCGCCATTTTTCCACCAGTGTTTTTGGTACTCTCCACTTTTCACCACCAGATTGAAAGTCTCAACGTCTTTATTTGTTGCACCGTTAAAATTAACTCCGTATGAAAAGAATAACCTGTTACACACAGTGTTGTTGTTATTGTTTCCGTCATTGGTGGTGCCATCGTCGAAGCTGGCAATAGACAATTTGCTGTTGTCATTTTTGGCTCTATCATAATCACTGCCCAAAATGCCTTTCACCATATAACGACCACTCACAGTAGTGCCATCTTGATCTCTCACAAAAGCGAATCTGTAGTATCTGCCGCTTTCAACACGTATAGTATAATTTAAATTCGTCACATTTCCGTTAATACCTTGTATACGAGCTGGAACGCCAACAGTATTGATGCCTCTTCCAAAGCAGAGATAGTGGTTGTTGGCGGTTATTTGGTATTGGTTGTTTCCAGCGTTCAAATTCATGTTTTCGAACTTGGTATCGGCATTGCAAGTGAAAGCACCTAGTGTAACATTGCCGGTGTATGCCGATGTGCCATCGGGATAGCAACTCGAGTAAGTCACAGGAACGTTTAATGCCGTAGTGCCAATGTTGGTCACGCCCACCACGAAGTTACGTTCATAACTAACGCTGGCATTCAGTCCAGTCGCAGTGTTGGATTCCACCACGTAGGCCTTGGCCCAGAGGGCTTCGAAATCCACCTCGTTGTCATATTCATTTTCGATATGGAACAGCAAGCGGGTCTCAGCATCGATAATGGAATTCTCACCATAAGAAGTACCATTGGCATCCTTGATGGTTACGCCCTTCAAACGTTTCACACGCCAGGCGTAGAAGCCACGGTAGTCAGTATTAGTAATAGTGGGGCCTCCACCGGGGCCACCTTCTTGCACCGTGACCGAACCTGTTACTGGATTATTTTGATTGTTGGTATTTCCGTTATTATTATAATAAGCAGTTCCGTTCCAAATCACCCCACCATTTGCATCATCATATCTTACTTCGCAACCAATAGAACCAGAATTAGTCCAACCCGCATTTGAAATGTATAATGAGAAAGAAACCGTTGTTCCTGCTAACACTTGAAGAGTTGCCTCAGGGAAAATTGATCCTTGTTGACTGCTCCAGTTAATGTATCCACTCCATGTCTGCTGAGTATTATTGACATCGGTATATGTCACATCTATATATCCGTAAGCATTGTCTTGTATAGTACCTCTAACATAAATGTTTCTCGTTGTTGTAACGGTTGTATACATTGGTCTCTTCGAGAACGGGTTAGGAATCAAGGAATAAGGATAATCATGGCTGGTTCCCTCATAATCGGGAGTCATGATAACATAACCGGAATTGTCAATCGCATAGCTGCCGCTTTCGAGGGTTTCGTAGTAGACGAACTGGTTGCCTGGGTCGTTGGGGCCTACCGCCACATCAGAGGCAGCCACATTGCCGTTGAAAGCGCTGTTGGCTGGATTATTGTCAGTGTTGGTGGTGGTCATGGTGTTGTTGCCAAAGCCGTAATAAGTGATCTTCACGTCGGCAGGATGGAGGCTATGGACGGGTTGGTTACCATCACTATAGTAACTCAGACTGTGGTCCTCGCGGTCGTCGAGATACACCAAGTTGCCAAACAGGCCGCTGCCGCCGCCCGGGTTGTTGGCACCGGGGAGATAGGTGCTTTCGGCATGGCCGGAGGGTACGTATGGTCCATCCTTGGTCACCCAAGCCTCCACGTGGTCGTTGGCGTTTACAATGAAGGGGCCGGTATAAGTTTGTACTGGTCCACCGTTCACTGTGTAGTAAATGTCGCAGTAATTGGTAGGCGGGATAATAGTGGCGTTAGCCGTGCTGCCGTCACCAATCTCTTCGAAGGAGATGGTAGGAGGCAGCAGATAGAGGGTGTGTGTGTTGTCGTACACAAACGAGGCTATTCCCGAGTAGGCGTTGGGGCAGGTGGTCCCTTGCACAACTGCTTTCACCTCGCAGAACTCATTAAGGCCAACCGTACCCGAAGTGGTCACATCATGGGTACCGGGATCTTCCGTGGTCGAAGTGATGGCTTGGGCGGTGGTTGAGGTGGAAGGGTCGGTTCCGTCAAGTGTATAGAGGATCTTCCAGGTATCGTTGAGGGCGCCAGGACGCACCACGCTGATGGTCACCGAGGAAGTGCCTTCAACGAGTTGGATTTCTGGTGTATCAGGATGCACGATGAGTGACTCGTTGCCAAAGGTGAACAAGCGCGTCTCCGAGCTGCGCGACTCGCCCTCTGCGCTATCCATGACTTCCGTCTTCACCTTGAACTTGACGGGATAGTCCCCATTAATATTAATAGGTGTACCCTCGGTGTATGTTGTAGTGGGTTCGTCGGGCTCGGCGCCACCGTAGGCGACAGAATACTTCAACGTGGTGGCGTGTTGTCCTTTGCTGGTGGGCAGCAGCACGAAGGTGTCGTCGGAGCAAGCTATCTTGGCGATAGTGGGGGGCTGAGGCGTGAAGGGCACCTGGGTGACGTGGGCGTGCCAACCGAAATCTCTCCAGTGGTAGTCGGCAACGAAACGCACGGTCATGTAGTTGTGCGAAGTCACGCTAAAGAGGTTGCCGCCAAGGCCGAACACGGAAATCTGCTCACCCTCGTTGTGCTTATAGGCATGATATTCATTGCAGGTGAACACCCCGATGAGGTTGTTTGGGGAGATGTCGCCGTCGTAGAAATACAGCATATCGTTGTTGATAAGCAGCGAGTCGAACACGATCTGGATACCGTAGGACGTGTTTTTCGGGATGAAGACGAGGGAGAACTCATCGTAGTTGTAGTACCAACCGCCGTCGGGGTCGGCGTCGCTATCGGTGAAGTCGAAGCCTTGGCTGTCCACTTCGATGGTTCCGTTCTGCATGTGGACGTGGGTGTGGAACTTTTTCACCGCACCATAGACGGTTACCTCCTCTTCACCTGTGTTGTATGTGACATAGGCACGCATGAAGTAGGTGGTGTTAGGCACAAGTCCGTTCATGTCCACTGAGTAGTTACCTGCTCCCGTGCCGCTTGTGGCATGGCTACCATCAATGGTAGGAGGATTTTGGTTGTTGTCGTTCCAACAGACACCACGTTCGGTGACTTCGTAGTTGCCATTGTTGGTCACTTTACCCACACCCACAGCATAGTTTTGTTGGATGTGGATGACGTCAACAGTCTCTACTGTTGGCGCGGTTTGCCCCCAGACTTTGTCGATGGAAGTCATCGACAATGTCAACAGTAGGGCAAACAATGCACAAATCTTACGTAAAATTCTGCAACTCATTTTTTTATTACTTTTCATTTATTTATTTTGTATTTTTTAAATTATCAAATATCCATTTGTTTTTTGTTTCAGAAGCACCTACTGGAAAAGCCTATTATTGGCTTCGAGCATAGAAGACCTATAAGTTTAGATGTTCTTTTCATCCCGTAGTGACGCATACTGAGTTTGATAAAACCGTTCATTAATATATCTAATTAGCTAATAATCAAAACGTTAATATATACAAATACACACTTTATAACCGGATGCAAAAATAGAAAAAAAACTCAATAAATTCCAAGGTTTTATTAGTATTGGCAAAAAAAAATGCTATACATCGTTAAAATGGTTCATTTTCAAGTTATTATACAGAAAAGCAAATTTACTTTATGACTTGTGGCTATGAAAATGACCACTTCAAGCAAGAGCTGTAATTTCAGCATTCCCAAAACGCCCAAACTGAAAGAAACTGTGGACGACACGATTTTTTCTGTATTTTTGCCGCCAAATCATCCACTATGATCCAAGCAACAGGCATACACAAATCGTACGGCAGCCTTGAAGTGCTCAAAGGCATCGACCTCCACATCGACAAGCGCGAGATTGTGAGCATTGTCGGTGCCTCGGGGGCAGGCAAGTCCACCCTACTCCACATCATCGGCACCTTGGATAAGGCCGACCGCGGACAACTACTCATCGACGGCACCGAAGTCAACAAGCTGAATGACACCGAATTGGCCGCATTCCGTAACCAGAAAATCGGTTTTGTCTTCCAATTCCATCACCTTCTCCCCGAGTTCACCGCAATCGAAAACATCTGCATCCCTGCTTATATCGGAGGCATGGCAAAGAAAGAAGCGATGGAAAGGGCTGAAAAGCTGCTCGACTATCTCAATCTCTCCGAAAGGAAAGACCATAAGCCCTCCCAACTCTCGGGTGGCGAGCAACAACGTGTGGCTGTGGCCAGGGCATTAATCAACCAACCCGCCGTAGTGCTGGCCGACGAGCCTTCGGGCAACCTCGACTCCAAATCGGCCGAAGAACTGCACAAGCTCTTCTTCCGCCTCCGCGACGAGATGAACCAAACCTTCGTCATCGTCACCCACAACCCCACTCTTGCGGCCATGTCGGATAGGACGATTACGATCAAAGACGGGAGGATTTAGGATTTAAAGATTTAAAATTCAAGATTTAAGATTCAAAATTTAAGATTTAGAGGTTGTGGGACAATAATAAATGGATTTGTCCGTTTGTAGTTGAATAATTCCAGAATGATGAAAAAACTCATACTTTCCTTGTTGTTGGGCGCTTCGCTCGTGTTGAGTGCCAATTTCGTCCAAGCCCAAGATGCCGAGACCTACGAGTCGTTGATGAAAAAAGGCAATGAAAAATTCACTGCCAAGGACTATATCAGTGCCAAGACCTATTACGAGATGGCATTGAAACAAAAGGCCAACGACCCGACGGCTAAAAAGAAATTGGACGAATCGGTGAAGAAGATCCAGGAGGACGGAGCCCGACAGGAAGTGTTTTATGCCCATTTGGATGCTGGAGACCAATATTATGGGCAACAGAAATATGAGGAGGCTTTGACAGAATACGAAGCCGCATTGAAAGTCTTCCCAGAGGACAAATATGTTGGCGGTCAAGCCAATGCCGTGCGTGCCATCCTCAAAGAACGTCAAGACAAACAAGATGCCTTCGAAACGGCTATGAGTCAAGGTGAGACCTTGCTCGCAGAGGACAACTATGACGCAGCCATCATGCAGTTTGAAACAGCGAGTGAGATCTTCCCCAACGACAAACTACCCAAGGAAAAACTGGCCGAAGCCAAGCAGAAAAAACAGCTCTATACCGAAAAAGTCACCCGTTTCGACAACCTCATGGAAGAAGCTCGACAGTTTGGACTGCGCAAAAACTATGAGGCCGCCATCGGCAAGCTCGACCAAGCCTTGGAACTCTTCCCTAACGACCTAGAAGCCAACGCAAAACGCAATGAATTCCAAACCGCTAAAGGCGTCGCCGACCAATACAACGGAATCATTGCCGTGGCCGACCAACTCTATGAAAACAAAGCCTACAAGGAAGCCAAAGCCCAATACCAAGGCGCCTTGGCTGTCGTGGCAGGTGATGCCTACGCCACCGACATGATTGCCCGCCTCGACCCGCTCATCGCCCAACAAGATGCTGAAGAAGCTGCCCGCATAGCTGCAGAGCAGGAAGCTGCGCGTTTGGCTGCTGAAGCCGAGGCTGCAAGGCTGGCTGCAGAAGCCGAAGCAGCACGTATCGCTGCCGAACAAGAGGCAGCACGTTTGGCAGCTGAAGCCGAAGCCGCAAGAATCGCTGCAGAGCAAGAGGCTGCAAGGATTGCCGCTGAGCAGGAAGCTGCTCGCCTAGCCGCAGAGGAGGCCGCTCGTATCGCAGCAGAAGAAGAAGCCGCACGTCAGGCTGCACTCGCTGCCGCCGAAGCTGAGCGCCAAGCTACTATCAAGAGCATGCTTGATGCAGCGGATGTCTTGTTTAACCAAGAAGATTACCCCAATGCCAGAGTTAAATACCAAGAAGTGGTAGCCTTCGACGCAGGCAACGCCGCTGCCACTGCCAAAATAAATGAAATAGACGGTATCTTAGCACAAAAGGCCGCTGAGTTGGAAGCCAACTACAATAAGGCGATGACTGCCGGCAACCAAGCCATGAGTGAAGAGAAGTTCGCTGAAGCCATCACGCAATATCAAAGCGCATTGGTTTTCAAACCCGAAGACCCCGCTGCCACGACGCAGCTGGCCGCCGCCACGAAGTTGGAGAACGACCGCATCGCAGCCTTGCGTAGCCAATACGACAAATTCGTCAAGGAGGGTGATGCCAACTTCAAGACCAATACCTACGACAAAGCCATCGAGGCTTACACCAAAGCTGATGAGCTTGGCTTAGAATCCTACCCCTCAGAAATGATTGCCCGCATCAGCGAAATCATAGAGCAGAACAAGTTGTATGAACTGAATAGCGAGCCTCTGTTGCTTGCCGCTGGCGAAGCCAAGCGCTTCGATTTCAACAAGATTGACGTGGCAGTGCGCCGCTCCAACTACATCATCATCAAGGTGCGTAACCCGCATCCCGAGAAGACATTCCCGATGATTGTCTCCTTCGGCGGCGAAGGTGGCAAAAACGGCGGCTTCGTGTTGCCCATCGCAGCCACGGCAGAGGAAAAGACCTTCATCTTCCGCATCGGTTCGCAGTACAAGTGGTTCAGCGAAGACAACACATGGATTGAGATTGTCTCCGAGAACAACGAGGTGGAAATTGGAAAGCTGGAAGTTTCGAGAGGTAATTAATGCTTTACAGCACCTCCGTCGGCACCGTCACCGGCAACTCCTCAGGCTCATTCGGCGTAGTCACCGAATAGACGCTGTCGACCACATATTTGGTCATGCCACGCCACGGCAAAGTGCCCAGGTATTCCTTATAATGCAACTCCACCATCTTACCCGTGCAACGCTCCAGCTGCTTGGCCACCGACTCTTTTTTCACCGAGAAGTTGAACTCGTTCGACTGGATGGTGTTGTTGCTGTTCCTGGAATTGTAGCCCGCTTGGATGAGCCTGCCTTCGTAGGTCTTGAAGACATACCCTTTGTAGACGAACAAGTTAAGTTCACCCGCCTTTACGCCAGAGCCAAAGACGTAGAAAAACTTGAAGAAAACAAAGACGGCCGCAGCCAATACGATAATGATGCTTAACGTGGTGAGGATCTTCTTACCAGTTCCTCTTTTTGTGGATTTTTCTGAATAGTCTTCCATGGTTATTGTTGTTGTTTCTGTTTCTTTTGATAAAAATCGCAAATTGTCGTGATGCCACATTCCTCGCATTTTGGTTTGCGTGCAAGGCAGACGTAGCGTCCATGCAGGATAAGCCAATGATGTGCCTTCGAAATCACCTCTTGAGGCAGATGCGCCACCAAGGTCTTTTCGGTCTCCAACACATTCTTGGAGTTTTTGGTCAGGCCGATACGATTCGAGACGCGAAACACATGCGTGTCGACCGGCATGGCGGGTTGGTTGAAGGCAACAGCCATCATCACATTGGCGGTCTTGCGACCTACCCCTGGGAGTTTTTGCAAGTCATCCAAGTTTCTGGGGACCACGCCATCGAAATCACGCACCAAAGTCTGCGCCATACCCAACAGATTCTTGGCTTTGTTGTTGGGATAAGAGATGCTTTTGATAAAGGAATAAATCTCATCCGCCGACGAAGCTGCCATGTCTTGCACCGTCGGAAATCGTTGGAACAAGGCTGGAGTGGTCATATTCACGCGTTTGTCGGTACATTGTGCCGAGAGAATCACCGCAACCAAAAGCTGATACGGGTCTTTGTAATGCAACTCCGACTCGGCAATGGGCATGTGTTCCTCAAAATAGGCTACAAAGGCGTCGTATTTCTGTTGGATTCTCATATTGTACTAATTCACGCAAAACTCGCAGAATACGCAGAACCTACCGGCTGAATATTTAGGGTCGCTTTGCGCTTCATATAGTTCTGCGCATTCTGCGTGAGACAACTCAAATAATATCTCCCTGTTCATCAACAAGCACGCCCCAACTGACAGCCGCCAGGCCATCCTCATCAAAGAAAAAGTCGATCATGGCGTCTTCGAACGATACACGCTGTTCCTCATCTTCTTTTTCCTCTTCCAGCTCCTTGAAGCCGTGCTTCTTCATCAAGTCGATGATTTCCTCTTTCGTAAGGTCGAATATTGGTTCGCCATAAAGCGTTGCCTCCATGTTCTCCGTCTCAAAGCAAGCCACCACCGACTTTGTTACACCCTCAAAATAGATGTTGGTCTCAAGTTCTTCATATTCATAGTAGATAGAGCGGTTGCCAGTCTCTTCCATGTCGCTCAACTCCTCATAGAAATCAGGCATACCCAAAATCTTGGCTGCCTCGTCAAGAGTCATCCCGAAAGGTATTTCCCCGTAGCCTTTCAACGGTTCGATTGTAAAATCTTTCATCATAATTATGTTGATTGGGCCGCTAAGATAGGGATTTTATTGGAACTAAAGGAAAAAAACAAGAAATTTTCCTCATTCAAACCGAATCGACTTGGTGGGACTGATGCGGTTGATGACCGAAGTTGGGATGAGCAGCATCAAGACCCAAAGCAGGAAAGTGCCCAAATTGATGAGTACCACAGTGCTGATATGCAACTCAATGGGCACGGCTGACAAGTAATACGTAGCAGCATCCAGTTTAATAAGTCCAGTATATTTCTGCAAGAGACAGAATCCCAATCCGATGACATTGCCAATCAACATGCCGATAAACAAGATACGCAACGAGCGACGCAAAAACACCTCACGAACAAACTTGTTGCTGGCACCCATGGCTTTCAGCAACCCAATGGTAGAAGTACGTTCAATAATGATAATCAGCAACATACTTATGACAGTGATGCCTGCCACAAGAAGCATCAAGGCCATGATAAGCCAGACATTGGTGTCGAGCAAATCGAGCCAGTCGAAGATTTGTGGATTGCTTTGGCGGGCAGTGTAAGAAGCCAACTCAGAGGGCAAGGCATAATACAATCTCTCGTTGACTTGGTTCACATCGGCATCCTTATTCAAAGCGATTTCCAGCAATCCTGCCTCGTTGTCCTCCCATCCGTTCAGTTTTCGGATTTGGTTGAGGTCGGCGAAGACGAAACGTTCGTCAAATTCATAAAGTCCAGTCTCAAAGATGCCCGACACCGTGAACTTTCGCCCACGCGCCTGTTGATCTTTGTCGATGAACCACACGCGAACGTCATCGCCCACATTAAGGAGCATCTTGTCTGCTATGACCTTAGAAACCAACACTTCCGTAGAACGTTCACCCGCATGATATTGCGGAGACACCCCTTCCAACAAGCAATTGCTGAAATAGCTCCAGTCGTAGTTTTCGTCCACGCCTTTCAGCACCACGCCCTGAATCTCATCGTCGGTCTTGATCATGCCCGCCTTATTGGCCACCATCTGATAATGCGAAATGCCTTCAATAGAATTCAACCGACTGATTAACAACGAATCCAGAACAAACGGTGTTTCTTCGACCGACTCGTTCATGTCTAAAGCCTGCACGTGAATCGGCGCCACAAAGCCAATCACCTTGTCGCGAATCTGGTTCTTGAAGCCCACCACGACAGCCCAGGCGATGAGCATCACGATGATGGCCAAAGCAACACTCGTGACGGCCAGTCGCATCACCGTCGAAGAAAGATTTTCCTTCGAAAGCGAAAAAATTCGGTCTGCTATGTATTTTGGGGCGGACATTTGGCAAAAACATTTACAATAGCAGCCTCAAAATCAACAATTTTTGTTCGTCCGTATTCTTTCAATTCCAGTAAGTCAGAATCGCCCGAAACAAGATAATCCGCTTTGACTGCATTAGATAGTGCCAGCAAATAAACATCTTTTGGGTCACGGACGGGAATTTCGTTAGCTTTTGACACCTTCCCATAGTGGCAAACGTTTATCATCAATTGATGGACACGCTCAATTTGTTGCTCATCAACATATTTCAGGATTTTAGGGCGATGCGCCACATCAAGGAACTCCTTTTCCAACTCATCGCAATAATAGATTTCCACATCTGCACGGCTGAAAGCGGGGCGCAGTGCAGCAAGCCGTTTGCCGATGAGGAACGAAATCCAAATGTTATTATCGATAATAATTCTCATACTGCGTAGCGGACGGCCTTGATTTCCTGTTGGATATCTTCATCGGTCAAGGGCACATTGGCAGGTGCGTTTTGTAAAATATCGTCAATAAGATTATCAGTATTACTCTTTTCCTTCACAGCTTCGCGCACGAGGGAACTGCTCAACCTTGCAATCAAAGCCAATTTCACTTCCGCACTCAAATTCTTCAATAACTCCCAATAGTTATTGGTTTCCTTTTCCAAAACAGCTGTTGTCATATTCTTCTTGTTTTCCGCCTGCAAAAATAAACAAATTTGCCAACATTGCCATATTTTTGTTTTTGGCGAGGGGCACACAACGGTTTTCATTGGCATTTCACACGGTTTTTCATCTGCAGGAGTTGAATTTCATTTCACACCTGCCGACAAAAACAAAGCCCCAGCGGGGCGAAAAGACTCCCATTAACGGCGCGTACACAAAATGCGGTTGCCGCAATGCGACAGCCCTACAACGGCTGGGCTGTAGGGCTGTCGTACCACGGCAGCCGCAAATCATTCAATTCAGCATTGCAAATGCTGATATTCACGGCTTCCGAATTGCAAATTCGGAAGAACTGGTATTGCAGCTTAATTTTGAATAGTTACTTAATGCTTATAATTATCAAAAAGTCGCGAATTGGCGAAACAATTCGAATGAAAACACAGGAAAAATTGGTTCGGTGAAATCATTAGGCGCGAATTTTGCAGATTTTTCCATACTTTTGCAAAACAAAACCTTTCTGTAATGAAACAACAATTCTTTGCCATAGTCTTCTTCTGCCTCATTATCATGGCGCCTACTCAAGCCCAAGTATTCAAGACAAACGACGAACCGAATTTGACCTTCATCGACAAGGTGCATTACATCAGTGCCGCCATGTGCCCTGAAAACTATATGCCCTATATGGAAGGCAAACGCGTGGGCATCGTCGGCAACCAAACGAGTATCATTGGCGAAACGCATTTGGTGGACACCTTGCTGTCGATGGGCGTCGACGTGCGAAAAATCTATACACCCGAACATGGTTTCCGTGGTACCGCCGATGCTGGTGCCAAGGTGAACAGCGGTAAGGACGAGAAAACTGGCTTGCCCATTGTCTCGCTCTACGGCAAAAACAAAAAGCCAACGCCCGAGATGCTCCAAGACATCGATGTCATCTTATTTGATTTGCAAGACGTTGGCGTGCGTTTCTATACCTATATCTCCACCATGACCTACGTGATGGAAGCCGCTGCCGAAAACGACATCCCTGTCGTCGTCCTCGACCGTCCCAACCCGAACGGATTTTATGTGGACGGCCCTGTTCTGAAGCCCGAAAACCAGTCGTTTGTAGGCATGCACCAAGTGCCAGCAGTTTATGGCATGACCATCGGCGAATATGCTTGGATGGTAAACGATGAAGGCTGGTTGAAAAATGGTGTCAAGTGCGACCTCACTGTGATTACCATTAAGGACTACAACCGCAACGCCATCTACGAACTGCCCGTGAAACCTTCGCCCAACCTGCCCAATTGGGAGTCGGTGTACCTCTATCCTACCCTTTGCTTCTTCGAGGGCACCATCGTAAGCGTGGGACGAGGTACCGAAACGCCCTTCCAAATCTACGGCCATCCCGACATGCGAGGCGGCTATACCTTCACACCCAAAAGCACCAGTGGTGCCTCCAAACCTTTGTTGGAAAGCCAACGTTGCCATGGCGAGAACCTCGAGGAATATGCACACTTTTACTCCACCAATAAAAACTGTATCCATTTGGAATGGATTATCGAAGCCTACCAGCAACTGAAAGACAAAGGTTTCTTCAGCAATTACTTCGTCAAGTTATCGGGTGACAATCAGTTGCAACACGATATTGAAAACGGAAAAACTGCGGATGAAATCCGTTCTTCATGGAAGGACGACCTTGAAAATTTCAAGGCTATTAGAGCCAAATACTTATTGTATTGAAATCCAGCCTCCCATGTCATTCCAGCGGGGGCATGTGCGTGAGCGGGAATCTATGGGAGGCGGTTCAAAGAAGAAAAAATACTTATCGGGACGGTCTCAGCACGCATAGATCCCATGCCTTTACCCACTTGCCTTGCGCTGGGATGACATGCCTGCTGAGACCTGGAACAATCCTCCGCACAGAATGACATGATTTCTGAAACCTAAGAACAACAAAATCAGCCGAAAACCTCTTCAAGCAAAGCAACAAACTTCTGATAAGCAAGCGTGTCCGACAAGTCCGACAAGGCTTCGCCCAACGATCGATAATACCATTCCACATCCGCTTTTCCATTCGGGGCGTGAAACAGCTTCCAAACCTCGTCGCCAACCCTGCGATAATCTATAGCTATACCATACATGTTGGAGAGTTTGTCGCCAAGCGCTACCACCTTGCTGTCGTATGGTGCATTAGTTAATTGATTGATTTGAACCGTCTTTTTTTCACGCCATGCCATATTCTCGTCCAAAGGCGCGGTTTCGTGCTGGACAAGTTCCGCCACCCTATCGCCAAATTGTTCCCGGATTTGTTCGATGGTCACATCGGTGTCCTCAACAGTGTCGTGCAAGACGGCTGCAGCCAACAATTCCTGATCGTTGGAGATGGTGGCCACGATAGCAGCTGCTTCCATGGGATGAATAATGTAAGGATAACCTTTGCCACGACGCTCGGTACCTTGATGGGCTTCGACAGCAAATTTCACGGCCTTGTCGAAGAATGTGGTTTCCAATGGGTTGTTCATATATTATTTTGTTTGTATTTGAATTTTCAGCGTTTTGACCATGACCATTGACTATGACCATGACAGCTTTTACAAAAAGTTAAGACTACAACTTTTGTTGAAGCTGTCATGGTCATCGTCACAAGTCAAAGTCAGATCAAATTGATTTTTTTGGCTTGTTCATAAATGCGATGTGCTCGTTGCTTATGATAGTCGTTTTCTCCATAGAGTGCGTCAAAGAGGCGCACCAAACCAGCCTCGCCATAGCCTTTCTTGAGGATGAGAACAATACAGAGGTTCAGGACAGCCACCGAATAAGTAACGATGTCTAAACCCGTGCCTGCCAACTGCAGCAGCGCCAACTGATAGGCACTCTCGCTATATTCGTTGCACATCCTGACGATGTCGCCGATGGTCTTCATGTTCATGTGCAGCAGTATTTTGTAATAAGGCATGAGGTTGTCCTCATAAACCTCGCCTTGATTGATGGCTGCGATTTTGTCGGCAAGTTTCTTGAAGGGTCTCAGCTTGAGAAAGCTACGGAAGGTGTCGCCATTGAGTGGCACTTCATTGAAGTTGCCGTTGGCCACCATCGACTGAACCGTTCGACGGTAGCCATTAATCTCTTTTCGGATGTGGCTGAACTGCTCGTCGGCCAGCTCCAACATCCCAGCGAGGCGAGTCATATTGCGCTGGTATTCAATGGGGATTTCCACATCGCTCTTGTACCCAATGTCATGGTACATGTTGGCCCAGACATGCTGCAATGTGCTGCGCATTTGTAGCTCGAAACGGATTTGGTTAAACTGCGGCATTTCCGGATCTTTGTACAAAGCCTCAGGAATGCGACAGACATAATGGAGCGACAAATAACCGAAACGGTCGATTTCGAGCATCTTGCGCTTGTCGACGGAGTTGTCCCAATCGATTTCAAACAGTTTCTCGGCCAAAGCAGAGATGATGTCGACCTCATCGCTGTAGAAGGTGATGATGCGGGCACCAACGACATCGGTGATATCATCCAAAGAGCGGTATTTAAAGCCTTTCAGTTCGAGCTTTCCAGCGAGGCTTTGCTCGGTCTTGACACGGGCTTCCAAACCCGAAACGAGGATATGATTCTCTTCAAGGCAGGATTGCAACAAACGAAGAATGACGGTTTTCATCTTCTCATAAACAGGCAGCTTCTCGTGATATTCGTCGAGAATCATCTCACTGTGCATGTCAAGCTTCATAGTAGGCTGTTTTATACGATGGTGATAATATTTGAGAATCCAGTGATGTCGAAAACCTCCTTCACGCGGGGGTTCATATTGCGCAGCACCATTTTGCCATTGCGCGACATAAGGCTTTTCTGCAACAAGAGAAACACACGCAGTCCTTGCGACGAGGTATAGGTCATGTTGGTGCAATCGATGTCGATGTCGAGGTTTTCACCTTCCATCAATGGGGCTACATCTTTCTGGAATTGGTCGGCATTGGTGCTGTCGACGCGCCCGTCAAGCACAACATAGGTTTTTTGTTCTAGTTTGTTTATTGTAATATCCATATTCTTCGTTTTGCTGTTTGCCGCGACGTTATATGTCGGAACCTATTGTTAAACCTTTTCGGGGTTAACTAATTTCTTCATTGTAAGGATGTTATTTCCGTCTTTATAGTGATACTCAATGTTATCCATCATTTGTTTGCAGAGGTAGATGCCGAGACCGCCAACAGGTCGTTCATTGGCCCCCAAGGTGACGTCGGGATCATCCATTTCCAATGGGTTGAAAGGCATGCCTGCATCGCGCAACTCGATGGTGAGTAGCAATGACTTATCGTCCAAGCTGGTGCCTGCCTCAAGCCAGCCAATGCCGCCTTCGTAAGCATAACGCACCACGTTTTCGACGGCCTCTTCAATAGACAACTCTATTTTGAATCGCACGTCTTCATCCTTGGGCATATCGGGCGAAGCCATCAGGAAAGCGACAATTTCGCTGCTTCGGTCCTTTATCGGATTGAATCGTTTTTTTATCATTTTTTCTTGTTCAATAAATTGGTTTCGACTGCCACGATGTGACAGCCCTACAACGCTTAACTATTAACTTCCATTTGTAAACTGACAATGGTTATATCGTCATTCTGTGTGTTGCCTTCTGCAAAATCCTTTACCGAATCGTATAGGTTTTCCACAATGTTCTTTTGTGACATTTCAGGGGACGTCTCTACAATGTTTTTCGCCCATTCTAGCAGGCGGTCCTCTCCATATTGACTCAAATCCGCTTTCTCGGCTTCGGTCACACCGTCGGTATAGGCGATGATACGGGTACCCTGTTTCAGGTCGATTTGCTCAGCCTCATAGGCGAAATCACCGAACAAGCCCATCGCAATATTGGCTTTGCTATGGAGATAATACGGTTCGGCATCAGGAGGGATAACCAGGATGGGGTTATGTCCTGCATTGCAATAGTCCATGTGCCCCGTCTTAAGGTCGAGACGGGCAACAAAGAGCGTCACGAACATGCCCGTTTCGTTGGTAGCGCTAAACTCATCGTTGATACGGCGCAAAGTTTCGTCCAAAGGCAGACCCATACCTACCACAAAGCGAAGCATCACCCTTGTGATGGCCATCACCAAGGAGGCCGCTATACCCTTTCCCGACACGTCACCAATAGCGAAATAGAGCTGGTCGCCCTTCAAGGTAAAGTCGTACAAATCGCCACCCACTATCCTGGCAGGGTGAAGCATTGCATACATAAAAGGCGGAAACTCCTTGACCAACATTCCTTTTTGGATTTTGCGAGCCAAGTCAAGGTCCGACTTGTTGCGCTCATTGATGGCGGTTGAGGTCTTTAGCTCCTCAATATAATCAATGAGCGAGTGTTGCATGGTTTGGAAGCTGTCGTGCAAACGCCGCATCTCATCCTCACTCTTGATTTCGGGCAACTGCGCTTTCAAATCACCCTTGGCCATCTCAAGCACGGCCTTGGAGAGTTCTGTGACAGGTCGCGTCATGTAATTGATGACTGCCCTGCATGCAAAGAAAATAGCTGCAAGACTTGCCAAGCCAACGACCCCCATGACTACATGCAGAAATGGAGTATCTTGCCATGACTTGTACGCAAAATACACCGCAAATTGTGCCAGAACAGTAATGGCCGAAACGATGCCAATGATCCTCCAACTCAGCCTGTTTGAAAACGATTTGCCTCTCATCACGTCTCAGATTAATTGCAGCAAAATTACAAAAACTTGAATAATAAAACGCTTTTCTATTCTTTTTTCTATTTTTGCCCAAGAAATCCTAACTACAACCGATGGAAGCGATTAAGATTTCCTTAGACGACTATATCCTTACCGGAGGCGGTGCCAATGGAGAGAGCTACGACCATAAAACCGACCCAACGGTGATGCTCAAACTCTATTTCCCGGGCAAAATCCAGCAGCCTTTGGATGAGATGCAATTAGCCAAAAAGGTTTACGACATAGGCATCCCCTGCCCCGAACCTGGCGAGTACGTGGTGACGGAGGACGGTCGTTATGGCATCCTCTTCCGACGCATCCCAAGCAAGGTCTCGTACTCACGCGCCACCGCCAACCATCCCGAACATGTTCAACACTATGCCGAGGAGTTTGCCAAGATGTGTCTTCAGCTACACAACACACATGTCGACACCACACAATTTGAGTGTGTGAAAGACCGTAATCATAAGCTATTGACTGAAAATCCATTCTTTACAGCAGATGAAAAAGACAAACTTAGTCGATTCATCAACGAGGTTCCCGATACCGACACTGCCATCCATGGCGACCTTCAATACTCCAATGCTGTTTTCAATGACACCAAACGATTTTTTATCGACCTTGGCGATTTCTGCTACGGCAACCCCCTTTTCGACTTGGGTATGGTCTACCTGAGCTGCAACCTCAGCGATGCGTCATTCATCAAAGAGACCTTCCACATGGAGAAAGCCACTGCCATCAAGTTTTGGGAAGCCTTTGCACCTGCTTATTTTGGCAGAGAACGCTCACTCAAAGATATAGAGGAAGAAATCAGGCCCTTTGCGGGACTGAAGACGCTCATCATCGAGCGCGACACCGGTTGCCCCATGCCGCAATTCCGAGTGGCATTGGAAGAAATTTTAAAATGACCGTTATCGACGTTTCGCTGTTGAGTCAACAACGATTTCTGTATAAGTGGAAAGGACAAACACGGAAATCTGACCATTCTCTTTGGCGAAACGCAAAGCTGCTGCAAGCGAGTCTTCAGGGAAGATTCTGTCACTATCAAAATAATAGAGGCTGTCGGAGGTATTCAGCCAACCACCCACATAACCATTATGACTAAGTGCGTGAGAAACGACTTTGGGCAATTGGTCGCGCGAGTGGCTATTTTGCGTTTCCGAATACGCAACACAGATTCCTTCAGTAGGTTCAGTCATCGTGCGAAGGTCAAGTGTGAAACCATCGGGGTGCATCTGACTGAACGCCCAAACCTTTTCGGAAACTCCCTTTACTTGGTAACGAGAGGTCTTGCATTGCGTAAAGAAAAGGGTGCTGCAAAGGAATAACACCCCTGCAAGCACCCTAATTGCTGTTTGTTTCTTCATAGGACTTTTATCTTGTCCTACCTGGATACATCTTCAAGGCTTCGTCCAAACATTTCATGGCGGCCTTCAGGTCTTCGATGCAGAGGCAATAGGTGATACGAGCCTGATGACGGCCCTTCTCAGGATCGGCATAGAAGCCTGTGGCAGGAGCCAGCATCACGGTGGCACCATTGTAGCTGAAGTCGGTCAGCAACCACTGGCAGAACTTGTCGCTATCGTCGATGGGAAGGTCGATGACGGTGTAGAAAGCACCCTTAGGCATCGGGCAGAAGCAGCCCGGAATCTTGTTGACACCTTCGACAATGACATTGCGGCGGGCCACATATTCGGCTTGCACCTTATCGAAATACTCCTGCGGGGTGTCGACAGCAGCCTCAGCAAAAATCTGACCGAAGCTCGGTGGTGACAGACGGGCCTGAGCCAGACGCATAGCGGTGGCGTAGACCTCGCTGTTGCGGGTCACCATGCAACCCACACGGGCACCACAAGCACTGTAGCGCTTCGAGACAGAGTCGAACAGGATGGTGTTGCGCTCCAGTCCTTCAAGCTGCATCACGCTGAAGTGCTTATGGCCATCGTAGCAGAACTCACGATACACCTCGTCGGCGAAGAGATACAGGTCGTACTTCTTGACCAAACCAGCCACCTTGAGCAATTCCTCATGGGTGTAAAGATAACCCGTGGGGTTGTTGGGGTTACAGATCATGATGGCCTTGGTGCGAGGCGTGATGGCTTTTTCAAAGTCTTCAATGGGCGGCAAAGCGAAGCCCGTCTTGATGTCGCTGGGAATGGTGACAATCTTGGCATCGCACAGCTTGGCGAAGGTGTTGTAGTTGGTGTAGTAAGGTTCCGGGATAATGATTTCGTCACCAGGATTCAAGCACACGGTGAAGGCCATTTGCAGTGCCTCACTGCCACCAGTAGTGACAAGCACTTGGTTAGGCGTGACATCGATGCCGTGCTTGTGGTAATAGTTACAGAGTGCGCGACGGTAGGAAGGAATACCGGCCGAATGGCTGTACTCCAACACGCCTTTGGTTGCCGGGAGTTCACGGGCGGTATCAGCCAAAGCAGCGAGGGCACCTTTAGGCGTCTCGATGTCGGGCTGACCGATGTTGAGGTGATACACATGGACACCGCGTTCTTTTGCGGCATCAGCAAAGGGGACAAGTTTACGGATTGCCGACTGTGGCAATTCCATACCTTTTTTGGATATTTGTGGCATAAAGATTTGTTTTGAAGAAAAAGCCATCTAACGCAAAGATTAGACGGCTTTTATAATAATTTCTTTTATTGGATTCAAATTAATTGTTGTTGACGGGGCTTCCCATATCGCTCTTCTTCTCTGGCAGTGCCTCTGTGGGCTGGTCGAGAACACGGCCCTTGATGCGCAAAACCACAGTCGAATTCTTCACAGCATTTGAGGTGACGGTCACCGTCTTGTTGATGTTGCCGGCACGGTTGGTTCGATAGGTCACCTTGATGACATCTGACTCTCCTGGGAGAATAGGTTCCTTGGGCCAGGAAGGGATGGTGCAGCCGCAGCTCGACTTGGGTTTCTGTACCAAGAGGGGCTCAGTACCCGTATTGGTGAAGCGGAACTCGCATTCGCCATTGCCGTTGTAGGGCACATCACCATAATCATGGACGACTTTTTCAAACTCGATCTCAGGTCCCATCGGGACAGCCTTGTTGTCTTGAGCCTTGGCAGCTCCAGCCATAAGGAGCATGATACCAAGCAGATAAATCACTTTCTTCATTGCTTATTGATTTAAAATTGTTGCAAAATTAGTAATTATTGTTGTTCGTTGTTCAAAACTTCCAAATTTTCAAACAATTTTTCTCATTTCTCAAAAACTGTACCAAAAAAAGGCATCCGTCATGGCAATCTTCAATTGATTCGGATTTTTTGCGACCTGGTCTCCTTGGCATTGAAAAGGCGCAACACATACAATCCAGCCGCAAGACCATCGGTAGGAACGCGATATTCCGCATTTCCTTGCTTTACGATCTTCTCATCTTCCAGGCATTTGAATCCCTGAAACCGAGGCGCAAAAGTAATGAAATCTGCGATTAATGCCATTTGAATCTAAGGGAAAATAGTGATTATATGAAGCTTTTTCACCCACAATCATTATAAAAAAGTAGGGACAAGCCCTTTTGCCACTACTTGCTACATTGTTGATTTTCAACAAAAACCAATAAGGACATTCCAAAAAAGTAGGGACATCGCCTCGTCGCGCCCCCTTTGCCTCTTGACAAGCGTTTTTTCTGTATATTTTTGCGATGACAAAACATAATAGTCATGAAGACAAATTTACACTCATTGATTTTAATTGCCATCGCTTGCCTTGGGCTGACAGCCTGCGACAGTCCAACGAAGCGTCTGGAACAGGCCCAAGCATTATATGAAGAAGGTGTGCAACTGCGTGAGCAACGCCGCTCCGAAGAGGCCGCCGAGAAGTTCCTGCAAGGGCTGGCACTCGTGCAGCGTTCGGACAAGACGGCCGAGACCATGCAATTGGAAGGCCAACTTTGTGACAACCTCGGTGCCATGTTTCTGAAACATGGCCTTTTCGAGGATGCCTTCAATCAACACCTTCAGGCATTGAAATGTTTTAAGCAGGCCGCCGACTCCACCGGCATGATGAACGCTTATCGCAATAGCGGTCGGGCAGTGCGGGCGCAGGAGCAATACACCCAAGCCAAGCAATACTACGACTCGGCTTTTCGTGTCGCCACCGTCATCAACGACCGAGCTATGCTCGCTGACCTCTATCTCGAGATGGGTCGCGACTACTACATGGAAACAGGCAACTTCGCCAAAGGCATCGAGAGCGTCAACCAAGCCTTGAAAATCGGCCTCGGCGACAACGACACCGACATTGCCCACATGACCTTGGGCATCCTTTATTATTACACGCGCGAAAACGAGAAAGCGAAGTCCTACTTAAACCAAGCCCTCCGCAGCGAGCGTGCCGGACTGAAAATGTCGGTATATCAAACACTTTACGCCATCGCCTACAGCGAGGGCGACTACCAGCAGGCGGTGAAATACCACACGCATTTTTCAGACAACTTGGTGCAAGCCGACGCGGAGCACTCCAGCGAGACCATGCAAAGAATCAAGGCGGAATACGAGTTGAAAGCCCAGCAGAGCGAGTTGGAGAGCCTGCATCGTACCCGCGACCTGAAACTCTATCTGATTATCGCCTTGGCAGTGATTGCCTTGCTCGTCATCCTGCTGATTGTGAGGAAGAAAATCAGCGACCATAAGTTGGAGATGGAGCACTTCGGGCGGCAGGTGGAGCGCGACCAAAACCGCATCCACGAGTTGGTGAGCGACATGGAGAACCTTATCCGCACCAACGATGAGCTGCGCCGCCAGCAGCAGACCCTTCCACCGAAGGATTTGATGTCGATCCAGAAAATCTTGACGC
>JAFWRA010000018.1 GCA_017508895.1 Bacteroidales bacterium
AGGAGCGACATCATGATGTCGCCGGTCATGTCGTAGAGACGGCGGGCCAAGAAGTCCTGAACCTCCTGGTTGTTGGCGCCCTTCACGTAGTTGATGCTCTGCTCATAGAGTTCCACGAGGGTGCGCACCGTGTTCTGCAAGGGCTTCAATTCCTCGGAGACCTCGTTTTCAAGCATTTCCTTCATTATGGTGAGGTAAGTGCCGTTGGTGATGTAACGGATGGCGGCCACAACCTGCAACTGCGTCGTGCCTTCGTAGATGGAGAAGATACGCGCATCGCGGTAGAGACGCTGGCACTTGTACTCCATGATGAAGCCCGAACCACCGTGGATGCTGATGGCATCGTAGGCGTTCTGGTTGGCATACTCAGAGTTCATACCCTTGGCCAGAGGCGTGAAGGCATCGGCGAGACGCGAGTACTTCTTGCACTCGGCGCGCTCCTCGGGTGTCAGCGGACGCTCGCGTTGGATGTCTTCAAGGCACTTGTAGATGTCGACATAACGGGCAGTCATGTAGAGCAGCGAACGACCGGCGTCGATCTTGGCCTTCATGCGCGAAAGCATGTCATAGACAGCGGGGAATTCGATGATTCTCTTGTGGAACTGCCGACGCTCGCTGGCATACTTCAAAGCCTCATTGTAAGCCTCCTGTCCCAGACCGACGGACTGCGCAGCGATACCGAGACGGGCGCTGTTCATCAGAGCCATGACGTACTTGATAAGGCCCAGACGGGTCTCACCGCAAAGCTCAGCCTTGGCATTCTTGTAGGTCAATTCGCAGGTCGGGGAACCATGGATACCGAGCTTATGCTCGATGTGGCGCACATTGACGCCGCCCTGGCGCTTGTCGTAGATGAACATTGACAGGCCACGACCATCCTTGGTGCCTTCCTCGGAACGGGCCAGCACCAGGTGGATGTTGGAGTCGCCATTGGTGATGAAACGCTTCACGCCGTTGAGCAGATAGCAACCATCTTTCTCGGAATAAGTGGCCTTCAGCATGACGCTCTGCAGGTCGGAACCGGCATCGGGCTCGGTGAGGTCCATCGACATGGTCTCGCCGGCGCAAACACGCGGGATGTATTTCTTGCGCTGCTCCTCGTTACCGAATTCATATAAGGTGTCGATGCACGACTGCAACGACCAGATATTCTGGAAACCGGCGTCGGCGCTGGCGACCATCTCGCTCAACATGGAGAAAACGGTGATGGGCAGGTTCAAGCCGCCGTAACGGCGCGGCATGGAAACGCCCCAGAGGCCGCCCTTTGTGCAGGCATCGAGGTTCTCCACGGTCTTGGAGGCATAGATCATGCGGCCATTCTCCAAATGCGGACCTTCGAGGTCGACGCTCTCGGAGTTGGGTTCGATGATGTTGGCGGTGATGTCGCCCGTGATGTCGAGCACGCGGCGGTAGTTCTCCATCGCGTCTTCGTAGTCGACGGGAGCATCTTCGTAGGTGTCCTTATCAGCGAAATTGTGTTCCTTCAGCTCAACGATGCGCTTCATCAGCGGGTGGTCGAGGTAGAACTGCAGATTCGGGTTATCATTATAATAATTTGCCATTGTATTCTCTTTTGTTTGGCTTTCAGCTTTCAGCAATCAGCTTTCAGCTTGGTAGCACCGAGGCTGATAGCTGACTGCTGATGGCTGACGGCCATAACCATCCTAATTATTTACTGTTCTGCTTATAATACTTAATCAGCTTCGGGACGACTTCCTCGACGGTGCCGACGATGACATAATCCGCAATTCTATTAATAGGTGCGTCCGGGTCGCTATTCACTGAAATGATAATCTTGGAGTCCTGCATACCTGCGATGTGCTGGATCTGTCCACTGATACCGCAGGCGATATACACCTTCGGGTGCACGGTAACACCTGTTTGGCCGATTTGGCGGTCGGTGTCGCAGAAGCCCGCATCGACGGCGGCACGCGAGGCACCGACTTCGCCGTGGAGCACCTTGGCGAGTTCAAACAGCATATCGAAGCCTTCCTTCGAGCCCATGCCATAACCGCCAGCCACCACGATGGGCGAGCCTTTCAGGTTATGCTTGGCGGCCTCCACATGGTGGTCGAGGACCTTCACGACGTAAGCCTCGGGCGAGACATACTTGCTCACCTCGGGATAGACGACTTCGTTCTTGGCTTTGCCTTCGTAGATGGCTTTCTGCATCACGCCCGAGCGGACGGTGGCCATCTGCGGACGGTGGTCGGGGTTGACGATGGTCGCCACGATGTTACCACCGAAAGCGGGACGAATCTGATAGAGCAGGTTGTCGTAGTGCTTCTTCGTCTTGACGTCGTCGAAGTCACCGATTTCGAGTTGGGTGCAGTCGGCGGTGAGGCCACTGGTCAGTGAGGAGCTGACGCGCGGGCCGAGATCACGACCAATGACGGTGGCACCCATCAGGCAGATCTGCGGTTGTTCCTCCTTGAAGAGGTTGACGAGGATATCGGTGTGCGGTGCAGAGGTGTAAGGGAACAAGCCCTCGCCGTCGAAGGCGAACAGCTTATCCACGCCGTAAGGCAGGATTTGGTCTTCCACCTTACCTTTGATGCCAGTGCCAGCCACAACGGCGTGCAGTTCCACGCCCAGCTGGTCGGCCAGTTTACGCCCTTTGGTGAGCAACTCCTGAGACACTTCGGCCACTACAGTGCCTTCGGTCTCACAATATACAAATACATTATTCATACGCTATTTCACATTGGCCTAATACGAAATCAATCACGATGGTTGTTCCATAACGAGAAAAATATCAACAACGCGAGGAAAGGATGTTCCTTACACCAAGCAATGATTCTATCTATCAATCTCATATTAAACCCTTTCTATAAATTTATCCAATAATCTTCTCCTCTAATAATTCCTTAATCAATCCTTCCACATCGGCATCGCTGGCGGTGAGGGTCTTGCTCTCCTTGGCCTGGAAGACGATGTTTTGCACGGTTTTCACCTTGGTGGGGCTACCTGAGAGACCGCATTGGTTGGGGTCGCCATCCACATCGGCCACGCTCCATTGATTCAACGTCAAATATGGACGGGTCTCGCTCAATTCAGCATTCCGCTTCCCACATTCAGAATTAGCATCCACTTCCAATGGACACATGGCATATTTATACTTCATCACCAACTTGGCATTACACGGACGGCACGGGGCCGCGCTACCGTTGACCGTGATGACGCAAGGCAACGGTACTTCCACAGTCTCCACGCCACCGTCGATATGGCGACGGATGGTGGCGATGTCGTTTTCGATCTTGAGGATTTCCTCGGCGTAGGTCACTTGGTTGAGACCCAGTTTCTGGGCCACTTGCGGACCCACTTGAGCCGTGTCGCCGTCGATGGCCTGACGACCACCAATGACGATGTCGACGTCACCGATCTTCTTGATGGCAGTGGCGAGGGCGTAGGAGGTGGCTAACGTGTCGGCGCCAGCAAAGAGGCGGTCGGTGAGCAGCCAGCCCGTGTCGGCACCACGGAAGAGGCCTTGGCGGATGATCTCACCGGCGCGCGGCGGGCCCATGGTGAGCACGCCGACGGTGCTGCCTGGATTCTGCTCCTTGAGGCGCAGGGCCTGTTCAAGGGCGTTCAAGTCTTCGGGGTTGAAGATGGCGGGCAAGGCGGCGCGGTTCACGATGCCTTCCGGCGTCATGGCGTCTTTGCCCACATTTCTAGTATCGGGCACCTGCTTGGCAAGCACCACGATTTTCAATGTTTTTGTCATAAAATAAAAATTCTCGTTTTCAAATCGGCGGCAAAGGTACGACTTTTTTCGTTAATGGCAAAAAGCAGGCGCAAACGATTGATTTTGATGAGGCTTCAATACGCTACAGCAATTTCCCTGATTTCAAAGAAATGGTAGTTGGTTTCCCTATCGTTTCACAAATTTCCTAACACACCAAATGCCTTCCTGCGCCATCTGAATGACATAAACACCTGATGGCCATTGCGAAATTTCAATAGTGGATGACGAGTTAACACTGTCCTCGGAAAGCATTTCCCTGCCCATCATGTCTGTCACAACAACGTTGACAGGTTGGCTGGACAATGCTTCCGCAAAGCGAATCGTCACAAAGTCGGTGGCAGGATTGGGATAAACCTGGATCATCGTTTCCTCCATCTCAGGCAACGAGGTGGGAAATTTCAGATGATTATATAGGAAATCTCGAGTAATGTTGAAACAGGCATCGAATTTTTCCTCAATCAGCGTATATAACAAAGGTACAAAATAGAAAGCGTGTCCCTCGCCCTCGAACGGATGGAATTCGTAATCAGTAATGCCGATTTCATCAAGTCGGCCAGCTATGGGATGAGATCCGTACATGTAAGGCATCACACCAGGGAGCATCCCATTGTAGCAATAGCCCGAATCATATGGCACGTTGGTATCGTCTGTGCCGTGAATCATGCACAGCGGCACATATTCCTCCTCACTAATGACATCGAGATCCATCACGCCGCCCCATTGCGGAATGGCTCCAGCCACTGCTGGCGAAATACCGGCATATTCCTCGAAGCCTGAACTATGCATCGAACCTAAATCAGGTTCCTCAAAAGTCTCCGCTGGACGCTCATTCTCGTCCATGAAAAGCTCACACAGGATGGCAATCGAACCGGCCGAGTTGCCAAGCAAAAAGACTTGTTCCGTGTCAATCTTGTATTCGTCGCAATGGTATTTGAAAAACCGAATCGCAGAGCTGATATCCTGCGCCGCCATATAGGCATCGCGAATCAACGATGTGGCATTGATGTTCCAAAGCGAAATCAACCGATAGTCGATGGAGGCCGCTGCATAGCCATGTTTCGCCAAGCGAGTGCAATACTCTACCATGTCGGCGTAATCGCGACTGCCTGCAACAAAAGCACCACCGAAAACAGTAATCACCAGCGGACGCGCCGAAAGGGTGTCGCCCTCTGGCTCATAAAAGTCAAGATATAAGGTCGTGGGCGATGTTTCACCCTCCTTGATGGCACTGCTGAAAGGGATGCCCGTTTCAATGTTTACCTCGTCGAAAACGGGTTCGGCATAGCGTTGCCCCGTCTGTGCCAAAGCAACATTCGAAAACAAGCCAAACAATAGGCCAATTATGGCTAAAAATTCGTTTTTTTTAATTCTACTCATTTGGTAGTTCAAACTATAGAGATAAATGAATTTCAGAAAAAATGCGGAAAGAAAGGGAACATGGAAACGAAAACGTGGAAAACATACCCCCTATCACCCTCCACAAACACGAGGCATAACAAACCATGTAATCACAACAATCAGCACAAGAAACGTGATGGCAAGGTAAGGTTTCGTATAGGTCCGCTTATAACAAATCAGCATGGGTAGGAAAAGCCCCAGCAAAACCAAAGCATGAACAGAGGCCTTGCCATCGGCAACACGGCAGAAATAGTTGTGAACTTTGTACAGGTTTTCAGGGACAAAACTTGTGTAATCCCATGCAGTGACCTCGTCAGCGTTCGTCACTTCTCCTGTCTTGTCATATTCCGGAAAAATCACTTTTTCAGGCAACAACGCCCGCGTTTCCTTGTCAAACACATAAGTATAATAACCTATGCAAACAATTTCATTTATCAAGCATAAGGTCAATAATATGATATAAACTATAATCAAAAACTTACTAAGATCCGACGATGTTCTCATAATTAAATCATAGAATTTTATCTGCAAAGATAGTCTTTTTTTGGAAATCATTACTTTTGCGGCAAATTTCAAGAAAATGTCTATCACAGAAATACTAAACAAAACCAACCTCGAAAAAGAGGATATCAAAATTTTATTAGCCAGCGAAGGCGACGACAAGAAACTTTTGTTCGACAAGGCCTTGCAGACCAAACTGGCTAAATTGGATAACTATGTCCACCTGCGCGGACTGATTGAATATAGCAACATCTGCACAAAGTATTGCCTCTATTGCGGGGTGAGATGCAAGAACCTAAAGGTGGAACGTTACCAACTCAGCGATGAGGAAGTCATCGAATGTGCCAAGCTGGCGTATGAGCTAGGCTATGGCTCGGTGGCTTTGCAAAGCGGCGAAAGGAGCGATAAGGCTTTTGTGGACAAGATCACCTATTTGGTACAGGAAATCAAGAAGATAGGCAACGGTAGCTTGGGTATTACACTCTCTTTGGGCGAGCAAACCGAAGAAACTTATCGCCGCTGGTTTGAGGCAGGCGCCCACCGTTACTTGCTCCGCATCGAAGCTTCTAACGAAGACTTATATTATAAGATTCACCCGCGCGACGAGAAACACGACTTCAAGCAACGCCTAAATTGCATCAATACATTGTTGAAGCTGGGTTACCAGACAGGCACTGGCGTGATGGTGGGTTTGCCTTTCCAAACACTTGATGACCTTGCTGACGACCTGCTCTTTTTCAAAAAGAAAGACGTGGCCATGGTCGGCATGGGGCCTTTTATCCCCCACCCCGACACACCTCTTTGGCAATTTAGGGACCAAATTCCTTCTGCCGAGAAACGCATGGAACTGACCTTGAAGATGATTGCCATCCTTCGCTTGATGATGCCTGAAATCAACATGGTGGCCGCCACTGCTAACCAGACCGTCGACCCGCAAGGCCGAGAGAAAGCTATCCTCGTCGGCGCCAACGTCATCATGCCCAATCTCACGCCCAACGAATTCCGCGAGAACTATCTCATCTACCCCGACAAGGCCTGCGTTAAAGACAAACCCGACGAGTGCCACAGTTGTCTCGATGTGCGCCTCGCCTCCATCGGGCACAAGGTTTTGTACAATGCATGGGGCGATTCTGTGGCGTTTACGAAGAAAAATCATCAAAAGTGACTTTCATACAGTTAAAATCACTATTTTTGCCCCTTTGAAAATCAATCTATTTCACTATGAGAAAACATATCCTTACCGCCCTGCTCGTCATGTTGTCGATTGTGACTTTCGGCCAGCAGTGGGTCGCCATCAAGAGCGACACTCCGAGCACCATCCAGACGACTTTGGTTGCCTCTTCGGAAAACCAAATCACCGTCAACATGCAAGTCCCTGGCTTCTACACCTTCGAGGTGACCACGCCTCGTGGCGAAGCCAACATCATCTCTGTTCCGCGCACCGTCAGCACCGCTGCCGCAGGCGAACCCAACCTCCCCATGATTGCCGTTCCGGCCATCATCGGCGACCAACAGCATTACAACATCCGACTCATTGACGCTCAATACACTGACTTTCAGATGGAGGTCGCGCCCTCAAAAGGTGATTTCCCGCGCAGTGTCAATCCTGACGATGTGCCTTATACTTATGGTGAAGCCTATTCGACAGACGCCTTCTTCCCCGCTCAGAATGTAGGTTTGTACGATCCTTACATCCTGCGTGACTTCCGCGGACAGAATATGGTATTCTATCCCTTCGCTTACAACCCCGTAACACATACCTTGCGCGTGTATTACAACATGACTGTTGAGATGTACAGCGACGGCCAACTCGGCGAAAACACCCTCAGCCGCCGTTCCTCTGAGGTGAGGATGGACCCCGAATTTGGTGCCTTGTACCAAAACCACTTCATCAACTACAGTGAAGGTTTGAGCAAATACAACGCCGTTGACGAGACTGGTGAACTGCTCATCATCTGCCACGACGCCTTTATGGAAGCTATGCAACCTTTCGTCAACTGGAAGAAACAAATTGGCAGACCCGTCACGATGGTCGGCACCTCAGTTTCAGGCTTCACTAGCGATGCCATTAAAAACTACATCCAAAGCCAATACAACAGCAACCCCAACATTAGCCACATTTTGCTCGTTGGCGACAATGCGCAAGTGCAGAGTTACTTCACTTCTACTGGAGGCTATTCTGGCCGTACCGACCAATACTACGGACAACTGGTTGGTAGTGACTACTATAATGATGTAATTGTTGGCCGTTTCTCCGCCGAAACCGTCGACCATGTCACCACACAAGTCGACAAGGTGATCCACTACGAAAGAGACGTCACCGCCGCCGACACCTGGCTCTCGATCGGACAAGGTGTTTCAAAGAACGAAGGTGCAGGCAGTGGCCACTTCGGTGAGGCTGACTACCAACACATCGACTACATCAGAGACACGCTGTTGCATTACAACTACACCAGCATCCATCGTGATTATCAGAATGTCCCAGGTGTCACGTCGAGTGCGAGCATCATCAGCCAACACATCAACGAAGGCGTGAGCATCATCAACTACTGCAACCACGGCTCACCGACGAGTTGGGGCGTGTTCAACTACAGCAACTCGCACATCAATGCTTTGACCAACGACAACAAGCTGCCCTTCATTTGGTCGGTGGCTTGCAACAACGGACAACTTGACTATTCGCAGCCCTGCTTCGCTGAGGCATGGATGCGTGCCACCAACAACTCCAACGGTGCGCCTACCGGAGCCATCGGCGGTATGTTCAGCTACATCTCACAACCTTGGCAGCCGCCTATGTATGGTCAGGACGAGATGAATAACGTCCTCACAGAACACAGAAGCATCAAACGCACCCTCGGCGGCATTTCGACCGACGGCAACATGAAGATTCTTGACCAATACAACTCGAATGGACAAGGTTTGGCCACCTATCAGTTCTGGCTCCTCTTCGGCGACCCGACGCTCACCGTGCGCAATGCCGTTCCAGCCAACATGAATGTTACCCACGAACCTTCGATGAGCTCAACTGCAACGAGCTTTACCGTGAACGCCACCAACGGCAACGGCGCCTTAGCCACTTTGACCCGCAACAACGAGATCATGGGCTCGGCCACCATTGTGAATGGCACCTGCAACATCACCTTTGCCGCACCTGGCACTTCTGGCATTGCCACTCTGACTGTGTTCGGCTACAACAAGATTACCTATATTGCCGAAATCGACATCATGCAGGGAGGCACACAACAATACACCGTTAACGTTTCAGCCAATCCAGCAAACGGAGGCACCGTCACTGGAGGCGGCAATTACCAAGCAGGTCAATCCTGCACCGTGACAGCCACAGCCAACAGTGGATACACCTTTACTAATTGGTCGGAAAACGGAACTATTGTCTCTACCCAACCTAGTTACACATTCGTGGTGAATGGCAACCGCACCTTAGTGGCCAACTTCCAAGCCCTTCCGCAAAATTACAACATCAGCGTTTCGGCTAACCCAACCAACGGAGGTACCGTCACTGGCGGTGGTACCTATCAACAAGGACAACAATGCACCGTACATGCCACGGCAAACACGGGCTACACCTTCACTAACTGGACGGAGAATGGCAATGTGGTTTCAACCCAAGCCAACTACACTTTCACCGTGAACAGCAACCGCACTTTGGTGGCCAACTTCACGTTGCAACAATTCACTATTACTGCACTTGTTGATCCTTCGCAATGGGCTGGCGGTGTTGAAGGCGGTGGTGTCTATACCTATGGTCAAAGCTGCACTTTGACAGCCACTCCTACTGTTCCCTACATCTTTGTCAATTGGACGAAAAACGGTATTCAAGTCAGCACTAATGCCACATACACCTTCACGGTCACAGAATCTGCCACTTATGTTGCCCACTTTGTTGTGGAAACTTTCACGATTACAGCGCTTGCCAACCCAACGGAAGGTGGTGTTGTTACAGGTAGCGGCACTTACGAGATGTTAGATGAGTGCACTGTAACCGCAACAGCCAACGAAGGCTACAATTTCGTCAACTGGACCGAAAACGGCAATGTGGTTTCAAATGAAGCCGCCTATACCTTCGCCGTAACAGGCGACCGCACCTTGGTTGCCAATTTCGAATTGATGACCTTTGAAATCACGGCATCTGCTGACCCAATTGAAGCCGCAAGCATCAGCGGAGCAGGCACCTACAACTATGGCGAAGAGGTTACTTTGACCTTTGACCGCAACGAAGACTGGGCCTTCCAGAACTGGACTGAAAACGGCGATGTGGTTTCAGAAGAGATGACCTACACCTTTATTGCCACCGAAAACCGCAACCTGGTAGCCAACTTCCTCTTCACTGAGGGCATCGGCGAGAACAGCATTGCTGCCAATGTCTATCCTAACCCTACCAAGGGTGAATTCACCCTTGAAGGCGAAGGCTTGAGCCATGTCCGCATCGTGAACGCTTACGGACAAACGGTTTACAACGCCGACCTCGAAGACGACCAAGCCCGCATCGACCTCTCTCAGATGGGCAAAGGCATCTACATGATGCACATCGAGGCCAACGGTGGTCATGCCGTCAGGAAGATTGTGGTGGAATAAGCTGCAATGTTTCAAACAAAAATCCCAAAGTGAGGTGACAAATACTTGCCACCTCACTTTTTTTGTCTATCTTTGAAGCCAAATTTAACGAAGTTGAATCTAACGATTTCATGCCTATGAAAATCAAATTCATCGGTGCAGCCCAGGAAGTGACGGGCAGCAAGCACCTCATCACCACTGACCATGGCAAGAAAATCCTATTGGACTGCGGCATGTTCCAAGGCAAAGGTCTCGAAACCGATGCCGCCAACCGTAATATCATGGTCGACCCGAAAGAAATCGACGTTATCATCCTCACCCACGCCCATATCGACCACTGCGGCCTCATCCCCTATTTCTACAAACTGGGCTTCCGAGGTCAAGTCGTCTGCACCAAAGCTACCGAGGACCTGTGCAGCATCATGCTCCCCGATAGCGGCTTCATCCAAGAGAACGACATGGAGTGGTTCAATAAGAAACGCCGCAAGCAAGGGCTACCCGCTTTGCAACCTATCTATACCGAAAAAGATGCTCGCGCCAGCATGGAGTTGTTTGTCAGCGTGGCCTACAACCGCTATTTTTACATCGACAACAATATCAAGGTAAAGTTCAACAACACCGGTCACCTGCTTGGTAGCGGATGCGCCATCATCGAAATCGACGAGGGTGGCAAGATGACCCGCATCGGATACACAGGCGACATCGGGCGCGAATACAACTACTTGCTGCGCTCACCCGAGCCTTTCCCGCACTGCGACTACCTCATCACCGAGGCCACCTATGGCAACCGTCTCCATAGCGACCGCACCAATGCCGAGCAACAACTGTTGGAAATCATCTATCATACCTGCGTGGAGAAACGCGGCAAACTCATCATCCCGTCGTTCGCGGTCAGCCGCACGCAAGAGATTGTGTATCTACTGAATAACTTTTACAACGAAGGCAAACTGCCCGAGAAGATTCCAGTATATGTCGACAGTCCTTTAGCCGTTAATGCTACCGAAATTTTCCGTATGCACGTCGACCTGTTCAACGATGATGTGAAAGATGTTATCGAATACGACCCCGACCCATTTGGCTTCAACGGGCTCACTTTCGTGCGCGACATCAACCAATCGAAGGAACTAAATGCTACTAAACAGCCTTGCATCATCATCTCTGCTTCGGGCATGATGGAAGCTGGCCGCGTGAAACACCACATCGCCAACAGCATCGAGAATCCCAACAACAGCATTCTTGCCATCGGCTATTGCTCGCCTACTACATTGGGTGCCAAACTATTGGAAAAGCCAGCACCTGCCAGCGTTTCCATCTTTGGCATAGAGCACACAGTTAACGCCGAGATTTTCGAAATCGATGCCTTCAGCGGTCACGGCGACTACAAGGAGATGATCCATTATCTGAGCTGCCAAGACCCGAGTAAGGTTAAAAAGACCTTTATTGTGCACGGAGACCTTGAAGCCCAACAATATTATCAAAGGCAACTTCGCAAGGAAGGTTGGGACAACATCGTCATCCCAGAGCCTGGAGAAGAGTTTGAATTGAAATAATTTGTACTTTTGCAAAAAATTTCAAAAATGGCACAAAAACCCAGCATTCCCAAAGGCACCCGCGACTTCCTGCCCGAAGTCATGGTGCGTCGCAATTATATTTTCGACACCATTAAAACTGTATTCAAACGCTTTGGTTTCCAACCGATTGAAACCCCATCCATGGAAAATCTCAGCACCCTTTTGGGCAAATACGGCGAAGAAGGCGACAAACTCCTCTTCCGTGTGCTCAACTCTGGCGACTTCATGAGTGGCGTGGAACAAAATGGCGAACCGTTTGAATCATTGAAGCTGGCCTCAAAAATCACGGAGAAAGGCCTGCGTTATGATCTGACTGTACCCTTTGCACGTTTTGTAACCATGTATCGCGACCAGATTGCCTTCCCCTTCAAGCGTTATCAAATCCAACCCGTTTGGCGTGCCGACCGTCCGCAAAAAGGCCGTTACCGCGAGTTTTGCCAATGCGACGTCGACATCATCGGCAGCGATTCCTTGCTGAACGAAGCCGAACTGGTGCAAATCGTTGACGAGGTATTCCATGCTTTGAAAATCAACGTCACGCTAAAGATCAACAACCGAAAGGTGTTGGCGGGCATCGCCGAATACATCGGCAAGTCGGACGCTTTGGTCGACATCACCGTGGCCATCGACAAATTAGACAAAATCGGCATCGAAGCCGTCAACGCTGAACTAGCCGAGAAGGGATTGGAACAAGCTGCCATCGACAAGCTACAGCCCATCCTCTTCATGAAAGGTAACACACGCGAGAAGCTGGCTCAACTGAAGCCTCTGTTGGATAACGAAGTCGGTCAAAAGGGCATCACTGAATTGGAGACCTTGTTCGACTACATTGAAAACATGGAACTTGGCATCGACACCGAACTCGACCTCACCTTGGCTCGTGGCCTAAACTACTACACTGGAGCCATCTTCGAGGTGAAAGCCAAGGACTTCGCTATTGGCAGCATCTCAGGCGGCGGTCGCTACGACAACCTCACGGGCATCTTCGGCTTGCCCAACGTCTCGGGCGTAGGCATCAGCTTCGGTGCCGACCGCATCTACGACGTGTTGGAAGGCCTTAACCTCTTCCCCGAGACCATGTCGGAAAGCACCAAGGTCATATTCCTCAACTTCGGCAAGAACGAAGAGAAATATTGCCTCAAGTATCTGAACCAGGTACGCAAACACGGCATCAACGCAGAGATTTATCCCGATGCCGCCAAAATCCAGAAACAGATGAAATACGCCGACCAACGCCACATCCCGATTGTCGTCATCGCTGGCGAAAGCGAGGTGGCCGAGCAGAAGTTCACCGTGAAATGGATGAAAGAAGGCAAGCAAGAAACCGTGGAAGCCAACAAATTGGTAGAAACAATTTTGAATCTTAAATCTTGAATCTTAAATAACAAATAATATGAAAGTCCATAAAATCTCATCGAAGGAACTGACCTTCAAACAGGTAAACGAAATACTCACCAAGGGCTACAAGCTCGAGCTCAGCGCCGACGCCATCAAGCGCATCCAAAAGTGCCGCGACTACCTTGACAAGAAGATGGAGAACCCCGAGAAGCCCATCTACGGCGTGACCACCGGCTTCGGATCCCTCTGCGACCATAGCATCTCAAAAGAAGACCTGAGCACTTTGCAGAAGAACCTCGTCATGTCGCACGCCTGCGGCACGGGTGAAATGGTGCCCGAAGAAATCATCCGCCTCATGCTCCTGCTGAAGGTCCAGAGCCTCAGCTACGGCAACAGCGGTGTGCAAGTCGTGACCGTGCAACGCCTCATCGACTTCTTCAACAACGATGTATTGCCCGTGGTCTATAACCAAGGCTCACTCGGTGCCTCTGGCGACTTGGCTCCTTTGGCCAACCTCATGCTGCCCTTGCTCGGCTTGGGCGAAGTGCATTTCGAAGGCAAGATCGTCCCTGCTGAAAAGGTACTCAAGAAGTTCGGTTGGGAACCCATCACGCTGCAATCGAAAGAAGGTCTGGCATTGCTTAATGGCACCCAATTCATGAGCAGTTATGGCACCTACGTTCTGCTGAAGGCCTTCCGCCTCAGTTACTTGGCAGACCTCATTGGTACAGTCTCTTTGGAAGCCTTCGACGGCCGCATTGAGCCTTTCTTCGACCAAGTGCATCAGATCCGCCACCACAACGGACAAATCGTCACCGCCAAGCGTGTGCGTGAGTTCACCAAAGGCAGCGAGCTGATTGTCAGGGAAAAGAAACACGTGCAAGACCCATACTCCTTCCGTTGCATGCCGCAGGTGCATGGTGCTTCGAAGGATGCCATCGATTATGTGGCCTCAGTGTTCAGCGAGGAAATCAACGCCGTCACCGACAACCCGACCATCTTCCCAGATGAAGACCTGGTCATCAGCGCCGGCAACTTCCACGGCCAGCCTCTCGCTATCACTTTGGACTTCTTGGCCATCGCTATGGCTGAGTTGGGCAACATCAGCGAACGTCGTATCTATCAACTGATTGGTGGCAAGCGTGGTCTGCCTTCGTTCCTCGTCGCCGAGCCTGGCCTCAACAGCGGCTTTATGATCCCTCAATATGCCGCCGCCAGCATCGTCAGCCAGAGCAAACAGCTCTGCACACCCGCTTCGGTCGACAGCATCGAATCCTCACAAGGTCAGGAAGACCACGTCAGCATGGGCGCCAACGCAGCAACGAAGGCTTTGCGCGTGGCTGAAAACTTGGAGCGGGTGCTTGCCATCGAATTGTTCAATGCCACGCAAGCTCTTGAGTTCCGTCGTCCTCTGAAGTCGTCACCCATCATTGAGAAGTTCGTTGCCGAATACCGCAAACAAGTGGAATTCGTTCGCATTGACAAGGTGATGTACACCGAGATTGCCAAGAGCGTTCAGTTCGTGAAGGACTACCCGCTGGCTTTTGATGATTTGCAAAACAAATAATTGGTTTGTAGGGCTGTCGTACCATGGCAGCCGCTCATAAAAACAAAAGCGGCTGCCACAATGTGAGAGCCCTACAAACACCAAATATAGAATGGAAACCACAGAACAAAAACGGCCCACAGGAATGACCATCCTTTTGGTATTGTCGTTCATCAATGCCTGCTGGAATATCCTCAGGTCCATCATCATGTATTTTACAACGCCACTAATGTCCGAGATGCTCAACAACGGACAATTTGAAGAAATGATGGAGCCTTTTTCCAGCATGGGTGAAGAATTTACCAAGGCCATGAACGACAGCATGACAGTCCTCACACAAATCAACACCAACTATTATCTAATTCTATTGGTGCTTTTCATCGCTTCGTTGGTGGGGGTCATAAAAATGTTCAGAGGTGACAAACGGGGCCTCCACATTTATGCCATCGCTCAAATGCTCATGCTCATTGATGCATCAGTGTTCGTGTATCCTCTACAAAAACCATCACCGTTCTTCTCTGACCTTTTGCTCACTGTTATTTTCATCCTGATTTATTATCTTTACTTTAAACGGATGAATTTGACGCAAGACAATCAAAATCAAGAATAAGCCATGGAACAACGCGATGGTAAAATCTTCAATCTGAAGCCCGAACTCACCACGGCGATGAAACTAGCGGCGAGTTTTGCCATCACCTATTATGGTTTGTTGCTTATCTATGAAGTTTTTACTCTTGTCTACAGCCGATATTTCATTGATTCCTATTACTTTAACCAAGGGCAAACTGATGAGGGAACCAAAGAGCTATGGACCCAAATCATCCAACTTGTATTATCCACAATATTGGTTTTCAGCTTGATACAAGTATTTAGAAAGAAGATTCACGGAAAAGCCCTATTTGTCGGGTTTTCCATTTTACTCATCGCTTTTCAGTTTTACACTACAGGTTTTGTACCATGGATGAAATACGCTCTCGAAGTGCTCTTGGTACTTATCATTGCTCCAATTAGAGTAAAAAAGAAAATCAAGCTGAAACAAATTCAATCAAAAAAAGAAAAATGAAAACAGAGGATTTTCACATAGGAAATGCCATTAAAACGATACTTAAAGAGCAAGAGCGTAGTGAAGCCTGGCTTGCAAGAAAAGTACACTGTGATCCTGGCAATTTCAATCGAATCCTCAAACGAAATACCATGGACTTAGACTTGTTGAGAAGGATTTCCATTTCACTGAAACACAACTTTTTTACAGATTTTGCTTGTTTCGTTGAGCAACAAATCCATAACGATACTTTGAAGTTAGACAATACCGATATCTGACACAATAAAACCATTGTAAAATACGCATTAAATCATTGTAATAATAAACATATAGAATCCCACACACCTCCACAAAAACCCTTTAACTTTGCAAAGTATTAAGTGCATAATAGCATTTCTATATTAACAAAGTAAATATCATATAATTATATAGCGTCATGAAGAAAAATACTATTTCACTTTTAGCTGTTTTGGCTGCATTTTCTATTACAGCGACATCAACTAGTGCACAAATAACAGTACCTAAAGTATCTAAAGACAGCATTAAGGAAGCCATTGCAATCACCGAGCAAGTAGTAGACGACACTAAAGACCAAGAAGAGTTTTTAGACAGAGCAGTTAAAGATGAGACTGTTGAAATGGCTCAGCCTGAAGAGCAGAACATTACCATTGACGGTATTGCTCCCCTCGGTAGTGGGATTTTGCTTCTGAGTGTCTTAGGCGGTGCTTACCTGATCGGTAAAAAAAGAAAAGAGGAAGAATAAAGTCTTCCCCAAGACAGCTTGTTTACGTAGATAGAATATAACATACAAGTTATGTTACATGTATAATTTGTATGTTATTTTTATATCAGTTTCGATTATAAAAGCATGTAGGCGGCTTTCTTCACTGCATTCACGAACATCCCCACTTCCTCTATCGTATTGTATAATGCAAATGATGCACGGACTGTGCCTGGTATGCCAAAACGCGTCATCACCGGTTCAGCGCAATGATGTCCTGTGCGCACTGCTACACCCATCTTGTCAATGATGGTTCCGAGGTCATAAGGATGAATGCCATCAATGATGAAGGAAACCAAACCTGAATGATGCGCTGCCTCTCCAATGAAACGGATGCCGTCGATTTCGGAGAGTTGTTCGATGGCTGACTGTAACAAACCGGCTTCATATTGCTCAACTTCCTTTCTGTCAAGACTTTGCAGAAATCTAACGGCTATTTCCAAACCCAATGCGGCGCCCACATTTGGCGTCCCAGCCTCAAACTTATAAGGCAACACATTGAAAGTGGTTTTCTCAAAACTCACTACATCTACCATCTCACCTCCAAATTGGTAGGGAGGCAGTTTCTCCAGCCATTCGGCTTTGCCGTACAAGCCGCCGATACCCATAGGGGCATACATCTTATGGCCCGAAAAAACGAAGAAGTCGCAATCCAAGTCTTGAACATCGATGGGATGATGCGCAATGGACTGTGCGCCATCAACGACTACGGAAATGCCATATTGATGTGACATAGCCACCATCTCCTTCACAGGATTGACGGTTCCCAACACATTGGAAATATGCGCAATCGACACCACCTTCGGCCCTTCTTTCAGCAAGTCTTCGTATCGATTCAAGTCCAGGACACCATTATCATCCATCGGCACGACAAGCAGTTGGCCATGATGGCGCTGCACCATCTGCTGCCAAGGCACGAGGTTGGAGTGGTGCTCCATGGCTGTAATCAGCACCTTGTCACCTTCTCCAATGCAAAAGTGCTCGAATGATGTAGCCAACAGGTTCAATGACTCGGTGGTGCCACGCGTAAAGATAATTTCGCGCGCTTCCTTGGCATGAACGAAATCCGCAACGGTCTGGCGGGCATGTTCGTAGGCCTCGGTCGCCTTTTGGCTCAAGTAATGCACCCCACGGTGGATGTTACAGTTCTCATTCAGGTAATAGTCACGTTCACGCTCGATGACGCACAAAGGCTTTTGCGTAGTGGCGGCATTGTCTAGATAGACCAAGGGCTTGCCATAGACTTGCTGGTCAAGGACTGGGAATTGGGATCTTATTTCCTTAATATCTAACATTTTTACTGACTTCACTTTTGACTTTAGTTCCTTTGACTATGGCCTCTGACTATGACTATGGCAATTTTCACGGCTTGGGAGAGCCATAGTCATAGGCCACAAGCCATCGTCAGATTTTCGAATAATCAATATCAAAATTGTAATCTTTCGGATGGCTGCAACGCAAGACGCAGTTCTCGCAGCTCGAGAGTTCACCACGTAGACGGCGCTTGATCATGTCATCAATGTGTTCGTGCAGCATCTCATTTCCAATATGGTTACTCACCTCAGCGGCAAAGGCATACATCAACAGGATTCTGGCATTTGCCTTGCTGATGCCACGCTGCCGCATATAGAACATGGCCTCTTGGTCGAGCTGGCCGGTGGAAGTGCCATGCGAGCATTTCACATCGTCGGCATAAATCTCAAGGAAAGGCTGACTGTTGACCTTGGCAGTCGACGTCAAGAGGATGTTACTGTTGTTTTGGTTGGCATCGGTCTTCTGGGCGTTTTTGGCCACATACACATGACCGTTGAACACCGCCGAGGCCGAGTCATCGATAACGCCTTTGAATTTCTCGTTGCTAGTGCAATGCGGCACGTTGTGGTTCACCTTCAAGAAGTTCTCCACATGCTGGGTCTTGTCGATGAGATACAAGCCATGCACCTGCGTGTCGGCGCCTTCACCATCCAAGTCGACATGATAGGTGTTTTGCACATCGCCGCCGTTGAAGGTGATGACCACAATCTTCAGTCGGCTGTCGGCCAGCTGCTTGACCTTGAACTCCCTTTGGATGGAGGCCTCGTTGCTTACATTCTGCAAAACATACAACTCAAGGCTCGAATTCTCATTGAGGATGATTTCGGAGACCTTCGGCTCGGATGACAGGTGAGCGTCATCGTCATACTCAATGATTTCGCGGCTTTGGTTGGCGGCTAAGATAAGTTGGTTGTTCATAATCAAAGTTCCTTAATCCATTCGTAGCCTTTTTCTTC
>JAFWRA010000162.1 GCA_017508895.1 Bacteroidales bacterium
CAAGAACAGCCGTTCCATCGCCAAGGAACGCAAGGGCGATCGCAACGTGCGCGTCGAGATTGTGCCTTTCTATAGCGGCAACCAATACATCCTCTTCGAGTACGATGAGTACAAGGACGTGCGCCTCGTGTGCTGTCCGCCATGGGGCATAGGCAAGTTCGGTGCCGACACCGACAACTGGACTTGGCCGCGCCACAAGGGCGACTTCAACATCTTCCGAGTCTACACCGCCCCCGATGGCAGTCCCGCCGAATACAGTGCCGACAACATCCCGATGAAGAGCAAATGGTTCCTTCCTATTAATTTAGGTGGTGTGAAGCCTGGCGACTATGCCATGATTCTTGGCTATCCTGGTTCCACTGACCGTTACTCCACCTCCTACACCGTGAAGAACGTCATCGAGGAGGAAGGTCCCGCCATCATCGACTGCCGCACCACCAAACTCGAGAACTACCGCAAGCACATGGACGCCGACCAAGAGGTGTTCATCAAATATGCCTCCAAGCAGGCCAGCGTGTCGAACTATTGGAAATACTACATCGGTCAGGTGAAGCAGCTTAAGCGCAACCATGTGTATGAGCGCCGCCAAGCTCAAGAGGAAGACTTCGCCAGATGGGTCGGCGCCGATGCCAGCCGCAAGGCCGAATATGGTGACATCTTCAAAGGCATTGTCAAAAAGTGGAACATCCTCGACGAGATCGAGAAGTCGTTTGTCTACCACCGCGAGGCTGGCTGGAACGGTGGCGAGGCCATCGCTTTCAGCCGCAGGTTCATGCGTATCAACCAGATGTTTGAGGACAAGGCCGACAAAGCCGACATCAAAGCCGCTGCCGAGAAGATGCAGCCTGCTGTGGAGACCTTCTTCAAGGATTATAGCATGCCTCTCGACCAAGATGTGACTGCCGCTTTACTGGCTTTGTTCTATAAAAACATCCCCGCCGAGCTTCGTCCGAGCGAAGTCACACGCATCGGCGACGAAAACAACGGCGATTTCAGTGCTTATGTTGCCAAAGCCTTCGAAAAGTCCATCTTCACTGACCAAGCCCGTTTGGAGAAGTGGATGGAGAAGCCCAAATCCCTCGACAAAGATCCCATCTATGCCCTTTCTATGAATATTATTGAGTCATATCAAGAGCTTTATGCCCGTTATGAGGAAGCCCAGAACCTCGGCAACCAAGGTGAGCGCCTCTACATGAAGGGTCTGATGGAGATGCAGAGCGACCGCAACTTCTATCCCGATGCCAACTTCACCATGCGTCTAACCTACGGCACAGTGGAGCCTTACAAGGCCGCCGATGCCGTCAACTACAACTACTACACCACCATGGACGGCGTGATGGCCAAGTATGTGCCTGGTAACTGGGAGTTCGACATCCCGCAGGATGTGCGTGACCTCGTGGCCAAGAAGGACTATGGCCGTTATGCCAACGAAAACGGTGAGCTGGTCGTCAACTTCATCACCACCAACGACATCACGGGTGGCAACTCGGGTAGTCCCGTCATCGACGGCGAAGGCAACCTCATTGGTCTGGCCTTCGACGGCAACTGGGAAGCCATGAGCGGTGACCTCAGCTTCGAGAACAAGGTGCAGCGCACCATCTGTATGGACGCCCGCTACCTGCTCTGGTGCATCGAGAAGGTGGGTAAGTGCCAGAACATTATTGATGAGCTGGTGATTAAATAAGTAGAGAAGCTATCGGCTTTCAGCAGTCAGCTATCAGCTCGGTTGGAACGAGGCTGAAGGCTGACTGCTGATAACTTACAGCCAAGCCATTGTACAATTTTTATAGATACTACTCCATGAGCAGAGGCTTCATCAAAGAAGGCGATCAGGAAGAGATTCCGAGGGTGCCGATGCGGGCGTATTTGCCCGAAGGCGTGCCCAACTATGTCACTAAAGAAGGGCTTGAGGCACTCAAAGAGGAGCTGAAAGCCCTTCAGTCCGAACGTGTCAAGGCGGGCGACAACTACATCATGGTCAATCACATTGACGCTACGATGAAGTTACTCGTTGACCGTATCAACAGCGCCGTGGAAGTCGACCTTTCCAAGTCCAACAAGGACACGGTGAGCTTTGGAGCGTGGGTGCGCTACAACGGTCACGTGGTGCGGATTGTTGGCGTGGATGAAACCGACGTGAACAAAGGCCTCATTTCATTCATCTCACCCATAGCCAAGATGTTGATAGGAAAGAAGGCGGGTGATGTCATTGAGTTGAAAGGCTCGGAAAAGATAGTGGTCGAAGAGGTGTCGTTTGAGCCGATGGCGCTTACCCAGATGGTGCATGACAAGCCTGTTAGAACCTCGACAACAACAGAGAGACGCCCCCGAAGAATCATCGAAGAGCAAACTAAGCCGACGGCACAGGCACAGCCGATTGTAGAGAACAAAACCCTCGACTCTCCAGCCAAAGCAGAAGGACCGCGCCGGTTTGAGCCTGAGGTGAATAACACGGAATTTTTGCCCATCGTCAACGAGCGAGGCAACATTGTGGGACGGGCCATGTATGTGGAGCTGCATAAAGGAAACAAAATGCTTCATCCTGTCGCGCATCTGCATGTCATGAATGGCGAAGGAGAGACTACAAGGCGTTATTGGTGGCATGTGGCGTTTGGCGACACACCTGAAAAAACTCTCAAGCGGAAAATGACGGAAAAACTGGGACTATCGGGAGCAAACCCGAAGCTAAAGAGACAATATATCAGGGAAACCAAGACCGAGAAGGAGCTTGTTTATGTCTTTACGGTTGTTTCTGAAGAAAAACTACCCATTACCTCTGAAGGGAAAGAGTATACTGATCTTTTTGCAAATGATTAGCAATCAAATTTCCAAAGTTCTGCACGTTCTGCCTGAAACATCAATAATTCTGCCTCAGCCAAAGTTCAAAAAACTTGTCATAGACAAAATACTGGCCATTTTCAAGGGTAATGATTTCCTTGTCCAAAAGTCCATTGCAAGCCGATTGCACCGTGCTGGTCGAGTAAATCTTGTGTCGTTTCACGAAATTGAGTGAAGTAATTTTCGTGGCTTTGCCTTCCTGACAAATGGCTAATAGCAGTTCCTTCTGTTTTTCAGGCAATTGAAACATCTTCTCTGCGTAAGTAAAATCGTTAGTGTCGATGATATTTTGGATGGCCTCTTCCATTTCCTCAACACCGTAACGTTGGGTTTTGCTTGGCAACAGAAACAGGGTATTTAACGTTTTCTGCATGTACCAAGTAATGCCTTCAAAACGCCTGTATAGTTCATCTATCACATTGGATTCCAATGATTTGTTTGCTTCTGCAAAATGATGGCAGGCAAACTCACAGTATTTTTCCTTGTCGATAGGGCCAAGATGCATCACCGAGGCACTCTGATAGAATGGATGCGCTGCACTAGTGAAAATGTCACCCATCAGGTGGCGTTGGCTGCCCGCGAAAATGAATTTGCTTCGGTGGCATTGCTGGATATAGGTGCGCAACAAGGCCTCCACATTCTTTTCAGGGAACTTGGCAATTTGCTGAAATTCATCGATGGCGACGATGTTTGGCCGATCGGAGTGTTCAAGATAATGGAAGATTTCCTCCAACGAGACTTGTGGCTCGCGGATGTCGCCCAACTGGATGTTGAGTTTGGGAAGTCCCGCTAGGTCAGTGGTCATCACAAAAGCCATCGACCTGACCGCTGCACTGAATTGTTGCAACCAAACCGCACCTTTCGGAGCGAGGGCATTGACGATGGCACGGCTCATCATAAAAACCATCTCGCGAAGCGTGCCCACCGAGTAAAAGTCTATGAAAAACAGATTGTAGTCTTTCTTCAAGTCGAAAGCATTGAAGCAGTGATGTATCAGTCCCGACTTGCCTATTTTACGGGTCGCAATCAAAGCGATATCGTTGCCGTTTTCAAGCTCGCGCAGCAATTGTTGACTCTCTTTCTCCCTGTCGCAGAAATACTTAGCCGAAACATAGCCTTTGGTTACAAATGGATTCATCATGGTTTTATGTAGAAATAATTATGCAAAAGTAATAATTTTTTCGACATAAAAAACCAATTAGGCAATGAAAAAGTCGGGAAAGCATTCCGCTCTTCCGACTTTTTCAATTCTTATAGTTCTGCGATTTCTGCGTGAAATATTATTCCTTCACAAACTTCTGCACAGCTTGGCTGCCGTCAGTAAAGGTGGCTTTCAGCAGATAGCAACCCTTGGCCAAAGCATTCATATTGATTGATTCAGAGCTGTTTCCAAGGCGCATCACCTGTTTGCCGTCCATGCTGAAGATTTCCACTTGCTGCAAATCTTCGGCGTTGAGGTTCAAGGTTTCCGAAACGGGATTGGGCCAAATGGCGAGTTGGTTTTCATTGAATTCGCCAAGGCTGCTGGCAGCTGAATAGTACATAACAGTCTTGAGGGTCTGTTGAGCTATGCCATCGTCATAGTCGGTTTCTTCAAAAGCCATCACCTTGTTATTAATGCTGACATTGTCTCCTTCAAGGTAGCTAAGGCCGGCAATGGCACTGCTGGGCACGGTTAAATCATAGGTGATTACGGTCTCATTGTCGATCTCCCAATCCTGATTATCCCACGAAAAATCATATTCGACCATCTTCACGCAATTATGATTCTCGTCGTAGGAGTAAACAATCTTGTCATCATCGGTCCAGCCTTCGCCATTTTTACTGTAATAAAGCTCTTCAACAAGGTCACCATGATTGTCATACATGTATTCTGTCAGGTGGTTTTCAATCCAAAGATTAACAGACCAAATGAATTCCAAGCTTTTAACCACTTTGCCATCCTGATAGGTGAATTCCACTTTCTCTTCGTTTACCCAAACGCCATCTTCATAATCCCAATCTGTGGCAACCAAAATATTACCATCGTTGTCATACTGATAAGTGGTTTTGGTATCTTCCTCCCAAACGCCATTCTCATTATCATAATTGACTTCTTCCGAAACCCAGCCTTGGTTGTTGTAACTAAATTCATCTTTTTCGATGCTCCCATCATAGCTGGTTTCGATTCTCCTGATGCAACGGTTTTGGTCGTCATAGAAAAAATCGATGGTCGTCGTAAACGCACCCATCAACAAAGACATTTCCACTTTCGAAATATTGTACCGCTCATCATACTGGAAGGAGACCGTCGTCATTGTCGGCTCCATGACCATACTGTCGAGTTTTTGGGTGTAGACCTCAGTGCCACGATTGAGCTGTTCCACCCTTTTGACTTTTGATTTCAACTGATTTTCAGTTGATTCATTCGTTTTGATTTGTGCCTGTGCCGAAATCATAAAGCACAATGCCACTGCGAATAGTAAAACTCTTTTCATAACAATAGTATTTATATTAATTCAAGTTTCGCAAGTTGCTAACTTGCTATTTTTAATTGATAGATTTCAACAAGATGATTGAGTTTGTCCGAGCGATTGACAAGCATATCGAGGATATGTTCATCCTCGATGCTGAAGCATTCCGCGATTTCACGGAC
>JAFWRA010000163.1 GCA_017508895.1 Bacteroidales bacterium
AGTTGAGCGTGATGGGGTTACGGGTGCAGCTCCATTGGTAGGTGACGTCGGTGGTGGGCTTGAGCTCGTCGTAGAAAGCGTAGCGGAGACCACCGCGGGTAACGTAGCTGAGGTCTACTTCCACGCCGTTGCGTTTCAGGTGAGGTGTCATGCCAGGGTCAGTGCAGAGATAGACAGTAGCGTAGTTGTTGCCGATGGTCAGTGCACCGGTCTTGGTGGCATCGGAAGCGAGGAACAAGAGTGGAATCAGGTCTTGCGAGCCATCGCTACCAAAACTGGTGAGATTGTGCAAGTCGGTCACAAAGACGATACCGCCTGTGGTGTTGGTGAGGGTACATTGGTGGGCTCCGAGCGAGGGGAAGGAGATGTCGATGTTTACGTCGCCACGCACTGGCATCAGCTGAAGATAATCAATCGTGTAGTGTGAGTCCATGCTCCAGTTGAGTCCGTCGTAGTTGACGTTGGGCTTCACCTTGTCGCGGTCGTAGCTGGCAACGAGTAAATAGTTACCGAATCTGTTCACCTCGTAGGTGTTTGGGCTGGTGCGGTCGAGCAAGGTCAGGTTGCCGAGGTCATAGCCAGCCTCACCGAAACTGCCGTAGTCGCCCATGTCATAGAGGGCCACTTCCTCGCCATAATTGGTCAGGGGGCTAAGCGTGACGTTCAAGGTAAGCGTCTGCTTCACGGGGCGATAGTTGACGGAATGGAACTGGTTCCAGGGGGCATTCTTCTTCAGTTCAGCGATTTCCCTTTCGGTCTTGTCGGCCAGATATACATCAATCCAACCGACAGAGTTAGTGAATTACTGCGAATAATCGCCGTTGAATGGGTTGCAATGGCCTTCAAAAATGAGGGTGGTGAAGCCCAACATACCAGGCTTGAAGTTGACGGGGGCATTCCACATGGTCACATCACCCTGGAAAGTAAGGCTGGTGACATTCTGCTCATCAGAGCTCACTCAATCTGTGTCGCCGAATCCGCGGACCGTGAAGGTGTGTCCTTGGGAGGTGACGGTCTCGGGAATTTTAGCGAAACCCAAAAGAGGGCTAGTGAACTTGAAAATGGTGGCATAGTACTGCTCCATCCACTTTCCGCCGTATCCGTTGTCGTAATAGGAATAATACAGGTTGTAGTAGGCTGTGTTATCCTCATAGGGGCTCATCGGCGTGATGTGCTGCGCGCGGGTTGCCTTGGCCATGCCAACTGTCAGCAGGCATAGCATCAATAGTCGTTTCATCGTCGTTTTCATCGTGTCGTCTTTTTATTGGTTAGTAATGGTATTCTTTCACTTCTGCAAAGATACAACACAAAATCAGTTTTTGCAACGGTTTGTGAAGAAAAAACATCGAATAAAGACCCAAGTTCAAGATAGAAGTGCAAATATTGGATGAGGGAAGTGTAAAGTCGTAGCACCGAACACTTAACAGGTGTTAAATTTATTGTATTTCGATAAAGTTTTATCGTTTTTATTTGGTTGTTTATGGATTTCTATCTACTTTTGCATATCGAAAATCGATAAATATCAACATTAAAACGATAAATAAAATATGAATACAAGCAAGTATTTTGGAAAAGTAGAGAATGTCTTCGGGGCATTATGCGTTCTTGCATTGGCAGTTTTGATGGTTTGGTTGATGGTTGGCGATGTCGAAAGAATGCAAACGGCAACCACAAACTATGATTATTACTCGAATTTCGTCTATCTGATAGACAATATTGCAAGAACCTATTTTTTCTGCATTGTCATGTTGATGGCGTTTTTTACTTATGTCAATAAGCAATATTCCAAGTGGTGTATCCGACTATTTTATATATTAGGTGTATCAACCCTGATGTATTTCGTGATAGCCAATCATTTCTACAGACACGTGTTTGGTTTTATCGAGACGGAGAATATGGAAAAGATGCCCTCTATGACAACAACCCTATTTACAGGTCCACTGTATTGGATGATTATCGGCTATTTCTTGATACCCAGAATCCTGAAAGACGCGCAGAAACTGAAAGAGGAGCAGGAATTGACAGTGTTGGAGGATTTGATCTTTTAAGAAATGAAAGACATGAAGGAAGTGAAGGAAGTTACGGTCTTCGGCGTTTAGGGAGTTAACGAAGTTGAAAGACAGTACTCTTTCTTCCTGAACTTCAAAAAGGGATTCCAAGCAATAGGGCTAATGTCCTTTAACTTCTTTGACTTCTTTGATTTCCAAATAATAAAATAACCAATAGAAATATGAAAAAGAGACTGAATCTGCTATGTGTATTGATGCTGCTGATGATGGCCGCACAGATTATCATTGGCTTCGTGCTAAACTTCAGCGAAGGAGCACAGGCTTTCAAGAAAGGCTGGGATGACGGCCGCAATGCTGATGCAACGGCTGCGTTCGACTTTTGTAATGATTTACTGGTGCCAATGCTGGGCCTTGTGTGCATCTTCCTCTTTATCCGCTCATTCATTGCCTTCGTCAGGTTCATCCTGAATGTGAACCGCGACAAAGTATTTGTCAAGGAGAACATCCCCTTGCTGCGCTGGGCTGGTTGGGGAATGATGATTCCAGCCATCATCTATTCTGTTCACGACCTGGTGGAACATTTTCCTGCCGACAATGTCTATAACTCGTACATGGACGACTTCGTCTTTGGGTTGTTCTGCCTGATTGTTGCCGAGGTGTTTGCCATCGGACTAAAACTGAAAGAAGAGCAGGACTTAACCATCTGAAAGCATCATGGGAAAAATCGTAGTGAATTTAGATGTTGAGATGGCCAAGCGCAAAATGTCGCTGAGCGAGTTGGCCGAGAAAGTAGGGCTGACACTAGCCAATCTCTCTATCCTGAAGACGGGTAAGGCCAAGGCCGTGCGTTTCAGCACCTTGGAGGCCATTTGTCATGTGCTGGGATGCCAGCCTGGTGACATCCTTGAGTATCGGGAGGAACAAGATTCCGCATCCATGTAATAAAAGAATACGTAACACCAAAAACTATTCGGATATGAGAAATTTAATGATTTTGTTTCTTTTGCTCATGCTTTCCATACCGGCATGGGCACTCAAGCCCTGGAAAAAAGGTGCTTTCGAAACCAACAAGTATCGTAACCTTTTCGTCGAGATGGGTTATAGGCAGGCTGATGTCGACGCAAAGTTGAAAGAAGTGTTCAACGACGTGTTCCGTGGACCCAACAAGGTTTACTTCGAGGTGGGCGATTCGATGGGATATGTCTCTGACATCAAGAACCACGATGCACGTACCGAAGGCATGTCGTATGGCTTAATGATTGCCGTGCAGTTTGGCGAGAAGGACATATTCGACCGTCTGTGGCGCTGGAGCAAACGCTACATGCAGCATCAGGATGGGATCCGCAAGGGCTACTTTGCGTGGAGCTGTAAGACCGATGGCACGCGCAATTCCGAGGGGGCCGCTAGCGACGGCGAGCTATACTTCATCACGGCTCTCATCTTCGCCTCGAACCGTTGGGGCGATGAAACAGGCATCAACTACAAGGCTGAGGCGCAGCACATCCTAGACTGCATCCAACCACGTGAGTACACGCCTGAGCCCCGTCGAGGCTTCGGTGGCTTCGGGCCTCAACAGAACGGACCGCAGATGATGTACCTCATCGATCCTGAAACCAAGCTCATCACCTTCACACCCGATGGCTTTGGGCAGCGATTCACCGACCCTAG
>JAFWRA010000164.1 GCA_017508895.1 Bacteroidales bacterium
AAAGGATCCACCGTTGTGACATTACGTGTCACGAAGATGCCCTGTGAGGCCTCTTCCCATTGGCGTTGCACCTTGGCTTCGGGTTGTATGCCGTTGGCGACGGCGAAGTCAATCATCTCGGTATAATGTGCAATCCAAGAGGCGAAGTTGTCGGGAGCCTCCTCCATGTCAGGGAAAGCGCCTTGGTCGGACCAGGCCAACACGGGAGGCAATACGGTGTTGCCTGCGATGATGACGAAGCCGTGGTCGCCAATGTTATAGATGTAGTTTCCCTCGGTCGATACCAAACTCAAGTCGTGGCTTTTCAAAGCCGATTTCGTGTTGACGAAGGCTTGTGCCGTTTGGCGAGCCATTGCTTCCTCGACCTGTTTCGCAACTTGTGGAAACGCTTGGAAAACTGTTGTGAATACTAGTAATAAAGAGAGAAATAGTTTTTTCATATACCGAAAATTTGCCGCAAATGTTAGGATTTATCTTTTGAGTGCCACCCGAATGGATTCTAATGCCATTTCTTCCATGGTAAAATAGGTGTCGGGGTTGGGGTGGCAGCCGTCTTCGCTGATTGACTCGGGGAGTCCGAGGTTGTCGTCGGCGAGAGCGGCGTGATAGTCGATGTAGATGATGCCATTAGCTTCGGCGTATGCCTTCAGACTCTTGTTGATGTTGACGATGGTCTGGCCAGGATCGCTGATCTCTTCTCTCCACGGGAACTTCGAGCAGGGTGGGATGGAGCTGATGATGGGGATGATGCCGTTGGCTTGGGCGAGTTGGCACATGGCGATGATGTTGTCGATCACCTTGTCGGGTGCCACCCAGTAGTCGTTGTGCGCCACATCGTTGGTGCCGGCCATGATGACCACGGCCTTGGGATGGAGGTTGATGACATCGGCAGTGAAGCGCACCAGCATCTGCGATGAGGTCTGGCCGCCGATGCCCCTGCCGCAGTAGTTGTGGCTACTGAAGAACTCAGGATGGTAGATGGCCCAGATTTCGGTGATGGAGTTGCCCATAAAGACCACCTCGGGGTAGTCGCCGCTCGCGATAATGCGCTCATTGTCGGCCTGATAGCGATTAAGGCCGAACCAGTCTTGGGAATAGCCGAAGAATGACATGGAGAGGAAGATGATGAGGATGATAGATTTTTTCATTGTGATTGGTTTTGATGCAAAAATAAGAAGATGTTTTTTATAAAAACAAGAAATGTGAAAGAAAAACAAATGAACTCGTTTTGTGTGTTTGTTGCTTTGGGTATGGAAAAAAAACGTATCTTTGTAAAATTAATCAGTTTGAATTCTTTCCCCGATGGAAACCTCTCATAATCAAATAGTCTCTTTTATTTGGTCGATAGCCGACGATGTGCTGCGCGATGTGTTTTTGCGTGGCCAATACCGTGATGTGATTCTGCCCATGGTGGTGTTGCGCCGCTTGGACGCCTTGCTTGAGCCTACCAAGGAAGAAGTGGAACAGGAAATCAAGGAGAGTGGATTGGACAACCTTGACGAGGGCGTGCTGAAAGACATCACAGGCTTGAGTTTCTTCAACACCAGCAAATGGACGCTGAACCGACTGAAATCACAGGCTTCGGACAACAACGACATCCTTTACGATAATTTCATAGAATACCTCAACGGCTTCAGCGAGAACGTGCGCGATGTGCTGAAGAACTTCGAGTATTACAACAAGGCACGCAAACTGGCCGACAACGACCGACTCTTGTCCATCATCGAGAAAATCACCGACCCGCGCATTAACTTGACGGACAAGGAGGTGAAAGACCCCGATGGCATCATGCTGCCCGCTATGACCAACATCGGCATGGGCACTGTGTTTGAGGAGTTGCTGCGTCGCTTCAACGAGGAGAACAATGAGGAAGCGGGCGAACACTTTACGCCTCGCGATGCCATCTCGCTGTTGGCGCATCTCGTTTTTGAACCCGTGAAGGACAACCTCCCCAAGATTATTTCGTTGTATGACCCGGCATGTGGCTCTGGTGGGATGTTGACGGAAAGCCGCGAATACCTTATGGATATTGGCGTCAGGAGCGCGGCTATCCAACTGTCGGGAACCGAAATCAACCCGGAGACCTATGCCATTTGCAAGTCCGACTTGATTATCAAAGGCGTCGACCCGGGTGGGATGCACTTGGGCAACACCATCACCGACAACGCCTTTTCCGACAAGTCGTTTGGCTATATGATCACCAATCCGCCTTACGGCAAGTCGTGGAAGACCGACAAGGAGAAGATTTACCACGAGAAGACGCTGCTCGACCACCGTTTTGAACTGTCGTTGACCAATTTCGCCGGCGAAGAAGAGGTGCTCGACAGCACACCGCGCACTTCCGACGGGCAACTGCTGTTTATGCTCGAAGAAGTCGACAAGATGAAGCCTTTGGAGTTCCAGCCCCAAGGCAGTCGCGTGGCTTCCATCCACAATGGGTCGTCGCTGTTTACGGGCGATGCGGGCAGCGGCGAGAGCAACATCCGTCGCTATCTGATTGAGAATGACCTGGTGGATGCCATCATCCAATTGCCGAACAACATCTTCTACAACACAGGCATCACTACCTATGTTTGGCTGCTCACCAACAAAAAAGCCGAAAACCGCAAAGGCAAGGTCCAACTGATCGACGCTTCGCAGGCCTTTGAGAAATTGAGGAAAAACCAAGGCTCGCGCAACTGCACCATCACGCCCGAACATCGCAATGCCATCCTGAAGACCTACATGGACTTCGTGGAAAAGGAAGCCGATGGCGACAAGGTAGCCTCCAAGATTTTCGACGGCGACGACTTCCGCTTCTACAATGTTACCATCGAGCGGCCGTTGCGATTGAAGAGTCAGTTCAACGCCCTGAAAATCGATGAGATGCTATACGACAATGGCGAACTCGAACTTTCAAAATGGCTGTACCAGACCTACGGAGAGCGTGTGTTTGAAGGTTTGGACGCTGAAATCCAGAACATTAAGGAGTATTTGAACGACAACGAGATAAAGTTGACCGACAAGAAGCTGGCGAAACTCATCAGCGTCAAGGAATGGCAGGGCCGCCGCGAGTTGATGGAGGCCGCCAAACAATTGATGCTTGCCATCGGCACGGAAGTCTTCATGGACTTCAATCTGTTTGTCGCCAAGATTGAGGCTGCGGCCAAGGCGTTGAAGATGGACGTGAAAGGCAACAAATTGAATGCCATAGCCCGTGCCATGTCGGTGACCGACCCCGAGGCCGCTCCCGTCGCCAAGAAGCAACACAAGGTTGGCAGCAAGGAGGTGGAGAAACTGATGGCCACCTTTGGCGTGGACGAAAAGCGCCTGTCGGACTACGGCTATTATCCTGGCGAGAAGGGGAGTTATGTGTGCCAATATGTTGAATATGAAAGCGACAGCGACCTGCGCGACACGGAGAAGATTCCCGTGAAGGAAGACATCTACGAATACTTCCAGCGCGAGGTGCGTCCCTACGTGGCCGATGCTTGGATCAACCTTCCACCGACCAAGATAGGCTGCGAAATCTCGTTCAACAAGTATTTCTACAAGCCCGTTCCGTTGCGCACCCTTGAAGAGAACGAGCGCGACATCCTCGAACTCGACCGCCAGAGCCAAGGCTTCATCCAGTCACTGTTTAATCTGATGTAATATGGCCAAAAACACAGAACCAACATACGTCCCACCGTTTACGATAACTGACGAAATCACGACACTTGTTGCAGAGATTGCCGAAAAAGTGGGTCATCTTACTGCCTCAGCCGAGCAACTGCCCACACCACAGTTACGTAGGGAAAACCGTATTAAGACCATCCAGTCATCGCTGGCTATCGAGAACAATTCGTTATCGTTGGATCAAGTGACAGCCATCGTGGAAGGCAAACGAGTGCTTGGTGCGCCCAACGAAATACAGGAGGTGAAAAACGCTATTGATGCCTACGAATTGATGTTGGAACTGGATCCGTATAAGGAGAAAGATATGCTGAAGGCACATAAGCTGATGATGACGGACCTTGTTGCTGAATGCGGACGCTTTCGCACAGGAGGCGTTGGCGTGTTTAACGGCGAAGTGTGCATACACATGGCACCACCTGCCCAACGAGTACCGCTGCTTATTGGCGAATTGCTTGACTGGGTGAAAACCACCAAGACCCATCCGCTCATCAGTTCGTGCGTGTTCCATTATGAATTTGAGTTCATCCATCCATTTGCCGACGGCAATGGACGCATGGGACGGATGTGGCAAACCTTGCTTCTGATGCAGTGGAAACCCATCTTCGCATGGATACCGGTGGAAACCATCGTCAAGGAGCACCAACAGGAATATTATGCTGCCATTATGAAAAGCGACCATGAGGCGTCAAGCACACCCTTCATTGTTTTCATGTTGGGCTGTTTGAAAGAGGCATTGGATGAAATGGTGAAAAGTAACCAAAAAAGTAACCAGAAAAGTGACCAGAAAATCATTTCGGCCATGCGTGATAATCCGGTTGTTACCATTAAGGATCTGCAAGCCATTACTGGGCTTTCGGAAAGCGGCGTAAAAAAAATCATACGCCAACTTCGGGCAGATGGCATTATTGAAAGGGTAGGTGCTGCCAAAGGCGGGCATTGGGAAGTCATACAAACGATTTAGATTATGCAACGATACGATACATACAAGGACAGCGGCGTGAAATGGCTCGGAGAGATTCCAAGCCATTGGGAAGTGAATAAAGCCAAGTATTATCTCTATTCCAAGAAAACAATTGTTGGTAAAGATAGTGCAAATCATGAACGATTGGCGTTGACATTAAATGGAGTGATTAAGCGTCAGGATGGCGATGACATTGGCTTGAATCCTGAAAAACTAGATACTTATCAAATTGTTGAAAGTGGTAACTTGATTTTTAAACTCATTGATTTAGAGAATTTCAAGACTAGTAGGGTCGGTTTAACTCCGTATAATGGGATTGTGTCTCCAGCGTATATTCGTTTGATTAACAAAGGCAATGTCAATATGAGGTTTCTTGAATACTATTACCTGAATATGTGGCACAGGAAGGTATTTAACGATTTAGGAGCGCCAGGCGTTAGAAGCAATCTTTCCGCAAATGATCTTTTGAATCTCTGTATTGTTTTGCCAAATGTAAACGAACAAGATGCGATAGTTTCCTACCTCGACACTGCCACCGCGAAGATAGACGCCGCCATAGCGCAGCAGCAGAAGATGATTGACCTCTTGAACGAGCGCAAGCAAATCATCATCAACCGTGCCGTCACCAAAGGCCTCAACCCCAACGCGAAAATGAAGGACAGCGGCGTGGAATGGATTGGAGAGGTGCCGGAGGAGTGGTGTTTTGTAAGACTAAAGCATTTAACAAAAATAATCTCAAAAGGAACGACACCTTCAACTATTGGAAAAGAGATACTCCCTAATGGAAACATTAGATTTTTGAAAGCAGAGAATATTGTAAATAATTCTGTTTGTGAAAACCCTGAGTTCTTTATCGATGAGGCCACTCACGCCATTTTAAAACGTTCAAATTTGCAAGAAAATGATTTGTTGTTTGTTATAGCAGGTGCAACAATTGGAAAGGTCGCAATATTGCCTAAAGAATTAACACCGGCGAATACCAATCAAGCCATTTCTTTTATTAGGCTTAATAACCCAGAGATGGCAAAATATATTTGGTATGTATTGCAATCTGAAATTACTAAGAAATATATTTGGTTGAATGCAGTTCAATCTGCACAACCAAATATCTCGATGGAAGATTTAGGTAATATACAAATGCCAATTCCAGATGTATCAATACAAAAAGAGACAATTAACTCTATTGAAGCAAAAGTTTCTCCAATAGAAAATTCAATATGTAACTGTCAAAAGCAAATCTCCCTTCTTCAGGAGCGGAAGCAGATCATCATCAATGAAGTGGTGACGGGAAAGGTGAAAGTGGTATGAGTGGTGAACCAAAAATATTTCATGGTGAGTGGTGGATTCCGGCAGAGGCTGATCCTGAGAATCAAGGCTTGTTTCCGATAGTTCAGAAGGGGATGGAGGCCAAGCATACTGGAACTTTGACTTATTATGAGGACAATGTCTCTACATTGGAGTTTTATCATGTTCCAAGTAATTTTCATGCAAAACACTATTGGAATAATAACGTGATATGGGGAGCGGATGCAAACGGTTTTATCTATACACTCTTCAATGTCACAAAGAGAAAAGGTATAAATAAAGCTGGTTTTACGGCAACAGTGTTTGAGGTCGGCTTGATATTATTAGGCGAGCATGTGCTTTCATTGAAAGAAGCCCGGTACGATCGTTGCATTGTGAAGTATCCATATTTAAGAAATTGGGCTTTTCGAGACCACCTTATTTCGGATACGACTGATAATCGCTGGGTTCAAACTATTATTGATGCCAGTAAATACACAACTATTCTAGAGGCGCAAGTGGGCAATGGCTTTAAGTGGAATTTGTATGACAAATTTGTTTTAAATCGATCAAAATATGATTTGAATTTCATTCAGCTAACTGAATTCAAGATATGTACGAATGAGGCTGTTTCTATTGAATCACTTTTGAAGAATGCCAACGAGTTCTCGCGATTTCTTTCTGTGGCATTATATGGCGAACAAAACCCCATAGGGATTGAATTATATAGAATGGGACAAAATCGCAGCACAAAGTTGCTATTTAAGGTAGATAAGTCTATTGATCCAAAAGAAGACAAGTTGATTAAATTTGACGAGCTGGAAGAAAAAGTGCCTGCCATGCTTGTTACTTGGCATCAAAACTATGATAAGATAGCACCAATTAGTAGTTATTTGGTAGATTCCCTTCGGAAGAAAAATGAATTTAATGTGCCAGATTTCCTAATCGTTGCCCAAGCACTCGATGGATATCACAAACGCTTTGTAAACAAGAAAAATGGGAAAGACATTAAAAAATACGAGGAACAGATTAAGGTTTTGTTGAATCAATTCAATGATGTTAAAGTAATTCAGAAGTGCAATATCGACCCCGAGGTTTTGAAAGATACTCGCCATAAATATTCGCATCTTTATCCTGATGATGAAAAGTCAAAAGCCGTTGAAGGAGATGAGCTGTATTGGCTTACTGAAAAGTGTAAGATACTATTGACTTGTTGTGTGCTTAATATGATGGGGTTGACAAACGCGGAAATCGATTTGTGTTGCAACACTCCAGCTATTAAACGAATGTTAGGGTATCTTCCATTTACGGTTGATGAATAATTTGTAATTTCGCAAGAAAAAATAGAACCGAATAAAGACTGATAATAATAAAGTGATAACGGGGAAAAGTGATAGTGCCATTGGACTTGTATTTGAAAAAATACTATCTTTGCAAAAAAAAATGTGTAATAAATTAGAATAATTATGAAATTGAAGATCTCAAAACTCGGCCATATTGATTCAATGGTAATTGATATGTCGAAGCCGTTTATCCTTTTTGCTGGTGACAATGGCACGGGAAAAACATATGCAGCAACATTTCTTTATACTTTGATTTGGGAATTGCGTTTTATGTTCTTCTCGCCGTCTTTTATTAAAACTTTGGAAAAGAAAGAGTTGCCTATTACCAAGAAGCTGAAAAGTGGTGTTGATGGAAAGGTTAGGGCAGAAGAGTTGTACAACCTTTTGGAAGAGTTTCTTAAAAAGCGTCAAAAAGAGATTCTCGTTTCTATGAATTTGAATATCCCGACAGAGACATTTAGGTGTGAGATTGCAACTACAAAAGAAGAATGGAAAGAAGAGTTGTGGAATAAGTCGGTGTCTGTTTGGTCAAGATTCATCCAAAAAAAGGTGAAATCGTTTGATTACAAATTACGCTGGCCAAATGAAGAACAAATACCTTACCTGCAAGGTATATTGGCAATTTCATTATTTTTTGATGGAATAATGGGAGCTAAAATGTTTACGGCAGAGCGTAGTGGAATCTATACATTTAATAAAGAATTATCTGTAGGACGGCTTAGAAATCCAGAAGAGCGATTCAATGCCCGTTATCCTAAACCTATTGCTGATGGATTGGCAGATGCGGCAGATGTGGTAAATCAAAGAAAAAAAGAGTCAGAATATCATGAATTTGCTGATGAAATAGAACAAATGGTTTTGCATGGCAATCTCACTGTTTCTGAAGAAGGAGAAGTCTTATATCGTGTTTCTGATGACATAGAACTTGGATTCAATGAATCCTCTTCGGCTATCAAGACTTTGGCTCCGTTGGTGTTTTATTTGCGTCATTCCGCGGGTCAGTTCAATATCCTGTTTGTCGATGAACCTGAACTGAATCTTCATCCTAAGAATCAAATACTTTTGGCCAAAATCTTTGTCAAAATGATTAATGCTGGTCTTCGCCTGGTGATTAGTACCCATAGCGACTATATCATTCGTGAAATTAACAATATGATTATGGCAGATGGTTTGAATAAGGCTGGCGATAAGATTTTTTCAAACAAGGGATACGATGAAAGCCTTTGTTTGTCACAGGACAAGTTTGCCCCTTATTTGTTCCAGAAGGGTGAAAATGGCAAAGTGAAAGTAGAGCCGCTTGAAGTGGACAGGTACGGGTTCAATATGCCTTCCATTGACGAGGCCATCAATAGCCAAAATGATGTGACCAACACCTTCTATGAAGTTTTGAAATACGACCACCCAAAAAGTTGAGTTATGGAATACATTGATTATTTTGAATGGATTCTTAACTCCAAGTTTTTGCAAAAGGGTGACGATGAATTGACGATGATTGAGGAAGCGCAGGGAGATGAGAAAGCTCAAAAAGTGAGAATAGTTAGCTCTTCTTCTTCCATCTCAAAGATGAGGCTATATGGCTTTAACGCTCTTGATAAGGGTACTAAGGATTTGTTTCCGTTTTTCAATCAGCGGACTCGCGACCCTGGTAAAGCACCACACGGATTAACCAGTTTCTGCGACTATATTCTCCTTGTTCAGCACGTCAAGGGCTTGTTTGTGTTTTTCTTTGAAATGAAACGTGGGGACAATGGAGACGCCGATAAACAAATTGAAGCGTCTACCATGTTATTCGATTATGTCCGGCAATCGGCAGAAAGAATCAAATCGGTAAACAGTTTCCCAGACTTCAACCCTGAACTGGTTCAGTATCGCAGAATTATTATTAGTGAAAAATGTAGTAACAAGAGGGGTACAAAAGATAACGATATTGAAGACTTCGACATGAATGATGTCATTCAGCATAATTGTCATGATGAGTTCCGTCCACTGAAATACTGTGTGCGCAACTAAACTCTTCAACAGCTATGATATTGTCCCAAACTACTGAACAAGCCTTCGAGGCTCTCATAGAGAAAGCCCTAGTGGGCAGCACCCACGAGGAACGCACGGCGAGTGGGCAGAACGATGTGGAAGCCCAGTCGCCCAAGGCGCAACAATACTATTGGGGCCTGCCCAAGGACATGGACAAGAAACTGGCCATCGACCTGCTAAGGCTGTGGGCTTTCCTTGAGAGCACACAACATGAAGTGCTGAAAGAATACAAAGGCAAGGACCTGAAAACTGAACTGCCCAAGCGCATCTCGAAGGACATTGAGACCTTCGGTGTCATCAAGGTGCTGCGCGAAGGCGTGGACGTGGACAACATCCATCTTTCGCTGTTTTACCCCAAGCCTTCTGCCGCCGACAGCGAGGGCTCGAAGCTGAAATATGCCCAAAACCAGTTCTCGCTCACTCGCCAACAGACGTTCTCGGCCGCCAACCCAGGTCTGGAAATCGACATGGTGCTGTTCGTCAACGGTTTGCCTGTCTTCACCTTTGAGCTGAAGAACCCCTGGACACACCAAACCGCCAAATACGACGGGCAGAAGCAATACAAGTCCACGGAACGTAACCCCAAAGAGACTTTGCTCAACTTCGGCCGTTGCCTCGCCCATTTCACCATGGACAAGGATGAGGTATTTTTCACCACACGTCTCAACTTGGATAAGACCTATTTCATGCCTTTCAACAAGGGTCTGCCCAATGGCCAGGGCGCGGGCAATCCCGTGAACGCCGAGGGTGGCTACAAGACCTCGTATATGTGGGAACAAATCCTGCAAAAGGACACCGTGGCCGACATCATCATGAACTATGTCTGCTTCGACTACGACGAGGCCAAGACCCAGAAAAAGGTGCCACATATCATGAAGAACGCCAAGAAGCTGATCTTCCCGCGCTATCATCAGCTGGACGTGGTGGGCAAATTGGTGGATGACGTGGCGGAGATGGGAGTGGGGAAGACCTACCTCATCGAACATTCTGCCGGCTCGGGTAAGTCCAACTCGCTCACTTGGCTGGCTTACAAACTCATCAAGACCTGTCCTAATACGATGGATGCAGTGAGAGCCAAGGCGGTGGATGCGCCTTTGTTCAACTCTGTCATCGTGGTCACCGACCGCCGCCTGCTCGACAAGCAGATCTCCGACAACATCAAAATGTTCGGGCAAAGCGCCAAAATCGTGGCGCATGCCGACACCTCGAAGGATTTGAAGGAAGCTATCGAGAACAACAAACGTATCATCATCACCACGATACAGAAGTTCCCCTTTATCTGCGACGCCATCAGCGACGTGAGCGACCACAACTTTGCCGTCATCATCGACGAGGCCCATAGCTCGCAGAGCGGCATCGCTGCCGACAAGCTCAACGCCACGGTGCAAAAAGACGCCGACACCGACGGCAGCGACACCGACGCCTTGTTGGAGAAACTGATGAAAGACCGTAAGATGAGCACCAACTGCTCTTATTTTGCCTTCACGGCCACACCGAAAAGGGAGACTTTGGAGCGTTTTGGCAGCGAGGATGCCGAAGGCAAGTTCCATCCTTACCATCTCTACAGCATGAAGCAGGCCATCGAGGAAGGCTTCATCCTCGACGTGCTGACCAACTACACCACCTATCGTAGCTATTACGAGCTCACCAAGAGCATCGAGGACAATCCGGAATACAACAACGAGCGGGCGCAGAAGAAGTTGCGAGGGGCCGTGGAGCGCGACCCGAAGACCATAGCGGCCAAGGCCGATGTGATGCTGACCCATTTCGACGCCAAGGTGTTCCGCAGCCACAAGCTGAAAGGCAAGGCCAAGGCCATGGTGGTGACCAAGGACATTGAGTGTGCCATCAAGTATTATCAGGCGCTGAATCGGATTGTGGTGGACAAAGAGCTGCCCTACAAGATTCTAATCGCCTTCAGTGGTGAGAAACGCCTTCAGCAACAAGAGGCCTCGATCTATCCCATCACGGAGAAACTGTATGGCTCAATCGCCGCCGAAGAAAGTGGGGCTGCTTGGTCTGACTACACCGAAGCGGGCATGAACGGCTTCCCTGATAGTCAGACGGCCGAGAAATTCGACTCCGACGACTACCGCATTTTGGTGGTGGCCAACAAATACCTGACCGGCTTCGACCAACCGAAGCTCTGCGCCATGTATGTCGACAAGCCTTTGGCTGGCGTGTTGGCTGTGCAAGCCCTTTCGCGCCTCAACCGTTCCGCTCCCGACTTGGGCAAGTTGAGTGAAGACCTGTTTATCCTTGACTTCTACAACACCCAGGACGACATCAAGGATGCCTTTGACCCGTTCTACACCTCCACGACCTTGTCGGAAGCCACGGATGTCAATATCCTGCATGAGTTGAAGAACACTTTGCTCTCATTTGGCGTATTCGATATGGACGAGGTTGATGCCTTCATTGGTTTGTACATTCATGGCGCCAATGCCGACCAATGGGCGCCCATCATTGATGCCGCCGCCGACCGTTTCAACTTTGAGATTGATTGGCCCGAAAACGGCAAGGCTGATTTCAAGATGAAGTGCAAACAGTTTGTGAAGATCTATTCTCGGGTGGCAGCCATCATGCCTTTCGAGATGAAAGACTGGGAAAAAATGTTCTGGTTCTTGCGCTATCTCATTCCTAGCCTACACATCGCTTGCCCTGACATCGACAGCTTGAAAGACTTGTTGGATTCGGTGGATCTGAACACCTACGGACTGCGTCGCACCGCCTTGAACGAGGCCATCACCTTGGATGCCGAAGAGACCACCATAGACCCGCTGAAGCCAACGATGGTCAACGCAGGCTCGGAGGAGGAAGACAAAGACCCCTTGGACGTGATTCTTCAAGAGTTCAACAACCGTTGGTTCAACGGCTGGGAGGCCACCCCCGACGACCAGAAGATGAAATTGGTTAGCGTCGCACAAGCTGTAGCCGCCGATGAGGATTACCAGACCTTGGTGGTGGGCAATCCCGACCAGCAGGCCGTGGATGCACTTATGATAACTATCATTGACAGAATCATGCGAAAGAAACGCAAAGGAGATAATTCGTTGTACAAGGAGTATCAACAAAACGAGGGCTTTAAGGCTGATTTCCGAAGCGTTATCACTCGTATGTTGAGTGATTTGGATTATTTGCAGGCATAATTGGTCTTCTTTTATGGTGATTAAGCGAGGTTTTTAATCCAAGAAATAGCAAGGATTTCCCGCTTTTAAAAAATTATTTCCTCTAAGTACTCTGAAAGTGTGTTTTGTATGAGAAAATTTTGTACTTTTGCAGCCGCTTTCAAAAAGACCTATTCTTATGATTAACATAACCTTCCCTGACAATAGTGTCAGACAATATGAAGCCGGTGTCACGCCGTTGGATATCGCCAAGAGCCTGAGCGAGGGTTTGGCACGTAA
>JAFWRA010000165.1 GCA_017508895.1 Bacteroidales bacterium
GAAAAGTTACAAATCAAGAAGATTTTTTTGCAAAAAGCCGTATTTTTGCATAATTCTTTCTACATAAAACCGAAAAAGAGCAATCATGCAAAACTTCAATCTACATACCCATAGCATTTATTCCGACGGCAAATCCCAGCCTCGGGAAATCGTGGAAGAGGCCATCCGTCAAGGCTTAACTACGATTGGTTTTTCGGAACATAGTCCGTTGCCTTTCGACAACACATTTTCGGTGAAATCAGCCGATATGCCCAGCTACGTGGCGGAAATCGCCCAACTGAAAGCGGAATTCAAGGACAAAATCGACATCTACTGCGCCTTGGAGGCGGACTACCTTACTGGCGTTTCCGAGCCTTTTGCCGTAACTAAGGAGAAGTATCATCTTGATTATTTGATTGGTGGAGTGCATTTGGTTGTGGATCCGGCCCTTCGACAGGCTCAGGGACCTCTTGTCGACCAAATTTGGTTCATCGATGGCCCCAAGTGGGAGGTCTACGATGAAGGCCTGCAAAAGTTCTTCAATGGCGACATCCGTCGTGCCGTGCGTCGTTTCTTCGAGCAGTCGAACGAAATGATTGAAAAGGAGCAGTTTGACATCATCGCCCATTTCGATAAAATCAAGATGCACAACCGCGATCGTTATTTCCATGAAGACGAGCCGTGGTACCGCAAACTCGCCCTTGAGACTCTCGACCTCATCCGCGAGAAAGGCCTAGTAATGGAAATCAACACGCGCGGCATCTACAAGAAACGCTACAATGGTTTCTATCCTTCGCCTTGGCTGATGGAGGAGGCTTGCAAGATGGGCGTTCCTGCCATCATCTCCGCTGATGCGCACCATTTCAGCGAGATCACCCTTGAATTTGACGCTGCCGAGGAAGCCTTGAAGAAAGCGGGCTATCGCAGTGTGGTGAATTTTAAGGATGGACGATGGGTTGAGGTACCGCTTTCGTGAAAAATTGCTGTGAAAACTATTGGTTTACGGGTTTTTTGCTATTTTTGCGGATGAATACGAACTGAAATGTCTAAACGAACACTTGATATTATCGAGTACACCATTGCCTTGGTGAATGAGTTTGCCAAACGTTTTGGCCTTTCGGAAGCAGACTCTTTCAGATATATTGACCGTTACAATGGAATGAAACTGATAGAGCAATGCTATGGCATCATGCATACGCTTTCGTTTGCCGACAGTGTTGACGGCATGGCCTCGTATTGCAGAAGAAACGGAGGGACTTTGTAATGTTGTTGTATCATGGCTCAAATATGATAATCGATGAAATAGACCTTGCCAAGTCGCGTCCGTACAAGGATTTTGGAAAGGCGTTTTATCTTTCGGCAGATGAAAAACAAGCCCGAGAGATGGCAAAGTTCAAAGTGCTGACGGGTGGAGGCTCAGCCGAGATTTCCGTTTTTGAGTTTGATGAATTATCGCTAGATGATTTGAAAGTCAAGCGTTTCGAGGAGTATACAGAGGAATGGGCGGAGTTCGTGTATAACAATCGCGACGAGAGGCAGGATTTTCAGCACGATTATGATTTGGTTTATGGGCCGATTGCCAATGATACGGTTGGTGTTCAGATTCGTGACCTGAGGGAAAGAAAGATTTCTTTGACGGAATTTCTCAAAAACCTTCATTATTATAAAGGTATCACTTTTCAATATGCTTTTTGCACACCTTTGGCCATTTCAAAATTGAAGAAAGTATGAATGTAACGCCAGCAGAATTTCGGTATTTGAAAGAAACCCTTTCGAAAGATTTGATAGCCATGCTGATGGAGCGCAAGGGTATGAGTATGGACGAAGCCTTCAGATGCTACTATGAATCAACGACTTTCCAAAAAATAGCTAACCCTGAAACAGGATTGTTCTTTCAAAGTCCAGGTTATGTCTATTCGTATTTAGAAGAAGAAATGAATATATAAAACATTAAAAACCAATTATATACAAACTAAACTGCATAACAAAACGAACAACCAAAACAGATACATAATCATATAGAATAGCATTTCAAAAACGAATTCTTGAACACCAATTTCCACATAGTCTCTTTTGAGACACCTTATCAAGAAGCCGTTATGAAACGCCAATGTATTTTGGCGTGGAATGACTTGTTGATAAGGTGGGAGTGGAAACCCGGTGTTCGGCAAGTTGAACAAATTCCACGCTTTTTCATGCACATCGGGCAACATATCAAAGAGGTAATGCGGCAGCAAGGCGTAACGGCCACACAGTTGGCCAAGGACATTTGCTGCGCCCGCCCGCATATCCATAGGATTTTCCGCAAGGAAAACATTGACATTGCCCTGCTTGAGCGTATTTCCAAAGCGTTGAATTATGACTTCTTCCGCGACCTTTCCGATGAACTTCAACACGAATTATCATAAATTATCCACGAATTATTCAAAATTTAAATTGATGATAATTCGTGATAAATTTCTGGGAATTCGTGTTTTATGAAAATAGCAATATGGAATGGATTTCTTTATTAAGAACTTGGTGTAACCAAAGTGGTTACTGTAATTGAATTGGTTACTTTGAAAAGAACCTTGAAATAAATGAAGAAAGTATTTTTGCTATCAAATAAAAGATTTGTAATTTTGCAATACAATAATTAAAACAAACCGTTATGAAAAAAGCATTACTTTTCGCAGTATCAATCTGTTGCATGATTTCAGCATTGGCGCAAAATGTCAACAACTATACCCAAAAATTAGATAGTGTGTGCTACGGCTCTGCCGTCGAGCGATTGCAATATGATGAAAGGCTTAATTGCACTCAAATCAAGTACGTGTATGATGATTATGGACAAGAAGAAGTGTTTTCGACCCATAATTTCGCTTACGATAATGAAAATCGTGTTGTAAGGGATGAATATATAGAAATGACAGGTGTTTACAACCTCTATGAGAACACTTACAATGAGCAAGGTTTGATTACCCAACGGATTCGTACTATGAAAAACTATGATGAACTCATGGGGTTATATAAATACACCTACGAGTATGACAACGAAGGTAACTTATTGATGACCAAAGGTTTTAATATGGACGAGAATAATGAATGGATTGAGAGTTACAAGAATGAATACCTTTATAGAGAGGATGGTTTATTGGTCGCTATGAAGCATTACCTCTATTATAGCTCGGGCGATTCTTGGCTGTATGAAGTTATGGACTATTATTACAACGAGGAAGGACTATGTGTTGAAAAGACCACCACTCGTGGTGAATACGAAGTGATTTCCCAGACGTTATACACTTATGATGATGAAGGGTATTTAATCAAGGAAATTAAATTGACCCCGATTGACGGATTGCTGATTGATACTGAAATGGCGGAAATACTTTATAACCCGACTCGCGATATTGAGTTTTACACCTTTTATACCAATTACAATAATACCAACGGCGGACTGTGGGAAGACATGACCACTCATTTCCTCGATTATGATTCGGCCATTAGCACCAGTAATATTGCTGGAATTTTGACCTATTGGGACAATACTTTCTTGTTCTTGAGCAAAGCCTTTACGCCAGCCCATAAGGTTTTGCGTTATGAAACGGAAAATCTCGATGAGAACCATACTACAAAGACTTTTCATTATTCTGAAATCACAGCTGTTGATGAGAACAACGAAAAACGCTTGTGCGTTTGGCCTAATCCCGTCCATGAAACACTTCACTTCGATCTGGAAGACTTACAACAAATGGAGGTTTTTACTTTGGACGGCAATTTGGTGCTGTCTTCCAAAGGCATGAATTCCCTCTGCGTAAGTGGCTTGGCTGAAGGATGTTATCTGCTGAAAGTCACTAAAGCTGACGGGAGCACCTGTTTTCAAAGGTTTGTGAAGGAATAAACTTGTAGGGCTGTCACATCGTGGCAGCCTCATCATGCGAATTGCAACATGCGGCTTGTCCTGATAGGGCAGCCCTACAGCAGCTTTATAATTTTAAATAATTCAAAACATTATTTTCAATCCGTTTGACAAGGTCTTCCGAATCGGGAGCCTTCTCAAATTTGTGTCCTGTTACCTTCTCGTATAGTTCGATGTAGCGCTCCGAAACGCTGTTGACGTATTCGGGCGTCATTTCAGGCACTTGCTGGCCTTCCTTGCCTTGGAAGCCGTTGGCCATCAGCCACTCGCGGACAAACTCCTTGGAGAGTTGCACCTGTGGCTCGCCCTTGGCGAAGCGTTCCTCATATTGGTCGGCGATGAAGTAGCGCGACGAGTCAGGCGTGTGGATTTCGTCCATCAGCACGATTTGGTCGCCAATCTTGCCGAACTCGTATTTGGTGTCGACGAGAATCAAGCCCTGCTTGGCAGCGATTTCGGTGCCGCGTTGGAAGAGCTTGCGGGTGATGTCCTCAATTTGCACATAATCGCTTTCGCTGATGAGTCCACGGCTGATGATTTCCTCGCGGGAGATGTCTTCATCGTGGCCTTCTTCTGCTTTCGTGGTCGGGGTGATGATAGGCTCGGCAAAGCGCTGGTGTTCCTTCATGCCGTCAGGGAACTGCACGCCACAGATGGTGTGTTGACCGCTCTTGTAGGTGCGCCACGAGCTTCCGGTGAGGTAACCGCGGATGATCATCTCAATAGGGAAAGGCTTGCAAAGACGGCCCACGGTGACCATCGGGTCGGGGGTGGCGAGTTTCCAGTTGGGGACGATGTCGGCGGTGGCATCGAGGAACATGGCGGCAATCTGGTTGAGCACCTGTCCTTTATAAGGGATGCCCTTGGGCAGGATGACGTCGAAAGCCGAGATGCGGTCGGTGGCGACCATCACCATATATTCGTCGTTGATGAAATAACAATCGCGGACTTTGCCGTGATAGACCTTGGACTGGCCAGGGAATTGATAATCTGTTTTAGTTAAAGCATTCATATTGAATCCTATTTTTTATCCAACATTGCATCCAGGTGTCACCAAATCACTCGGAGTAAGCAACACAAGACGACCGTCCTTGTCCTCGGCAGAGAGAATCATGCCCTCGCTGACCACACCCTTGAGCTTGCGCGGCTCAAAGTTGGCGATGAAGCAGACCTGCTTGCCGACCAGCTTCTCTGGTTCGGTATAATATTTGGCGATGCCACTGACGATGGTGCGTTTGTTCATGCCATCATCGATGAGGAACTGTAACAACTTGTCGGCCTTCGGCACTTTGCAGCACTCGAGGATGGTACCCACGCGGATGTCGACCTTCATAAAGTCGTCGAAGCTAACGTTGGGTTTCACCTCGGCGGGTTTCCAAGCATTGAGTTGGTTGGCTTTCTTGGTGTCCTCCAGCTTCTGCAACTGGGCAGCCACCACGCTGTCTTCAACCTTCTCGAACAGCAGCTCAGGCTGGTTGATAACATGGCCTTCGGGCAGCAGAACGGTGTTCTCGGCATCGTTCCAGCCCTTCACTTCCAAGCCAATCATCTGCTGCAACTTCTTCGCACTGAAAGGCAGGAAGGGCTCGCTCAAAATGGCCAAATGTGCCACAATCTGCAAACTGACGGCCATCACGGTCTTCACGCGCTCGGGGTCAGTCTTGATTTGCTTCCAAGGCTCATTGTCGGTGAGGTATTTGTTACCCAGACGAGCCAAGTTCATCAGCTCTGAGAGGGCCTCGCGGAACTTGTAGGTGTCCAGCAGGTGACCGATTTTGGCTGGATAGGCGTTCATCTCTTCGATGACAGTCTTGTCGGTGTCGTTGAGGTTGCCTAAAGCAGGCACAGCGCCTTCATAGTACTTATGCGTCAGCACCAAGGTACGGTTGACGAAGTTGCCGAAGATGGCCAACAATTCGTTGTTGTTGCGGTCTTGGTAGTCCTTCCAAGTGAAGTTGTTGTCTTTGGTCTCGGGTGCGTTGGCGGTGAGCACATAACGAAGCACATCTTGCTTGCCAGGGAATTCCTGCAGATATTCATGGAGCCAGACGGCCCAGTTGCGGGAAGTCGAGATCTTGTCATTTTCTAGGTTGAGGAACTCATTGGCGGGCACGTTGTCAGGCATGATATAGTCGCCGTAGGCTTTCATCATGCATGGGAAGATGATGCAGTGGAACACGATGTTGTCCTTGCCGATGAAGTGCACCAGTTTGGTCTCGGGGTCTTTCCACCACTTTTCCCAGTCTTCGCCGCGCTTCTCGCAGATTTCCTTGGTGTTGCTAATGTAGCCGATGGGCGCATCAAACCAGACATACAGCACCTTGCCTTCGGCATTCTCCAGCGGGACGGGAACGCCCCAGTCGAGGTCGCGGGTGACGGCACGAGGCTGCAAGCCTCCGTCGAGCCAGCTCTTCACCTGACCGTAAACGTTAGATTTCCATTCCTTATGGCCTTCGAGAATCCACTCGCGGAGCCAAGGCTCGTATTGGTCAAGGGGCAAGTACCAGTGTTTGGTCGGTTTCTTAACCAATGCCGCGCCGCTGAGTTGCGAGTGCGGGTTGATGAGTTCATCAGGGCTCAAGGAAGAGCCGCATTTCTCACATTGGTCGCCATAGGCACCGTCGGCACCGCATTTCGGGCAAGTACCCACAATATATCTATCGGAAAGGAACTTCTGACGTTCAGGGTCAAAATATTGCTCTGTCTCCTTCTCGATAAACTTCCCTTCGTCGTAGAGTTTCTTGAAGAACTCCTGGGCTGTGGCACGGTGCATCTTCGAAGAAGTGCGCGAGTAAATGTCGTAGCTGATGCCCAACTCCTCAAACGACTTCTTTATGATCTCGTGGTAACGGTCCACGATGTCTTGAGGCGTGCAGCCTTCCTTCTCAGCTTTAATGGTAATCGGCACGCCGTGCTCGTCGGAACCACCGACAAACAAGACTTCTTCGCCACGCATTCGCAGATAGCGGACGTAAGTGTCGGCGGGGATATAGACGCCAGCTAAGTGACCGATGTGGACGGGGCCGTTTGCGTAGGGCAAGGCCGTAGTTACCGTGTAACGTTTGAAGTGTTTGTTCGTTGATTCCATAGTGTATTTATTTTTGAAAAACGGGTGCAAAGGTAATGATATTTGTTGATTGTTGACTTGTTTATTTGTTGAATTGTTGATGGTGAAGCCGAAAATACGGTATTTTTGCGGGTTGAAACCAGCATATTTAATGTTATTAATACATTATAAATGAGAAAAAGACGCTTCATTTCGTTGGCTATCTTACTAATGACGGCCAATGTTTTCGCCCAAAACTCGGGCGAAGCGATAGGAAACAAAACAGCTTCCCAAGAATACCAATCGCTGAAACCGCAATTGTACAATTCGAGGCAAAGCAAAGTGCCCATTTGGTTAGATTTCTCGTTGGGCGCAAATTTTGCCGAATGTTTCGACAAAGGCACCATTCCTTATCGATACAAGGGTTTCGGTGCAAATGCAAAAGGAGGCATTACCATTGAATGGGGTCGATGTCATGTGCAAGCTGAGGGACGGGGATTTTATACGGAACTTGACTCTCCCTCTGGAACGGCCTATGATATTGACTTTTTCACTGAGTTTTTGTACCATCTCACTCGTATCAACCGACTGAATTTTTGGGCGGGCGGCACATTGCAAGGCTTTATGGACATGAGAAATATCCCTTTGTTGCAAAATGCGGCTACGAGTTATTCACTTTTTGGAAACTTTTGCGCTACGGGGATGATGCAATATGACTTTGCCTTTAACCGCGAAAAGACACATACGTGGTTGTCCGCCTATGGCAAGCTGAGTCTACCGTTAGCATGTGTCGTGAGCCGACCAGGCTATGCCTATATCGGTAATCCAACCATCAACTACAATGCTTTATTTAGCGAAAATGAAACCTTTGCCAAGTTCTTTCCTGGAGCGAGTACAGAGCTGGGCCTTTATCTGAATTTACTCAACGCCAATCGCATTGGTTTGTCATATCGTTGGGATTACCTCACAACAGGCAAAAAAGGAGCCCATCGTTACGACCATGCCCTTCATAGCCTTAACTTATCCTTTATGTTTAGAATCAATTGATTAGAACCATGAAAAAATTATTTTCCATCCTCCTTTGCCTTTTTGCCTTTGCTTCCTGCGAACGCGCTTTTATGGATCAAGACGAACCCGATAATCCCGTCAACGTGTTTGAGTATCTTTGGAATCAGGTGGACCAAAACTACACGTTCTTCGATGTGAAAGGCATCGATTGGGACTCGGTACGCGAGGTGTATCGTCCCAATGTCAATGATAATACTAGAGACGATAGTCTGTTTCGTATTTGTGCGGCTATGCTCAACACTTTGCGCGACGGACATACCAATTTGATTTCAGGATTTGACGTTTCTTATAACGATTCGGTGTTTTACAAGATGCATGCAGACAAAAACATAAATGACGAAGTGGTTTTTTTGAACTATCTGACCGTCAACCAACACTCGACAGGTAGTTTTAAGCACAATGCCATCCGCGATGGCGCAGTGGCTTATCTCCGTTATACCTCGTTTTCGAATGAAGTCAACGATATGGTTCTGAAATATTTGGTAAACTACTACAAGTCTTGTAGTGGGATGATTCTCGATTTGCGACAAAACGGTGGCGGCAGCATGAGCAATGTGCTCACTTTACTCAGCATCTTCGACAACCATAAGCAGCTGCTATATCAAACTCAAGTGAAATCGGGTCCAGAACACGATGCATTCACAGAAGCCACAACAGTGTATGCCGCCGACAGTAGTCTGTTAGGTAAGAATCCTTACACGAAACCCGTAGCCGTCCTTATCGACCGTGGTTCCTATAGTGCGACTTCCTTCTTTGCCATCTGCACCATGGCTTTCGACAATGTCAAGCTTTTTGGGGACTATAGCGGTGGCGGTCTCGGAGTGCCCAATGGCGGTATCTTACCCAATGGGTGGGCCTATCGCTTCAGCACCAGTCGCACCATTGCCATCGATGGAGGCAAC
>JAFWRA010000166.1 GCA_017508895.1 Bacteroidales bacterium
GGCATTGTGTTGGGGCTGATGCTGGCAGTCGCCTTCACTTCGTGCCACAAAGACAAAACCGGCGTTTATGCGCCCAAGAAGAAAATCCAGCAGATTTATTATTCGTGGAGCGACACGGAAAAAGAGCCCTTCCAACATTGGGAATGGAACGGCGACAAGCTCAACTCCATCACGCATTATTCGGACTACGACTTCAAGAAAGACGACACGTGGATTGAGAATTTCACCTACGACAACAACAACCGCGTCACTCGCGTGGACAACTACACGAACTCCGAGTACATCACCTACGAGTACGACGGCAACCACCTGAAAACGGCAACCGTCTTCTATCGTAATGCCATTGCCTGCACTTGGGCGATTAGTTACGACGGCGACAAAATCAGCAAGATGATGGGAACCTTCTACGACGACTTTAAAAAAGACGGTGCCAAGCTGCATCTGAACCCCTTGACGCACCTGCTTCCTCCCAATGTTTGCGAAAGCGTGACCCAATGCGAACAAAGGTTAGCCAACCAACGCGGGACAAAAGAGACCTACACCATCGCCCTCCTGCTGACTTGGACGGACAACAACATCAGCAAAATCGTCTTTACAGGCGACGGCGAATACATGGACTTCCAACTGCAATACGACGACAAAAACTGTCCCTGGTACGGTTTCATGGGCGGCCTCGAAGACTATCTGATCAACTTCACTTCAGGACACACCGGTTTCACCAAAAACAATGTGACCCGCATCATCATGACAGAAGACGACTACGCTGACACCATCTGCTACTCCTACCAGTACAACAGCGACAAGTATCCCGTTTTGCAGACCATGTACGAAAGCGACGACATTGACGACAAACAAGTACTCTATTTCGAATATTAAACGCTCAACGATATGAAAAAGATCCATTTTCTGACTATGGTCACTGTAGCAATGTTTCTGGCGCTAGCCTCCTGCAAGCCGATTGACGACCCCAAAGAACTGACCAAAAATGTTAAGGTTACCACCGCTGGCCCGACTTTCATCACGGGCCACACCGCCTCCTGTGGAGCGGAAGTCACTGCCGAAGATGCTGGTTTGTTGATAGAGCTGGGGGTGTGCTGGAGCCTTTCGGAAAACCCCACCGTAGACGACCACACCCTAAGCACCTACAAATGCTCAAAGCCCTATTCCTGCCTATTGACCAATTTGGAACCCAACACGGTTTACCACGTGCGCGGCTATGCGAAATACGGCACAGAATACTGCTACGGCGAAGACAAGACCTTCACCACCCTCGGTACCGATGCGCCCTCGGCTTCGCCCGTCACCACCATTGAAGCTACAGAAATCACTGCACAATCTTTCCTAGCCGGTGCCAAGGTGGAACCCTTTGGCGTATCCAACTATATGGCCGGCATTTGCTTTAGCATTCAACCCGATTTCACCATTGAGGACTGTGTCGGATATGAAATTGGCTATGACGATGAGAATGGCGTTTACCAAGTCTATTGTCAAGGCTTAAGTCCCAACACGACATATTATTACCGTGCCTTTGTGGCCTGGGACGAAGGAAGCAACCCTGATTTTTACTACTTTCCCAATGGCTATTCCTTCTTCTACGGCGAAACCTTTAGCTTCACCACTTCCGAGACACCCTTATTGTTAGAACTCAGCACCTATGTCAACTACTACAGTTGGAGCGACCACTATATCGAAGCCTATGGTAGTATGCACTGCAACAGGCCCGAAGTGGTCAATCAAGTTGGCTTCTGCTATAGCACCACCAACGAATATCCGCAGTTTGAATCCGACTTTTGCGTCACGGTTGCCACTCCAACAGGTAGTGAATGGTACGACTTCTATGGCAACATTTATAACGTGTCGGCCAACACCAAGTATTACATCCGGACATACGCCCGATATAAAACCGATAGCATACGCTACGGAAACGTTGTAGAGTACGAAACATATTGATTTTTCAGGATGAACAGCCACACGACACGCACAGCCTGCATTGCCATAGGCATCATCGTGAGTTGCGTCATCGGGCTGCCTAACCTCTATGATAAATTCTTGATTGCCAGATTTGTTGCTGCTGCAACAGGTCTGGCAATCCTTTTTCTTTTTTCCCTCTTCGGCAAAAAACGCTGGCCCGTTCCCAACACGCCCGTTTTCTACATCTATTTGTTGTTTGCCTTACTCTGTGGCTGCTCCATCCTTTGGGCCACCAACACCGCCGAGGCGGTCTTCGCTTTCTCAACCCAACTGATGACACCACTTCTTGTCATCGTCTTTTTCAGCCTCTTTTCGGCAGAACTCCGCTCCACCCAAAAAGCCCTTTGGATCAGTGCAGCCATCATTTTGGCGGTGTACCTGTTTTTTGCTGTCATTCAATTGTTTCACGTGGAAAGTTTCAGTTTCAAGCAATTGTATCGCGTCAGTGGCATCAACGGGCACAAGAACCTATTGGCCATTATGCTGTTTGTGCTTTCCGCCTTTTTGCTCACTGCCTTTTCCATCTTTGAGAGCAAGGTGCTGAAAGGGTGCTCTGTCTTTTTGTTTGTCGTCGCTATCATCGTCATCATTCTGCTGAAATCGAGGGCGGTGCTGCTTGGTTTGATTGTGGCAGCTGGCTTTTTCGGGATAATGATGATGGTACGAATGTGTCATTGCAAAAACAGCAATGACGCAAAGCGTGTCAATAATGGCTACCGCTTGCCACTGGTAGTTTCCATCGTCCTCGTTTTTGCCTTCCTCACCGTTGGGTTGCGTTGGTTTGCCGACCGTTCCGTTCCGCACACCTCCGAAAAGAGTGAGATTGAACACCATATACTGAGTACCTCTTCCTTGGTGGAACGCTGCCTCTTGTGGGACAAGACCTATCACATCGTTGACAAGCATCCCATTGCAGGCTGCGGCATCGGCAACTGGCAAATCCTTTTTCCCGATGCAAGCCTCGAAGGGCTATACCGCTCTGATGTATGGAACGTGAACTTCACCAAGCCACACAACGAATACTTAGGCGTGCTGTCGGAAACGGGCTATGTTGGACTCTTGCTTTACATCGCTTTCCTGACCTCATTAATTGTACTCTCTTTCTTCGCCCTCTGCAAAACCCAAAATCGGAGAGATTTCCTATATGGCGCCATCGTTTTGAGCATCTTTGTCGGGAGCTGCGTCAATGCCCTGTTCGACTTCCCCAACAGCCGCATCGAGCATGTCATCTGGATGGGCATCCTCATGGCCAATCTGCTTCACATCATCACCCAAGACCAACAGAAAACCCTCGCAAAAGGGTGGAATTTGGTCTTTTTCCTAATTTCCATAATGTTGGTCACCATAGGTGGTTTCCGCTTGAAAGGTGAGCGCAACACCTTCGAGATGCAGCAAGCTCTGAAAGCAAACGAGTGGAAAACGGTGGAACACCGTTGCCATCAAGCCATATCAGAGTTTTATACCATCGACCCAGTTGGGCTTCCCCTGCATTGGTATCTTGGAAAAGCGGAGAAGAAAATGGAAAATCCGCAGGCTGTCGAGAGTTTCCGCAAAGCCCAGCATTATGCGCCTTACTGCAAGGAGAACCTCAATGACCTCGGTTTGGCGGAATATTACACTGCCCATGACCTTGAAAAAGCGGAGTTTTATCTGAAAGAAGCCATTCGCATCAGCCCCAACTACATCTATCCGTATTTTAATTTGGCTTATATCTATCTAACTGAAAACGAACCGCAGAAAGCCAAAGCCGTTGCTGACGGTATCTATTTCGACGAACACAAACGCGAGGTGATGAAAGCGGATGCGGTCTTTTTCGAGCCATTCAATGCTGAGACCGTCCGCCAAAAGATTGATGCAGATTATGAAGCCGTCATTCAGTTGCGCAAGACCATTAATGACAAGCTACATAAATGAAAAATCCCGCCACGGATGACGGGATTTTCCATTTTCACACTGTAGAGACGTTGCGCGCAACGTCTTTACAATCAGGCCTGTTTGCGGGCCTCCATCAGCAGATCCAGCATCTTGATGGCCGAGTCGCTGATGACCGTGCCAGGACCGAAGATGGCCACAGCACCGGCATCGTAGAGGAACTGGTAGTCCTGGGCGGGGATCACGCCACCCACGGTGACCATGATGTCGGGACGACCCAGCTTCTCAAGCTCCTCGATGACCTGCGGCACGAGGGTCTTGTGACCTGCCGCCAGCGAACTCACACCCAAGATGTGGACGTCGTTCTCCACGGCTTGCTTGGCAGCCTCGGCGGGCGTTTGGAACAGCGGGCCCATGTCGACGTCGAAACCGATGTCGGCATAACCGGTGGCCACCACCTTGGCGCCACGGTCGTGACCGTCCTGACCCATCTTGGCAATCATGATACGCGGACGGCGGCCTTCCA
>JAFWRA010000167.1 GCA_017508895.1 Bacteroidales bacterium
ACGCCGATGACCTGTCAAGACAATGGCCTCACCTTTGCCAATTAACCTCTCCACTTGTTTGATATAACTATTTCTTTCAGTTATCTTCATAATTAAAACTTTTTGCAAAAATAGAAAAAGTTCTCAATATAATGATAAAATATAATGTTTTTTTTTGAAGGCAAAACTAATTCCGCAAGATGACAGAGAAAATCATTATTTTTGCAATTGTAAAACAATCACCCATGAGCGAAGAAGAAAAGAAAACCGATGAAGAGGGAAAAACCATCCCGAATACCGAAGGATATACTATTGTGAAGTATTTAGAGTTTGTAGTTTTCTTATGCTATGGTTTTTTGGGTACGTTTGTGCCTATTCCATTTATGGTTTTATTGAAAAACCATAACTATTCAATTGTTTTACCAATTATTTTGATGTGTGGATCTTTTGTGCTTTTTTGGTTGATTGGGCATAAAATAACAGAAGTTACAGTTAACCTTAAGATAAGTGATAAAGGACTTGAACAAACTAGGTTGTCTGGGTCGAAGTTTTATCCTGAATATAGATTGATTGAATGGAAAGACATGAAAAGATACTATCCTATTGGGAGAAGTAGTGGTATTGATTTTCTAATTTGTGTAGATTCTGATACGAATTTCCGAATATCTATGCCAGGAATTCGAGTGTTTGAAAGGCAGAAGAATAATACGGAAAAGTTGACTGCTTTTCGAGAAGAATTTTCTATGATTGCTTCTGAACAAGGTGTGCCATGTGGATTATTTGGAAAAAGAAAAAAAACTGATGTAGAAAAATAAACTCTATGAAAATCCCCTTCAAACCCGGAACATTGATTTATCCCCTGCCCGCCGTGATGGTTACCTGCGGCGACTGCGAGGAAAACTACAATATCATCACCATCGGCTGGACGGGCACCATCTGTTCCGACCCGCCCATGTGCTACATCTCCGTCCGCAAGCAACGCCACTCGCACGAACTCATCATGAAAAACAAGGAGTTCGTCATCAACCTGACGACGGAGGATTTGGCCGCTGCCACGGATTGGTGTGGCGTGCGCTCGGGCCGCGACTACAACAAGTTCAAGCAGATGCACCTACACACCGAGCCTGCCCAAATCGTGAGGGCCCCGTTGATTAAGGAGTCGCCTTTGAGCATCGAGTGCAAGGTGATGGAGGTGAAAGAATTAGGCTCCCACGACATGTTTATTGCCGAGGTGGTGGCTGTCAACGCGGAGGAAAAACTCATCGACAAGGGCACGGGCGCGTTCCAACTCAACCACGCGAAGCCTTTGGCTTATTCCCACGGCAAGTATTATGGTCTTGGAGAGAAAATCGGCGGCTTCGGTTTTTCGGTGAAGAAAAAGAAATAAGCATGCTCGAGGAGTTTCAGGCATATATTAATAGGTATCACTTGATTGCCGAGGGCGAAAAAGTCATTTTGGCTCTCAGTGGCGGCATCGACTCCATGGTTTTGGCGGATTTGCTGCTGAAAGTCAAGGTGGAGTTTGTTGCGGCGCATTGCAATTTTCATTTGCGCGGCGAGGAATCTGATGGCGATGAAAAGTTTGTCCGAGATTATGCCAAACGGAATGGCATTCAGTGCTTTGTAAAGCATTTTGAAACTGAGAAATATGCCGCAGAGCAAGGTGTCTCCATCGAAATGGCCGCCCGGGATTTGCGTTATGCTTGGTTTGAGGAACTAAGGCAACAGTTGGGCTACAACAAAATTGCCGTGGCGCATCATGCCGACGACCAAGCCGAGACTTTTTTCATCAACTTGTTGCGTGGCGCGGGATTGCGCGGCTTGAAAGGAATGTTGCCTCAAAACGGTGTGATTATCCGGCCTTTGCTTTGGGCATCACGAGAGCAAATCCGTCAGTATGCCGTTGAAAACCAAATTGTTTGGAGGGAAGACCATACCAATGCCGAGTCGGTGTATCTGCGCAACAAGATCCGCAACCAGCTTTTGCCAGTTTTTGACGAATTACAGCCCGAAGCACGGCAAGGCTTGTATAAGTCTTTGGAACATCTTTCTGCTGAAAATGAGCTTTATAGGTCGTTATTGAAAGAGAAGTTGTCGCAGATTGTGGAACGAGAGGGTGAGATTCAGAGGTTGCCTTATTCTAAAATCATTAAAGCTGAGGTCCCTGAGCCCGTCGAAGGGCCGGTTTATTCATTTCAGTTGCTTTTCGAATGGCTTAGACAATTCGGTTTCAACACCGACCAATGCCACTTTATCTATGATGCCATCGGAACGGGTGTCGGGAATCAATATTGTTCAGCAACGCATCGCCTTGTGATAGGTAGATATGAACTACAACTCTATGAAATAAAGGAGAAAAAAGATGATGAAATCCAAATTGGAATAGGTGAGGAGGAAATCCTTTCACCCTTCCATCTTTGTTTTTCCAAGTTGGAAAGAACTGCCGATTTCATTATCGACAAGTCATCCGAAGTGGCTCAATTGGATGCCGACAAAATCCAGTTCCCTTTGATCTTGCGCCATTGGCTCCACGGCGACCGTTTCCATCCCCTGGGCATGAAAGGCTCCAAGCTGCTGAGCGATTTCTTTGTGGATCAGAAGTTTACGGAATACCAAAAACAGAATGTTTGGTTGTTGGTTTCCGCTGGTGGCGACATCCTTTGGGTGGTTGGCTACCGCCTGGATGACCGTTTCAAGATTACCGACGACACAAAGACCGTTTTTGAATGCAGATGGAATCGGCCGTAAGGACGGCTTTCCCGCTCTTTGTTGGCAAAATCATATTTTTTCTCGGTCATGTTGTAAATCTTATTATTTTTGCACTTTAATTAATATCATTGTTTGCAAACAAATACAAAGTTACCTATGAAACGACTGTTTTTCTGCCTGCTGATGGCCTTTGTTGCTATTATGCCCATGCAGGTCCGTGCTCAGATCATTGACCCTGTCAAGTGGTCAATCACAATCGAAGACCTCAATGAAACGGAGTTTGATGTTGTGGCTACAGCCACCATCGACCCTGAGTATCACATCTATTCCACTACGATGCCTGCCTTAGGACCACTTCCTACGGTGTTCGATATCAAGACCTCCGAGTTCTTCGAGGCGGTGGGCGAGGCGCGCGACCTCACCGAGGTGCCGATGTATTACGACGACATCTTTGAGGTGGAGTACAAGCAGTTTGCTGGCACGGCGCAGTTTGCCCAGACCTTCCGTAAGCTGAAGGACGGTGGCTTCCCCGTTACGGGCGAGATCACTTACCAAGCCTGCAAGGACGGACAGTGTGTCTCCTTGGCGGAGGATGTTGACCTGCAATATGGTGAACCTGCTGTGATTGAGGCCGCTGAACCCGAAGCCACTGCTGGCAAGAAATCCAATATCTGGGGCATGATTCTCGAAGCCATCCTTTGGGGCTTTGCAGCCATCCTGACGCCTTGCGTGTTCCCCATGATCCCCATGACCGTGTCGTTCTTCATGCACGGTGAGGGCGAAACCAAGGCACAAGGTCGTTTCAAGGCTTTCATGTATTTCCTTTTCATCGTGTTGCTTTACACCTTGCCTATCGCCATCATCATCCTGGTGACTTGGCTTGTGGGCGGCAACAGCGTCACGGCCGACATCTTTAACTGGCTGGCCACGCACTGGCTGCCCAACATCATCTTCTTCCTAGTGTTCATGATCTTCGCTGCCTCGTTCTTCGGTGCCTTCGAAATCACACTGGGTAGCAACATGGTGAACAAGAGCGACAGCAAGCAAAGCACCAAGAACCTCGGCGGCATCTTCTTCATGGCCTTGACTTTGGTGTTGGTGTCGTTCGCCTGCACGGGCCCCATCGTGGGCACGGTGCTCATCAAGTCGACCTCGGGCGAGTTCTGGGC
>JAFWRA010000168.1 GCA_017508895.1 Bacteroidales bacterium
CAACTTCTCGTCACAACCCAAGTCGGTTACTGCATTGCGCCGCATTTTAATGACGGCAGATTTCACCTTCGGTGGCGGGTTGAAAACGTTCTCGTGTACGGTGAAAAGATATTCGATATCGTACCAAGCTTGCATCAGCACGCTGAGGATGCCATAGGTCTTGCTGCCTTCCTTGGCGGCCATGCGCTCGGCCATTTCCTTCTGCACCATGCCCACCACTTCAACAACCTGTTCCTTGTATTTTAGCACCTGGAAGAAAATCTGGCTACTGATGTTGTAAGGGAAGTTGCCGATGATGGCCATATTGCGCTGCCCGAATTGGCTCAAATCAGTGCGGAGGAAGTCGCCCTCAATGAGCCGCTCGCCGAGCATGGGGAAATGCTTTTCCAAATAGGCGATAGACTCCTTGTCAATCTCGATGACATGGAATTTGTCGAGGACATCTTGCACCAAATACTGGGTCAAAACGCCTGTACCAGCCCCCACCTCAATAACACTTTCCACATCGGGCGACAGCTGCTCCACAATGCGCTGGGCGATATTCTGGTCGGTCAGGAAATGCTGGCCTAAGGCTTTCTTGGGTCGGACCTCGTTCATAGTTTTCGGTAATTCTTTTTCGCTTGTGCGGTATAAATACTCGTCGGGTATTCGTCTATCAGCTTCTCGTAATGCTGCTTGGCCAATTCTTTGTCTTTCAATTCGTTTTGTTCAATTAGGGCAGCGTGCATTAAAGCGGCGTCAGCCATGTAACTTTGGGAATAGTTTTCCACGATTTGCAAATACATCTGCTCGGCGGCTTCAAACTCTTTCCGCTTTTCTGCAATCTCACCTTTGCGGAACAATGCGTGTGGCTTGCTGACTTCATTTCCCGTGGCGATGATGCCGTCAAGTAAAACGATGGCTTCGTCCTCACGTTGCTGGTAGATTCTGTAATCGGCACGAGCCAATTTGTTGAGCTCCACGCCTGTAGTGTCTATTTCGAGATTGTCTTTGATGACCAGCGAAAGCGTCATGGCATCGTTGGCGATGAGCTTGGAGGTGGCGGCTTTCAGTACTTTCAGTTGACTCTCAGCCCACTCATATTCACCGATGAAGTATCGGAGTTGGGCGTTCTTGAAGCGGGCTTCGTGTCCGAGTGGCTCTTCCTTCAGGCTCTTGTCGACTTGACTATAAAGCAAGGTGGCTTCCCACACTTCGTCTTTGTAGAGATATATGTCGGCAAGCTTCAGTTTGAGTTCGGCCTTATCCTGTTTGCTGCCAACGTTCTCGATGGTCTGTGTAAGCATGGCAATAGCTTCCTCAGATTTACCAAGTTGATAGGTCATGATGTCGGCTTGTATCAAGATTAGCCTCGACAGATCGTTAGTATTAATTACATTATAAGCCTCATCAATGCGTTTCGTGAGCTTTTCGTAGGCTCTGGTGTCGGTGTTGTTAGAGGACTTCAGTTTCAGGTAGTCGGCTTTGATGCTGCCGGTGAGGGCTTGTCCATAGAAGGGGTTGCTGGTTCCTTTATCCATGATGTAGGTGTAGCCTTGCTTCGCAATGTCATATTGCTTGTTGTTCAGGCAGATGCCCGACAAATTATTGATTTGGGCATCTTGGTCGTGGGTCTTGCGATCGATGCTTTTGCATTGGGCCAAAGCGATGTCGTAGTCCTCCTGTTGAAGGGCAAACCAAACCAAAAGTTGGGCAAACTCCAGGTTGTCTGGCTTTTCTTGGGTCTGTTTCAGCAAAGCCATGCGCATCTCGTCAGAAATGTTGTTGTTCACATCGTAGAACAACATGGTTTGCAAACGGTTGCGGATATTGTTATATTGCCCAGGATGGGCTTCCAACTCAAGGAAATAGTATCGGAATGCCTCTTGGTAGTTGAGCATCGATTGGTTGAGGTATGCCAAATCCAAATAGAAGTTTTCTTCGCCTTCAAGCAACTTGTTGCCTTTATCCAAAATAGCGATGGCCATATTATAGAGTCCTCTTGCTTGAAAAGCGTTGCTGAGGCCTCTGATGCTGGGAGCGTTAGCCGGTAGTTCTTTCAAAACCTCATTCAGCCTTTTTTCGGCTTTGTCGTTTTTGCCTTGGAGGGTGTAAACGTAAATGAGGTCGGCAATGCTTTTGGAATGGTTGGGATTCTTTTTGGAAAATGCTTTAAGCTCTTTTTCCGCTTGCTCAAAGTCTTTCAGTTGGATGAGACATTCCGTATATTGTTGGAAATAATGGATTTGACCGGTTTTCTGGTAGAGGCTTGCATAAATGTCGCGGGCCTTGTCAAACTCTTGTTCACGGAAATACTGTCCAGCCAGTTGGTCATCGATTTGAACTTGGTCCTTTTGCTTGGCGTCGACTTTCTTTCCTTTGGACTGCGTGCTGATTTGTGCGTCCACCTGAAGGATGAATGCAAACGAAAGAATGAATATGAAAAACCAACGTTGGCGCATCGGACGGTTCATCTCTTTTTCTTGAATGTGTTCAGGTCTTTCTTGCAATCTGTGAAGCGGTTCCTGAAGTATTCAACTTGGTTGTTGATTCGCGTGACGTGTTGCGATTCCATGTCAAGGTATATGGCAGTAAGTGAGTCAGAAAGGTAATGGGTCTCAATGTCTGACCTAAGGTTGCCAAGTTGGGTCAGTGTGGTATCGATGTTGGCACGCATCACAGGGCAGGTTTCCTCGAATTGGCCGATGTAGGCACCAACCAGTTGGAGCTGTTGGAAGATTTCATCAACTTCCTCGGGATGCAGGAATTGAAGCATGGAGTCGCAGGCCATAAAGTCTTTTTTGAGTTGTACATGCTCTTTGTTTTCAAGTTCGTTAAGTGTTGTGACATCGTCTTGCACCTGTTTTATTAGAGCGTCGACACGTTCAAGGTCGGTCTTGGGCGCCGACTGGCAAGCGGCAAGAGCCAAGGTAGTTATGATGAGGATTTTTGATACTATGGTTCTGAGATTCATTTTTCAAGTCTTTTTGCAACGGCAAAGATACGCATTTTGCCGCAAACGGGTTGTAAACGGGGCATAAAAAATCCCGACCATCATAAGTAAGATAATCGGGATAAAACGGTATACTATGAATACGATTATTCAGTGACTTGTCCTTCGACGGGGAGGATGGAGACAAATGACTTGCCTTCTTTCTTCTTCCTGAAGTCGACAATGCCATCACACAATGCATACAGCGTGTGATCTTTGCCCATGCCGACATTCTTGCCAGGATAGTGCTTTGTGCCGCGCTGACGGACGATGATGTTGCCAGCAATGGCAGCTTGTCCACCGAAAAGTTTCACTCCGAGTCGCTTACTAGCGGACTCACGACCGTTCTCTGAACTACCAACACCTTTTTTGTGTGCCATATCTCTTTAGTTTTTTCGGGTTTTTACTCAGTGATGCTTTCAATTTGGATCTTGCTCAGATACTGACGGTGACCGTTAGAAGTCTGATATCCTTTTCTTCTTTTCTTCTTGAAAACGATAATCTTGTTGCCTTTGAGGTGTTGCAACACTGTGGCTTCGACATTGGCGCCGGCTACCGTCGGGGCTCCTACTTTCGTCGAACCTTCATTTCCAATCAATAACACTTTGTCGAAAGAAACCTTGCTTCCTTCTTCTTCATGCAGTCTGTTGACGAAGATTTGCTGACCCTTCTCAACTTTGAACTGTTGTCCTGCGATTTCTACTATTGCGTACATTTCTCGATATCTTTTAGTTAGATACTAACTCTCTTTTTTTTCGGACTGCAAAAATACAACTTTTTTCAATCGGAAAAGATTTTCTTTTGGTTTTTCTCATTAATTTTCTTGAAAAACTTGCATTATTGTTTGTAAATTGTTGATAAATAATAAAATATAAAAATGTTTTTTGTGCCATAAAAATATGTATTTTTGCAGCCTGTTTTGTCATCGGTATTAATACCTTTATTAATAATGAACGAAAACGAGCTCAAGGTTCTTGTTGAGAAGATGAAGGCAGGCGATAGGGAAGCGTTCAACAACATTTTCCGTCGCTATTACGCACCTTTGGTGCGTTTTGGCGTTCGTTTTGTCGCCGATGCCGACCAGTCTGCCGAAATTGTTCAGGACCTGTTTGTGAAATTGTGGACGGGTCGTGATAAGTTGACGGTCAATTCCTCTTTTGAATCCTATATGTTGCGCTCGGTGCGCAATGCTGCTATTACTTTTATTAATAAGGAGCGCGCCCATGCCGAGGCCAACGAGCGAGTTTTTACCGATGATTCTGATGCCAACGACCCTTCTGAGACTTTGCAATCCAACAATCTGGAGTCATCGTATCGAGCCATTTTGGCAAACATGCCTGAAAAGCGTCGCGAAGTGTTTCTTGCAAGCCGTTACGAAGGATTGAAATATGCTGAAATCGCTGATAAAATGGGATTGTCGCAAAAGACTGTTGAAGCCCATATGACGGCAGCCATAAAGCAACTAAGAGAAGGTCTGAAAGCTTATCTTTAAAATAACTTTTTTTCGTTTTTCACTAAGGGTAAAATCAAAGTTGTGAGTCATATAGGTGAATCGATGAGATAAAAACGATTGTGATGAACTCGGTAAACAATAAATATGAGGCTTTAATCTTGAGCTACTTGGACGGGCGATGCTCGGCTGAAGAAGCTCTTGAGTTGCTTTCTTGGGTGGCCGAGTCGGAAGAAAATCGTCTTTATTTCAAGGCACTCAAAGATCAGAATGAGGTATGGAGCCTCACCGATTTTGCCATGCCTGAGCTTGACGAAGCGGATGTGGAAGCTGCATTGGATATCGTCAATGCCAAGATTGATGTTATCGAGGAAAAGGAAACAATAGTTGTTCAAATGCCTTGGCTTCGCAGAAACTTCAAATACGTTTCAGGCGTGGCCGCTGCTTTCCTCATTGCTCTATTCGTCGGCTTTCTGGTTCGCAATCCCTTTAATTCAACTATGACATACGCCTTCAACGGACAAAACGAATCGTCATTTGTCCTGCCTGATGGCACTTCAGTCAACTTCGATAGCGAGAGTACCATTTCCTATCCTGAACAATTCGACAAGGCGAGTCGCTCTGTCGATTTCGAAGGCATCGCTTATTTTGATGTCACCAAGGACGAGGATAGACCTTTCGTCATCCATTGCAACAACATGGATGTCGAAGTGATGGGTACAACATTCCTTCTCAACGCCGATAAGGACACGGAACGTTATTTCGTTGACCTTTACACGGGTAAAGTGAGTATGACCGCTTTCGATAAGAAAGGTCGTGAATTGTCGAAGATAGAAGTCACTCCAGGCGAACGCGGTGTGTGGAATGCTGCCGAAGGCGAGCTGAAGACCATGAGCTATCCCGAGGTGAAGGAAGAGGAGTTGGCCAACAACCATGTGTTGGTATTCGACAACGAGTCGCTTTCCAAGATTGTGGAGGCTTTGGAATACCTTTACAAGGTTGAGATTGAACTTGATGAAGCTTGTGCCGCCAAGAAGCTCACCGCGCGTTTCTCCGATGAGGAATCCATCGATGAAGTGCTGGAAACCATCGCGATAGTTTCAGAAGTCACGGTGACCAAGTCGGACGGTGCCTACCAGATCCGTTAATAGGATTAGTTTCCCAAATGTCATTTTTTTGTCTAAATGAGAGTCTTCTCATTTTTTTGTCGTATTTTAGCGGCCTATTTCGAACTGTTTTGGAGATGAGATTTTCCCTGCTGAATAGAATCGCTGATTTACAAAAAGATAGAAAGCTTGTGGCGTTCTTCCTTACCTCGTTATTCTTGCTTCTTCTCACTTTTGCACAGCCAAAGAGTGCTAATGCACAGACATTCAATCCTTTGATTTCGTTTTCGGTGGAGTCGTGCTCTCTGGATAAAGCCTTGGAAAAACTCTTTGCCGAGTACGAGCTGAATGTAGCTTTCAGCAAGACGGAGATGAGCAAAATCCGTATAGAAAGTTATTCCTGTTCTTACAAATCAGTCGAAGAGGTGCTGACCGATTTGCTGAAAGGCACGGGCTATGGCTTCAAGAAGGTCGGAAAACAATACGTTATCCGAAAGAATCAGCTGCTTGTAAATGAACCCGGTGCTACGGTTATCCCTCCTGCTGAGCCTATCACGGAAGTGGTTAAGCCCAAAACGGATACTGTTGTCGACAAGTCGAACGAGGTAATCCGTATTATTGACACGGTGCAGGTTATTCGTACGGTAATGCGTTATGATACTGTCGAAAAACTGAAAGTGCTGCACGACACGGTCCGAACCGTCGTGCATGAGGGACTGACGATTCCATGGCCGAAGTTCAGGGATAATGGTTGGTTCATTGGAGCCTCTGTGGCTGCGAGCCCAACGAATTTCAAGTATGAAAAAGCTTTCCCCGAGATTGAAAACGGTTTGATGGATGTGGTTCCGGTTTCTGGCTATAGTGTAGGATTGGATGGCGGCTATAAACAAAATCGCTTAAGTGTGGGCATGAATTTGTCCTACCGCTCGGTGCACTACCGTTTCTTGCTTGAGAAAACAGATTTCTTTGGCGACTACTATGTGAACGACACCTTGGATACCTATTATGTGGTACACGAAACCGACACGACCTATCAGTATTTGTTGGATTCCACATACGTGCCGTTGACCACCACGAATTACGCCTATCGTGACATCAATCAGCTTGATTACCTGAGCGTTGGACTTTTTGCCACCTTCGATTTTATCAAATTGGAGCATTTCAGAAGCTTCTTCAAAGCAGGAGTCTCAGCTGATTTTTTGGTCAATTATGCAGGTTCGCTCAATGCTTCCGAGTCGCCTTACCATGCGCCAATTGTCAAGGAACAGGTGAATCCGATTCGTTTCACCTTCTTCGGAGGGATAGGAGCAGCCTTCAAAGTGGCCAACCGTATCGAACTCGTTCCCGAGATGTCATACCGCGTGACTGGTGGCTCGCTCTATCGTGCTGACTTTCCATTCAATATGAAGCTACGGATGATGGATTTCCGACTTGGTCTGACTTATTATTTCTAAACCATGAAACCATTCAAGTTCATACGGCGTCTCTTGGTCTTTTGGCTCATGACACAAGGCTTGTTGGTGGAAGCGCAGCATTATGTGCCCCTCAACGGTGAGATTGACACCGTATTGAACTTGCCCCGATTGGGTGCCGACTCAGTATATTTGGTGAGCGAGTCGCTGACCGTCGTCGAAGGCGGTGACCTTCATGTTGCGGCAGGTACGAAGCTGTATTTCGGACAATCGTCTTATCTACGCGTGGATGGCGGAAGACTTGTGCTTGATGGGCAGAACAACGACTCGATTTATCTGCTCTGTTACGAGTTTTCCCATGATTGGGCAGGCTTACAACTGAAGAACGTGGATGAATCTGATTCGTTGCGGCTTTCCTATGTCAACGTGGTTGGTGCATTGACGGCAGTGAATGCCTCCACAAGTAGCCATGTTGTTGTCAACCATTGCACGTTCAACAACTATTATGCGGGCAAGGGCATTGAACTGACTGATTGTAGCGATTTTTTGGTAGACAGCTGTTTCTTCTATCAATGTGTCTCTGGAATTGAGCTGAAGGCTCGGTCTAAAGACAGCGAGAATAATCGCTTTACGCACAACATCTTCGATCAAGGTCAAATAAATATTGAGATTTCTAACGTCGGCTATGGATTTAAATGCAATCGTAATCATGTTTCAGACAACTGTTTCCAAGGTGCGGCTACTGCCATAAGCTTCGAGACGGTTGGAGGCATTTCTGACAAGGAAGCCACAAATTATATAGAGAACAACCTCATTTCATCCGATTTGCCAGAGGGAGGATCGGGCTATTCCTCCTACGGCATCAAGGCGGCCATGGATACGCTTGTCATCCGCAACAATGTGTTTTGGAGCAACGATGAGGCCGTCAGAATGATGCGAGTTTGTCATTTGGTTTTTGAAAAAAACACATTTTTTGAGAATGAGATGGTGTTGACTAACCTCCAATCTTCAGGTTCTGTCGTATTCATACGCAATACCATCAGTGAAGCCAAGAAGCGGATCGTGAGTTTTCCTTCTGAGAAGTCGCGGATGAATGCCAACAACTTCTTGCATTACAAAAAAGATTTGACTCTATTTGCTAATGTTTCGACGGAGAATATTGATATGCAGGGAAATTATTGGGACGCCGAGTCTGTGGCTGAGATTGAATCTGTGATTCTCGATGGCCATGATTCGCCTTCTTTGGGGGAGATTGTTTATGAACCCCGATTGACGGAATGTGATACCACGGCTCCTATAGCACCGCCGTTCAGAGTGAAGAAGCAGTTTGTGAACAACAAGTGGTTGATCTCGTGGGATGAGAACTTGGAACAGGATGTTGATCATTATGCACTGTTTTATGGTAATTTCAATTATTATAGATTCGCACATTGCATCGATGGGATTGAAGAGAATTCCTACATGCTTACGCCTCAACAGACGGAAAACCTAGCAGTTGTGGCTTGCGACCGTGATTTTAATCCAGATGTTTATGCTTCTGTCGGTCAAAGTGCTTATGCATTTGCCACTTATTATCCTTATGCTGGTCCCGATGGGGATTTTTGTGCTTCACAGTCAGGCTATTTGGTTGATAATGCCAGTATTCCATACCAGTACAGCTATTTTGTTTGGCGTACTTCAGGCACTGGGGTCTTTTCCGACTCTTTGTCGTTAAAGCCTAGATATTATCCCTCTGATGCCGATTATGAAGTGGGCGAGGTGACGCTGACTTTACGTGTTACAAGCAATGGCACTACCAAAACGGATGCGATGCATATTGAACTTTATAAAGCACTTGGTGTTTATGCTGGCGAAGATGGTTTCAGTGGAATGAACCGTCCGCTTCCCCTTGACCAGGCTGAGGCATACAACTATGATTCGTTGCGCTGGCATTCCATGGGCGATGGTCGTTTCGAGGATTCGTTGGCATTACACACGCTCTATTATCCAGGATCCGTGGACAAGGAACAGGGGTATGTGGAATTGGTGCTTGAGGTTTGGTCATTTTGTGGCCATTCCTCTGATGTGGTTCGTTTCGATTTGTTCAAGGACTATATCCTTGAGGGGAAGACATGGTCAGATGGAACACTACGCCCTAATACCCAAGTGATTGCTGCGGCTATGGACGATGACAATCCTTTTGTCTCTGGATTCTATCGTACTGTTTCTGATGAGGATGGCTTCTTTAGATTTGATGCTTTGCTGCCCGATACTTATGTTCTTTATGCTTTCCCCGACACTTTGGATGTTGATGCAGCTGGTTGTTACTATCTTGGAGACCTTCAATGGAACGAATCCAACATGATTGTAGTGGATGGTGATGTCTACGATGTGGATATTGAATTACCCCTGCGGATGCAAGGTTTCAATATGGGAGATGGTTGTATCACAGGCATGTTTGATATGCCAGAGAATCCTTTCAAGGCACGTGATTTCTATTGTCAACCTTGGTTGAGGGAAGGGACGGATGCTGAGTATTGCTCTGATGGTCTGTCAAATGCCGGGGTGTTGCTTCTCAATGCTGGCAAGCAGAGGGTGTTGGGCTTTGCGCTCACCGACGAAGCTGGTCATTTTCGGTTCAACCACTTGCCTTTAGGTACCTATCAAGTGATGGCCGATTTGCCGCGTTATGGTCGGGGGATGTGTGAAGAAATCACCCTCTCTGTGGAGCAACCTGCTGTCTCGGGATTGCATCTGTTTGTCAATCGAGAAGGGAGGGTGAACATGAGGTATGAAGGATCTGTCTCAGAAAAGATAGAACTTTGTTTGTATCCCAATCCGACAGAGAATGAATTGTTTGTGTGCGGATTGAAAGAAAATGAAATGTATCAAGTGACGGTCTTGAATGGACTTGGTGTGTGTGTAATGCCCGAGGTAAAAGTGAAAACCAATCTTTTGGGTGAGTTCGACATAAAGGTTGACGAGTTGCAGGCAGGTGTTTATTTTATTCAAGTCAAAGGCGCTTCCGAAAGCGTGGTAGCCAAATTTGTGAAGTAATGAATGGGAAAGTGAATTGTAAAATATGGTTATGGCTTGCCCTGATGGCTTTCACATTGCTGAAGACTCAAACTGCTTTTGGGGCTGTATGGGTGTATGGCAATGTCTACGAGCAAGATTCTATTACCCCGATTGAGAATGCAATAGTGACCTTTTCAGGAGTTGATGTTGTTGGTGACACCCTTGTCTATCAACTTTTTACGGATTCTTTGGGCTTTTATTCCGATTCTATCAATGAAGGATTGTATTCGATTTGGGCTGCTGCAGTTGGATATGAGGATGATTATCTTCTTGACTCATTGTATGTTGAAGAAGACCAATGGCTGTTTGGTCTTGATTTCTATCTTCATGAGGTCTTTGTCCCAGTGCGTTATGTGGCAGCACGACAATTCACTGATGACTTGGTGCGTCTCAGTTGGTCGATGCACGATCCCGAACTGTATGAAGGTTTTGAGTCGGGCGATTTCAGTCGTTTCAACTGGAACCATGCACTTTCCGATTTTCCTTGGGTCATCGACTCCATCCATGCCTATGAAGGCGTGTATTGCATGAAGTCGTCTTGTGAAGGGCAAGGTAATGGCGTCTCTCAAATTGAAGTCTCGGTATATATCCCTATGGCAGGTCAGATGTGCTTTTTCAGCAAGATTTCGTCGGAAAGTCCATGGGACATGGGGCGTTTCTATCTTGATGGTGTGAAAAAGATGGAGTGTTCAGGCGAGGAAGACTGGACGGAACATCAATTCGATGTCACGGTGGGCGAACATGTATTTCGCTGGACCTATCAGAAAGATGCTTCTACGGATTTGGGCGAGGATTGCTTTTATGTTGACGGCATCCATTTCTATCAAGAGGACAGTACAAAAGCGACACGCTCTTTTCAATACTACGACCTATTCCGTAGCCGTTTTGAAGAAGAGCCTGTAATGATGGCTTCGCATTTGGCAGATACCGCCTTTATGGACATGAATTGGAACAGCCTGCCCTGGGGTCAATACCGCTGGGGGGTGAGCTGCCATTACGAAGGCAACCGCGGTAATTCTGATACCATTTGGTCGGCTTATCTGGACAAGGATATGACTACGACTCTAGAGATTAATGCTACCACCAATGTTGGGCAGCCGCCTTTGGGAGCAGTGGCGACGCTTTTCTCTCAACAAGGCCATGAGTATCAAGGCACATTTGATGCCAACGGGCATCTATTGTTGAATGGTGTCTACCGTGACGAGTATGAGTTGAGGGTGCATCTTGATGGCTTTGTGGATTATGTCTCAGATTCAATGTTTTCTGTTTTTGGTCCGACACAAGTCGAGATTGAGTTGATGGAGGCTACGAATGGCATCGACAGTCTGTATGTCTCTTCCACGGGTTGGGCGATTTGGAACTTGGAAAATGGTCAAGTTCGTGATTTACAGCATTTCGAGGTCATGTTGAACGGAGCATTTGTGGGAACTTCTACGACGAATGACTTCCAGTTTGACGTCAGCAACCTTTCAGGAGGCGATACCTGTTGGGCTCAAGTGCGTCCTGTTTATCTCTCCGACACTTGTGATTGGTACGCTTGCGAGTGGGTGTATCATCCTTGCTCTGATTTCCAAGGAAGTACTACGGGTTTGAACTGGTCGCTGCACAACGAGGCTCTCCTCTTGTCATGGACCTATCCCGAAGGCGAGTTTCTGGGTGCATTCTTGTATCGTGATGGTGCTTATCTTGGCTTTACTGATGCCGAAACATTCTTGGACGAGACTGTCACGATGCATGATGAGGTGACATATTGTTTGCGTTTGGTGTATGGTGGAGCATTGGATGGTACCTATTATTCCATGTCGTGTGAGGAATGTACGGTGGCAACTTTTCCCACTTATTGTGACCCGCCTGCGAAATTGGATGGTGAAACCTATTACGAAAACGATTCCGATCATGGTGCGTTGGTTTCGTGGGGTGAACGTCCTGAGCCGATTGAGCAATGGCTTTATTACGACGATGGCGTCAATAAAAGTACTTTGGGCGGAGATGGAGAACCACGCATCTTCTGGTCCATCCGCTTTGATGCTGAAGACTTGGCTGATTATGTTGGTACGGCTTTAAGGAAAGTTTCACTATACGACGTGGGAGCCGGTACTTACCAACTGTGGATTTATGTGGGTGGCGAATTGGCACCGCGTACACTAGTCCGTTCACAAAACATGAGCTTGACAAACGCCCATGCGTGGCATGAGGAAACCATCAGTCCCGAATACGAAATCCCTGAAAACGAACCACTTTGGATTGTTATTGGGCAGCAAGGTTTGGCGCGTCCTGCTGCAGCATGTCAGGACATGGGAAATCCTAACGGACGATGGGTGTCGTTGGACGGCGAGACCTGGACCGACATGCATACCTTCAATATGCACTACACTTGGATGTTACGGGCTTTTGTCACCAACCAATCTGGACGCGATGTGGCACTTGGAAAAGACGGTTATATTTTACAGCAATATAACCTGTATCGCTCGTTCGACAATACAGACTATGAGCAAGTGGCATCAATTCCCGCTGTTGATAGTCAGTTGTATTACGAATATCGCGACAATCTTGCTGAGGAGACTCATGATGATGTCTACTACCGCTTGACGGCTTTCTATTTGGCTGATGATGGCGAGACCTGCGAGTCTGATTATGCTGTTACTCTGAACGACCCAGAACTCAATTATGTAGCCATTGACCTTACCTTGGCCGAAGAGAATCTGGAATCCTCTTTTAAGCTGTATCCAAATCCCACAAATGGACTTGTTACCCTCGAGTTAGAGGGTTTGCAAAAGGTGATGGTTTATAATGCTTTGGGTCAAGTAATGCTCAACAAAGAGGTGATTGGTGATTATTTGCAACTCGATTTGTCGGGCTTCGAGAATGGTTTGTATTGGCTGAGGGTCAGTTCGCAAAATGGAGTGGTAACAAGGCGTCTCGTGCTTTCTCGTTGAGCAAAGCTCTAAAATCCTTATCTTTGCCGCCGCAAAACGGTAAGCCATGATTTCAATCCAAAACCTGAGTATGCACTTCACAGGTGAAGACCTCTTCACCGACATTTCCTTTTTGATTCGTGAGAAGGACCGCATCGGTCTAGTGGGTAAAAACGGCGCGGGCAAGACTACGCTACTGAAACTCATCTGTGGATTGGAACAGCCTTCGAAGGGCGATGTCATTATCCCGCAAGGCGTTACCATTGGCTATCTACCCCAAGAAAAGAATGTCAACAGTACAAAGACGGTTATGGATGAAGCGCTTTCCGCCTTTGACGAATACCATCAGCTGGAACGCGATTTGGAGCGTCTGCAGCAGGAACTGGCCGAACGCACCGACTACGAAAGCCCACAATATGAAAAGCTCATTGTCAAACTGAACAATTTGAATGACCGCATTGCTTTGCTTGGTGGTAACAGTATCGAAGGCGAGGCGGAACGAATTCTGGTCGGTTTGGGTTTTGGCCACGAGGATATGCTGCGTCCCATGCGCGAGTTCAGCAACGGCTGGCAGATGCGCGTGGAGCTGGCCAAAATCCTGCTAAAAAAGCCAAATTTGCTTCTTCTCGATGAGCCTACCAACCACCTTGACATCGAGTCCATTCAATGGCTCGAAGGTTTCTTGAAAGCCTATTACGCTGCCATTCTGATGGTGTCGCACGACCGTGCCTTCCTCGATAACATCACTATCCGCACGGTGGAAATCTCGAACGGCAAGATTTATGACTACAAGGTACCGTATTCTGACTATGTCAGCCTGCGTGAGGAGCGTGTTGATATGCAGCGTTCGGCCTATGAGAACCAGCAGCGCGAAATCAAGAACATCGAGGCCTTCATCGAGCGGTTCCGCTATAAGGCGACTAAGGCCAAGCAGGTGCAAAGTCGCGTGAAGTTGCTTGAGAAGATGGATGAAATCGTCATTGACGACATCGACAGCACGGCCATACACTTCAAGTTTCCGCCTGCACCGCATTCCGGTAAGGTGACCTTGGAACTCAATCATGTTGGTAAGTCTTACGGTGACAAAGTCATCTTAAAAGACGTCAACCTGTTGATTCCGAGAGGGGAGAAGATAGCCTTTGTGGGACGCAATGGTGAAGGTAAGTCCACACTATCTAAAATCATCTGCGGTGTGCTCGACCATGAAGGCGAAGTGAAACTGGGTCACGAAGTGAAGATTGGGTATTACGCCCAAAATCAGCAGGACATGCTCGACATGAACAAGACCGTCTTCGAGACTTTAGACGATGTAGCCGTGGGCGACATGCGCTTGAAAGTGAAAGCTCTGCTCGGCTCGTTCCTTTTCCGTGGCGATGATATCGACAAGAAAGTGAAGGTGCTCTCGGGCGGCGAGAAAGCCCGTCTTTCCTTGGCCAAGATGCTGCTTTTCCCAACGAATTTGTTGGTCCTCGACGAGCCGACGAACCACTTGGACATGCTCTCCAAAGACATCTTGAAGAACGCCTTAATCCAATACGACGGTACCTTAATCATCGTCTCCCACGACCGCGACTTCCTGCAAGGCTTGACTAACAAAGTCTACGAGTTCTGCAAGCCTAACATCAAGGAATACGTTGGCGACATCTACGATTTCTTGGAACAGAAGAACCTTACTCACTTGAAGGAGTTGGAGATAGCTGCCAAACAACAGCCTCAGAAAGTCGCTGCCGAACCTGTTTCGCAGAACAAAATCAACTACGAGCGCAAGAAGCAGATTGATGCCAAGCTCCGCAAGGTCGACAAGGAAATCCAACGCTTGGAGGAAGCCATCAGCAAGTTAGAAGCCGAACTGGCCGAACAGGATGCCATCATGGCCAATCCCGACCAACATCCTGACATCAAGATTGACAACGACTGGTATTGGGCATACGGCCAAAAGAAAGAGCAACTCCAAAACCTCATGGATGACTGGGGCGAGAAGCAGATGGAGCGAGAAGAGGTGATGGCGGAGTATGATAAATAAAAAACGGGGTTAAACCCCGTTTTTTATCATTCAATAATCATATCAAACGGCAACCGCGCTTGGATGCCCGTGTTCTTTTGCAGGTTGTCCAAGCCTTTGAAGTAATCGTAGTAAGCACCAAGTTTCTGCTTCATGGCAGCATCAAGTTGGTCGGAGCCGTTGCTGTTCATCGACTCCATGATGCGGGTGAAGAAGTCCTTCTGCTTGGGCCATTCGGTCACCTTGTAGTCATTGCCGAGGTTGGCTTTTTGGACTGCATAGGCGATGGCATCTTCCATGTCGCCCAACTGGTCGACAAGACCCAAACCAATGGCATCGGCACCTGCCCACACACGGCCTTGACCGATGCTGTCGACATAGTTTTGGGTCAAGCCGCGACCTTCGGCAACGCGTTTGGTGAAGTGGTCATAGGTGTTAACTACACTTTCTTGCAGTTTGCTGTATTGGAATTCGGTTAGCGGCTCGGTGAAGTTGGGGAACTCGGCGTTTTCGTTGGTCTTGGCCACATCGAAAGTCAGGCCGACCTTGTCGTTCAAGAAGCCTTTTGCATTCGGGAAGGTACCGAACACGCCGATGGAACCCGTAAGCGTGGTGGGGTCGGCGAAGATGTAGTCACCCTTGGCGGAAATCCAGTAACCGCCCGAAGCAGCGTAGTTGCCCATAGAGACGATGACGGGTTTCACTTCCTTGGTGAGGTCGAGTTCACGACCGATGATAGCCGATGCCACAGCACTGCCACCAGGTGAGTTGACGCGCAGCACAACGGCTTTCACGTTCTCGTCTTCACGGGCCTTACGGATGGTCTTGGAGAGATTTTCGGAGTAGATGGCCGTGGTTTCATCTCCCTTGCCGTCGAAGATTTGTCCCGATGCATAGATAATGGCGACCTCGTTCTTACTCACGTTCTTGTCTTTATAGGATTTGGCATAATTGGCATTGCTGATAGCGTTGATGTTCTTGTTGCTGCCCGTCAGGCCTTTCAGTTCATCCAACACTTGGTCTTTGTAGTACAGGTTGTCTACCAGGCCGTATTCGAGGGCTTTGTTTGCATCGAAAGAGGTCTCCAAATTGTCGGCAATCATATTGAGTTGCTCAACATTGATGTTGCGGCTTTGGCTGATGCCTTGGAGGATTTGCCCCCAAACCGTGCCCAACAGCTTGTCCATCTGCTCGCGGTTGGCTTCGCTCATTTTGTCCAAGAAATAAGGCTCCACGGCACTCTTGAAGCGGTTATTGGGACCGCGGACAATCTGCATCTCAACATCGAGCTTGTCAAACAGGTGTTTGTAAAACGTGATTTGTGTGGCCATGCCGTGCAAGTCGAGGGCACCTTCCGGATTCAGGAGAATCTTGTCGGCAATGGAGGCTATATAATAAGCGCTTTGCGAATAGCTTTCACCGTAAGTGACAATGAATTTTCCCGATTCCTTGAACTCAACGAGTTTGTTGCGGATTTCCTGCAAGGTGGCGGTGGAAGTGGGGATGCTGCTCAGTTCCATGTAGATACCCTTTATGTTCGGGTCGGTCTTGGCATGTTCGATGTTGCGCAAGATGTCGTTCATACCTGTAGCATCAATCGATTCCATCGACTGAAAATCAATGGCTCCGAAAGGATTGTCAACCGTTCGGTCTGGAATATCATAGTTAAGTTTCATGTAAAGCACGGAATTAGGCTTTACAGTAGTGGAAGTCTCCGTGTTTTTTGACATGTTGGAGATCATGGAAGAGACCACACCAACCTTAATGAAGAAATTGATTACCAAAGCAATAAGAGTGCCGATAAATGCGGCGAGAACAACTTTTCCGAATTTCATGATGCTATGTTTTTGTTTGTTTTTAATCGAAATAGACCACAAAAGTAGCATTTTATTTATTAGTGTTTGTCACAAAACGTTATTTTTGCAAAAAATCTAGCAATGGAAACCTGCTACATTCTCTTTGGAGCGAATATGGGTGACAAGAATCATATTTTTGCCCAGGCTTGCCAATTAATTAATAATAGGTATGGCCGCATAGTGAAGGTTTCGGAGGCGTACGAGTCGGAGCCATGGGGCTTTGAGGCTGATTCATGGTTTCTAAATCGTGTTATCGTATTGGAAACCGAACTAAATCCAGAATGCTTATTGGTTGAGTTGTTGGAGATTGAAAGTGAATTGGGACGTGTGAGATATGCCGATCGACAGGGATATGCTTCGCGTACAGCCGATTTGGATATCTTGTATTTTGGTAACCGCATCATTAATACGGAGACACTAACAGTTCCACATCCACGGTTGCATTTGCGTCGGTTCGCTTTGGAGCCGCTTTGTGAGGTGAACCCTGACTTCGTTCATCCGATATTTCAAATGACACAAGTGGAATTGCTTCAACTTTGTCCCGACAATTCTATTGTTAGAGTGATTAAGTCTAATAATGACGAAGAATTATGAATTACAACTATATAGCTATCGAGGGAACGGTGGGAGCAGGCAAAACCACTCTGGCTACCCGCATCGCCAACGATTTCAACGGCAAATTAGTGTTGGAGGAGTTTGAAGGCGACAAGAATCCGTTTCTTCCCAAGTTTTACAAAGAGCCTGACAAATATTCATTTCAAGTGGAGATGACGTTTTTGGCCTTACGTTATCAGCAGCTGAAAGACAAGCTGGGAGCACTTGACCTCTTTCACGACTTCATCATTTCAGATTATTATGTGGCCAAGTCGCTAATTTTCTCCAAGAATAATCTTCAGGATGACGAATACCAACTGTTTTCTCGTTTTTTCAACATTATTTTTTCGGACATGCCAAAGCCTGAATTGTTGGTATATCTTTATTCTGACGTGGAGCGCCTTCAGGCTAACATTCGTAAGCGTGGACGCGCTTATGAGCAGGAGATTAGCGATACCTATTTGGATAATATTCAGCAAGGTTATTTCGATTTTCTTCGTCAGCAGCAAGGAAATATGCGCATCTTGCTGATTGACACCAACCGCCTTGATTTCGTGGCCAACGAAAAGGACTATCAAAGCATCATCGATGCCATAGACAAACCCTATGAAATCGGGATGCATCGGGTGTCGTTTTGAGTCTATACCTATTTCGGAACATACAAAAAAAGCCGCTCATTGAGCGGCTTTTCTGTTGTCAGATGAAACGGATTACTTCTTTTCCACTTTCACTTTGATGGTTCTGGAAACGACATCCTTGTAGGTTTCATTCACATAGACTTCAGCGCGACGGAGCTGCGGCAGAATATCCTTTTCGAGTTGAGGATAGATGGCGCACATTTCCTTGATGGTCTTCTGAGGATTGCTGGAGTTGTTGATGTTGTTCAGGATAGCATCCTTGTCTTTCAGGTCGGAGTCTTTAACGAGTTGTTTGAAGGTCTCCCAGTCTTCACCGTAACCTTTACCATTGATGGTGATTTCAGCTTTCTTGGCAAGCTTCATCATCTGCTTCTCAGCAGCATTGTCACGGTTGTTGGAAAGCTCGTTGTTGTGTCCTTCTTCGCCTTCAGGTGAAGCCCAAGCTCTGATTTCGAATTCCTTTTCACCAGCGTTCAGCAGGTCGGTGAAAGCTGCATCAGCTTCCTTGTTGAGTTTCTTTCTGTCAGCAATGTTGTATCTGTCCTTGTTGAAGAAATAAGTGAGCTTTTTGACAGCACGAACCTTTTCGATGGTGTCATAAACGATTTCGTCAATGTACTCATCTTTCACAATGACGCCGTCAGCCAGTTTCACTGTGGAACCTTGAGCGAAGTAGGTGTTATTCACGATTTCCTCTTGGGTAGGATAGATGGTGCCGTCATAGACATAGAACATCGGGTCGCCCATGAGTTCGCAGTTGGCCATTTCCTCTTGGTAAGGCATGCAGTAGTGCTTGGTGAACTCGCCACCTTCCTTGTAGTTGACGCGGAAGTCGCCTTCGCCCTTGACTTTTTCACCCACGAAGGTGATAGGATCAAGGTCGATTTGGCCACCGTTGTAGGCAAGGTAAGGCTTCAGGTTCATGACAGCTTGCTTTTCGAAGTATTCACCGGGGATGGTGACGATGACGTCGAAGCAAACATTGCCGTCTTCACCCTTAACCAGCGGGTCAGGATTCACGCGGTAGGTGATTTTCTTCGACTCGCGGGCCATCTTGTCGATGTCGCAAGGATTGTTGAACTTCACGCGGAGGCCGAGGTTCAGCTGGCTGTACATGTCCATGTCGTTAATGATACGGCCTTGCTCGTTTGATTTCTTCACATTGTCGAGGTTGTCCTTACCAGTGAAGAGGTAGGTGTAATCGATGAAGAGATCGAATTTAGGAGCGATGTTGAAGGTGAATTCCATACCAGCGGGGACAGTGAAGGTAAGGTCGCGCTTGGAAGCAGCAGGAGTGATTTGGCCTGACACTTCATCAACTTTGTTGTCAGCATTATAGTTAAGTTGGTTGACCACACCATATTTGTAATAGATACCACCGATACCAATATGAGGCACCAAGTTGATGACTCTTCTCGGATTGTAGTTGAACATGTTGAAGAGATTGAAGGTCAAATTCAAGTTACCTTCAATGTAATTAGTTCCTTCAAAGCCGAGGTTGTAGTAGACGCCTTCAGGACCGTTGGCAAAAACAAGGGCTTGTAAAGCTGTTTGTTTGTTGTCAACAGTGTGCTTGTGACCCGAAAGGAGACCATAACCACCCTTGAGGTTCAAGCCGACGACTTTGCCAAATTGGTAACCAACACCAAAATGGGCATTCCAGTTCTTTGTGAAGTTTTGGAACGCCATGGTCTTGAAGTGACCGAAATCGTCCCAAATACCGCCGTTGTAATTGGCCAAGTCACCATGGTTGATGGAAAGACCACCATCAGCTTGGATGTACCAATACTTCTCAGCAGGTTTTGAATGTTTTTTGCCTTCCTGAGCATACATGCTGAAGGGAAGCACAGCCATGACGACGAGCATCAGCAGCTTTGAAAAAGTCAAATTTTTCTTCATAACGTAATTGTGTTAGGTTTGTAATGATTTTAATTAGTTGATATTATTCTTTTTTATACTATTCCAATTAGCCAACAAAAATAGGAAATTATTTAATTACAAATGCAAAAAACCGAAAAAAAACTCTTTTTTTGGTGATTTTCAGCGAAAAAAGCGAAAAAACAGGCTTATTTTGGCTTCAATTTGAGTTGATTGAAGGCTTCCCACATGACAATTCCGGCACAAACCGACACATTGATGGAGTGTTTTGTGCCTTCTTGTGGCAGCTCAACGGCACCTTTGCAATAGGACAAGGCCTCATCGCTGACGCCTTCCACCTCGTTGCCCAAGACATAAGCGGTGTGCGGCTCAAAAGTGAAGGATTGAAGGGCGATGCTGTTTTCCACCTGCTCTACTGCAAATATGTCGTATCCTTCGGTTTTCAATGATTGACAGGCTTCCGCTGTCGTTGAAAAATAACGCCATTTAACGGTTTCATCGGCTCCCAAGGCGGTCTTGTGTATCTCGCGGTGAGGTGGACAAGCGGTGATGCCACACAAAATCAATTCTCCAATGCGGAAAGCATCGGCGGTACGGAAAAAGGCGCCCACGTTGCTTAGTGAGCGGATATTGTCAAGTATTATTATTATAGGTAGTTTCTCCGCTTTCACAAAGTCTTCTTTGCTGAGGCGGTTCAACTCGTCCATACTCAGTTTGCGCATGGCTTTTTCATTTTGTTTCGTTGTTGACATCTCTTTTTAACTACGCTGAAGGCATTATGTCTCGTCAGAGCTATTTATTTCTATTAGTCGGCAAAGTAACAGAAAAAAGAAGTCTGCTAGACGTGAATATAGTTTTTTTTGAATGAACAAGCGGATTGTTTCAAACAAATTGGTAATTTTGTACCCAATAATTTGAGTGTTTATGGCAGAAAAAGCGACCGAAACTCCTTTGATGAAACAGTATTTCTCTTTCAAGTCGAAATACCCCGATGCCATGTTGCTCTTCCGGGTAGGCGACTTTTACGAGACTTATGGAGAAGATGCGGTAAAATCCTCTGAAATACTAGGTATTGTGCTAACTAAGCGCTCAAGCGCCATCGCCGATTCGATTGAATTGGCGGGATTTCCTCATCATGCGCTCGATACCTATTTGCCAAAATTAGTACGTGCAGGCCTAAAAGTGGCTGTATGCGAGCAACTTGAAGACCCAAAGCTGACCAAAAAGTTGGTCAAAAGAGGGGTGGTGGAACTGGTGACCCCAGGCGTCACCTATAATGACAATGTGCTTGAGCAGAAAGAGAACAATTTTCTGGCTTCGGTTCATCTCGACAAAGAGTCTTCCGGTGTAGCATTTCTGGATGTTTCTACTGGCGAGTTCTACCTGACTCAGGGTTCCAACGAATACATTGACAAGTTGTTGCAAAGCTTCAACCCCTCCGAGGTGTTGGTGCAGCGCAACAAGCGAAAGGACTTTATCGACTTGTTTAGCGCAAAGTATTACTTGACTGTGTTCGACGACTGGGTCTTCACTGAAGACTATGCCAACGAAGTGCTCAACAAGCATTTTCACACGGCTTCGTTGAAGGGTTTCGGCGTAGACGACTTCCCTAAAGGTATCATTGCTGCGGGTGCTACGATTCATTATCTGATTGAAACGCAGCATGATAAGTTGAACCATATTACCTCGCTTTCACGCATTGACCAGGGACAATATGTATGGCTCGATAAATTCACTATCCGCAACTTGGAACTTTTACACACGGCCAATCTCAATGCCAAGACCTTGATTGACGTCATCGACAAGACCGTGTCGCCTATGGGAGGACGACTGATGCGCAGATGGTTGAGTCTGCCTTTGAAGAACAAAGAGCAAATAGAGGCACGTTATGAGGTGGTGCGCTATTTCGTGGAACATCGTGAGCAAATTCAAAAGTTCCAAGATGCTGTGCGTCAAGTGGGGGATTTGGAGCGTTTGATTTCCAAGGTGTCATTGTCGAGGGTGAATCCTAGAGAGTTGCTTCAGGTGGGACGTGCTTTAGAACAAATCGAGGTGCTTAAGAATGCTTGTGAAGAAAGTCAATATTCTGCTTTACAACGCTTTGCAGAGCAATTCAATCCTTGTGTTTCCATACGTGAGCGCATCAAGAAAGACTTGAACCCCGATGCACCTGCCGTGCTCTCCAAGGGCAATTATATTTCAGAAGGTGTGGATGCCGAACTCGATGAGTTGCGCAACCTATCGCGCTCTGGCAAGGAGTATTTGATGAATATCCAACGTCGGGAGACAGAACGTACGGGCATCACATCCTTGAAGGTGGGCTATAACAATGTGTTCGGTTATTACCTTGAAGTCACCAATTCGCATAAAGAAAAGGTGCCAGCAGAGTGGATTCGCAAACAGACCTTGACCAATGCCGAGCGTTATATCACAGAGGAACTAAAGGAATACGAGCAGAAGATTCTTGGGGCTGAAGAAAAGATTAGTATCATCGAGCAAAGGGTTTACAATGAATTGGTCACTGCAGTAACCGAGTTTGTGGAGCCGATACAGGTGGATGCCTCTATTGTATCCCGTATCGATTGTTTGGTTAGTTTTGCTAGTATATCGCTGAAAAACAATTATATACAACCTGTTATTGATGACTCTTTTGTGCTTGATATTAAAGAAGGTCGGCATCCTGTTATTGAGCAAATGATGCCTGTTGGGGAAAGTTACATTGCAAATGATGTTTACCTTGACCGCGACAAGCAACAAATCATCATTATCACAGGTCCCAATATGTCGGGTAAGTCGGCTCTGCTTCGTCAAACTGCCTTGATTGTGCTGATGGCTCAGATGGGATGCTTTGTGCCAGCAGCTTCGGCTCGTATTGGCTTGGTTGACAAGATCTTCACCCGTGTGGGCGCTTCAGACAACATCTCTTCAGGTGAGTCGACCTTTATGGTGGAAATGAACGAAACAGCGAGCATTTTGAATAATGTTTCATCAAGAAGCCTTGTGCTATTAGACGAAATCGGGCGAGGCACCAGCACATACGACGGAATCAGCATTGCTTGGGCTATCACAGAGTTCTTGCATGACCACCCTGTGAGTCGCGCCAAAGTGTTGTTTGCCACGCATTACCATGAGCTGAACGAGATGGAGGATTCCTTCGCCCGCATCAAGAATTACCATGTGTCGGTGAAGGAAGTGGGCAACAAGGTGGTTTTCCTGCGCAAGTTGAAGCGGGGTGGCAGCGCCCACAGTTTTGGTATTCATGTGGCCGAGATGGCAGGTATGCCGCGCAAGGTCATCGAACGCGCCACGGCTTTGCTTAGTGTTTTGGAAAAGTCGCACACAAGTGAAGATGTGGAGAAAGCCGCCGCGAAAAAGCAAGACGATGCCATGCAGCTGAGTTTCATTCAGCTGGACGACCCACTGCTGCTTCAAATCAAGGAAGATATTCTTAATACCAACATCGACACATTGACCCCTGTTGAAGCCTTGATGAAGTTGAACGAGATTAAGAAGTTGTTGAATCGTTAGTGATTGTTTTTCAACATCGAACAGTTACCTAAATGAAAGCGATAAGAGACAAAATCAAAAAACTCCGATACCCATATTATGTTTATAGGGAAATAATGAAGAAGAAGGAGGAAAGAAGCGTATTGTGGAAGGATGCAGTCAGACAATTTGACAAAGGGACCGCAAAGCACGGAAGTTTAAGGGATTATAAGCGAGCCTTGTATCGGCATAGGTTTTTGTATGAGGAATATAATGCATACAAATTGTGGGATTTGGATAAGAAGAGGTGGGGTGAGTATATTTCAGACAGAGAGATGCAGTGTATCTACCGAAAAGTTGTTCAAATCAATGTAGCCAATTGTTTTTCTGACAAATTGGATGGACTTGAGGTTTTTGCCAAATTTGTTCATAGAAGATGGATGAATCCTGATGCGATGGGTTTTGAAGTATTCAAAGATTTAGTGATGTCTATGGATTGTATTGCAAAGCCAAGAAGAGGAATGAAAGGTCAGGGCGTTTTTTTTATTCAAAAGGGTGGTGATGAAAATCGTATTGAAGAATTATATCAATATTGCCGCAAGAATCATTTCATTGTTGAAGAACGTTTGAGAGCAATCGAGGAAATCGAAGAATTCCATCCTCAGTCTCTAAATACGGTTAGGGTAGTGACCATTTCAAATAAAAACAAAGTTGAAATACTTGATGCAGAATTCCGTATGGGTATCGGTGAAAATGTGGTCGACAATGCCAGTTGTGGAGGCATTTTGGCCTCCATAAATGTTGTGACGGGTGCTTTAATTGAAAACGGTGTTGACATGTTCGGGAATGAATACGTGAATCACCCTGGTACGGGGAAGGCTATCAAGGGTTTTATGATTCCGCATTGGGATGAAATTGTAAGGGTTTGCAAAGAAGCGGCCACAGTTGTCCAAGGAACTGTATTTGTAGGATGGGATGTCTGTGTGCGTCAAAACGGTGAGATTGAGTTGATAGAAGCAAACGCTTTCCCTGGTGTCATAGGGCTCCAAACGGCAAGAAAACAAGGCTTGAAGCCGAGGCTCCAGACTAAAGGAAAAGAAATTCTTGGATATAATCCCCTAAACCTTATTTCCGTGTGGAGCAAGTCGTGTGTGAGGTTTCTTGGAAAATATGGATATTATTATTGATGCTTTCTAAGTTGATAATAAGATAGTTATGAACTCAATTAAGACGATTATAAAGAAAAGATTGAAAAAATTCCGTCGGCTCTATTACATTTACCGTGAATTGAGGAAATTACAGGAAGATAGGAAACACTTGTGGGACGAAGCGATTGAAAAATACAATGACGAGCATCCTGGGCATGGAAGTTTGTCGGATTACAAGCGGGCATTGTATCGCCATAGGGTTTCTTATGATGAGTATATGAAGTGCTATAAGTTTTGGGATTTGGACGAAAAACATCGTGATGAATTCATTTCGGAAATGGAGATGCGATGTATCTACAGGAAAACCGTTGAAGTGAGTTTCGATACAATATGTAGTAACAAAGTCTTGCTTCTCAAGAGGTTCGATGGTTATGTTCATAGGAAATGGGCATATACTGGCTCAATGTCTTTTGAAGACTTTGATAAGTTCGTTTCTTCGACCGATTGCATAGCGAAACCGATTTTTGGAACCCTTGGCCGAGGCGTGTTTATGATTCGGAAAGGTGAGGATCAAAACTGGCATGAGTTGTTTGATTTTTGTCGAAAGAATAACTATATGATCGAAGAACGGTTAAGAGCCTGCGAGGAAATAGAGTCTTTTCATCCGCAGTCTCTAAATACGATTCGGGTATTTACCATCTCAAAGGATGGGCATTGCGAATTGGTGGCTTCAGAGTTGCGTGTTGGCGTGTGTGACAATATCGTTGATAATGCTTCAGCCGGTGGAATTGTGGCAGCCATTGATTTGGAAACAGGTACTATTATTGGTGATGGAGCTGATAAAGCAGGGAATCGGTATAAAGCACATCCTGATACAGGAAAGGTTTTCAAAGGCTTTGTCATTCCGCATTGGCAAAAGGTGGTGGATATGTGCAAGGAAATGTCGACCATTGTGCCTGAGATGGTTTTTGCAGGATGGGACATTTGTGTACTTCCAAATGGTGATATTGAAATGATGGAGGTGAATTCTTATCCTAATATAACTGGACTTCAAACTGCCTATCAAAAAGGTTTGAAACCTATGCTTAGTGCATTAGGAAAAGAGGTCCTCGGTTATGATCCTGTAGGTCTGACTTCGATATGGAGCAAGTCGTATGTCAAATATGAAAGCGTCTATGGTAGGTTTTGAACTTGACATTCAATCTTTCTTTAAGCAAATACTTTGGAAACCATATCGAACATGATGTTTACACCGAAAAACAAATAACAAAATATTGTCAAATAGAATAAAAAGACATACTTTTGCGCCTTGCTGGATGAATTACCCTCTTAGTGAATCATGTAATCCTAAAATACAATAAAGAAGAAAATCAATAGATTATAAGTGTTTTGTTATTTCTAAGTGCTAATGAGTATGAGTATTAAAAGCAAACTAATAGAGATATATCACCATCGCCCTATCTGGCATGAAATAAAGCAGCTTAAAGAAGAGAGGAAGGACTATTGGGAAGAAGCAGTAAAAAGATTCGAGGAAGAGAAACCGGTTCATGGTAGCTTGTCTGAGTATAGGGAGGCTTTGGATAAGAATAGGGTGGCATACGATGAATACATGCTTTTTTTCCAGTTTTGGCGTCTGGACAAAAAACAATGGAAAGATTACATTTCTGAGACCGAGATGAGGTGTATTTATAGGAAAACGGTTGATAGTAGTGTTCGCGGCTACTTCTTTAATAAGGCAAAAACGCTCCAGGTGTTTAGGAAGTATGTTCACAGAAAATGGATAAGTGCTAAAGATGTTACATTCGAAGTTTTTTCTGAGTTTGTAAGTTCTTTGGACTGTATTGTGAAGCCGGTGTATGGATCTCTGGGCGAAGGCGTGATGAAACTAAAAAAAGAAGAGCCCAAGGATTTGCCTCAATTGTACCAGTATTGTCGTGAAAACATAATGATAGTGGAGGAATTTGTCACGGGATGTGAAGAACTGGAATCATTTAATCCGCCAACATTGAATACGATACGGGTGATTACTATTTCAAAAGATGGCAAATGCGAACCAATAGCAGCCTTGTTCCGCATGGGTAGGGGTGACCAGGTGGTTGACAATACCTCGCAGGGTGGAATCTTTGTTATGATAGATGTCGATTCGGGTGTGACAATAAAAGAGGGAACGGATAAAGATGGGAATAAATACTCTTGTCATCCTATTACGGGCAAGATTATCACGGGTTATCGTATTCCTCTTTGGGATAAGATTATTGAGGCATGTAAGGAATTGACCACCATGCTTCCTGAAATTGTTTTCGTGGGATGGGATATTTGTTTGCTTCCTAATGGGGAGGTTGAACTTATTGAGGCGAACTCAACACCTAATGTCAAGTATATACAGGAGTCTTTAAAAAAAGGCTTAAAACCACGGATAAGTGCTTTGGGGAAAGAAGTGTTGGGCTACGATCCTTTGAAGTTGATTTCCGTTTGGAGCAGGTCGTATGTTAATTAAGAGGATGCCTATGGTAGGTAATCCTATCATGAATCTTCATCCTTCTCCAAATCCTCCAAAATCTGCTCCAACTTCAATTCGACATCAGGGGTAATATACACATTGCTGATAAAAAAGGTCACTAACAGGATTAGAGCGAACAAGAAACACATAAATAATATGATAAATGCTTGTTCTAAATTTGATGGCCAATTTAAGACAAGTACGTATGTTGCCCAAGCCAATATAAGGATAATGGTTAATATCCATAGAAACCTGTTCCCTATTTTGTAGATTTTCAGGGTCTTGCGGAGCCGTCGTGCGTATTCCGTCACAGGCATGGATGCGGAATTGCCTTGGCGAACCACAAGATATGTGTAAATGCTTATTACGAGAAGACCCACGCACCAAAGTAGAAATATACCAAGTTCAAGTTTCCAATAAAAGTAAGTTGCCCACAGGGTAATTATGACGATTCTGCCAATCAGTTTCCGCCGCAATTCGGAAACGTGCTTTTTTGTGGCTTCATTGACAAGCCTTTCGTCAACGATGCTTTCGTTGTCCAGCTTTCCGTTCAAGGTGGCCAATTGCGCCCGCATTTCTTCCAATTCCTTGTTTTCCATTGCTTTGCGTTTTTTAATCGTTTGACATTTTCTTCAGTTGTTCCTTGATTCTGACCAATTTGACGGAGACATTCTTGGTGGAGATGCCGATGATTTGCCCGATTTCCTCGTAGCTCATGTTTTCGAGCCAAAGCAGGATGATGGCCCTATCGACCACGCCAAGTTTGTTGATGCGGTTATAGAGTTGCTGGATTTGTCGGGTGTCGTCGTCGGTGTCAGTGAAGAGGTTGATTTCCATCGAGAGCGGCACGGTCTCCACGCTGCGTTTTTTCTTGCGCTCGGCGGTGAGGCAGGTGTTGAGGCTGACGCGCCAAATCCAAGTCTTCACGTCACATTGCCTTTTGAACGTGTCGAAGCCCCGCCACAAGTTGATGAGCGTTTCTTGGAACAGGTCGTTCACCTCATCCTGGCCCTTCGAGAAGAGATAGCACACCGTGTAAATGGTGTTTTTGTACCTTTTCACGAGGCCCGAAAATTCCGTTTCTTTCTCTTTCATCGTTCAGAATCGTTTATCTATTTGACGCAAAAACAGCGAAAAAACTACAAAGAAAGAAAAATTTTCTCTAAAATGCTTGCGGTATTGAAAAAAGTTGTACTTTTGCACCGCAATTCGCAAGCGGAAATAGCTCAGTTGGTAGAGCACGACCTTGCCAAGGTCGGGGTCGCGAGTTCGAGTCTCGTTTTCCGCTCCGCTTTTGCGGAAATAGCTCAGTTGGTAGAGCACGACCTTGCCAAGGTCGGGGTCGCGAGTTCG
>JAFWRA010000169.1 GCA_017508895.1 Bacteroidales bacterium
AACCACGTCTTTCATAAACAACCTTTTCGGCAAATCCTCGCACACTCGTCTTTCATAACTCCCATCGGGATGCACCTTGATGAGTTGTGTGTTCCAGTCGCGGCGACGGCCGAAACGGCCTATCAAAACGGCATCCTCATTCGCATCAATCACGCCCGCATCGATACGCGAATGCTGGTTGATGTCGTTCTGGTCGCCAAAATCAAGTTCCCATTGTTGGCCATAACCCGTCGCTGCCAAAACCATCAGGCAGCAAAGCATCATGATTTTCATTATCGTTTTCATTGTCTTGTTGGTTTTATCAGTCCTATTAGTCTTATCTGTCCTTCCCACCCCCTCTGAGGAGGTCTGTCCAATTATTGTTGTATGGCCGCCTCCAATGGTCTGGCAATCAAATCGCCGTTGGCATTATACTCGATGATGATTTTTATCCAACCAAGGCGTGCCGTACTTTCTTTCATATACTTGAAGCCGATATAGGTTGCCTCGTCAATCGGAAGATTATAGCATTCTACCGAGGCAAGAACTTCTGATACATACACGGTGGCTTCCGTCACTTCAGGGTTGAGAAGATATGGGAATTCCCTATTAGATTCGTATAAAACAAAATAAGGATAAGGACTTGACATAAAGGAATCATCCGAATTTAGCATGTCATCTTTCTCATGTTGAACAAGAACATCCAAATTGTAGGATTCTTGGAGCGGGTCAGATTCAAGCAGTTTGTTGCATGTCAGTCTGTAATCAAGATAAATCAAGGGAATGCTGTCGGTGGGATAAATGGTTGAGTCGACATGATAGTAAACTTCGTTCAAGACGGTTTGCGAATGAAATTTCAAGTTGCTGGAACTGTGCAGCGAAATGTTATACATATACCTTGGATGATTGAGGTCTTCGCTGTTGGGGTCAACGGACACTTCCGATACTATTGAAAAATCATTGGTTCCATCCCCATTCACGTCAAATTCCTTTGAGTAGTATGACATATCACTATTTAGTTCAAAGTACTCCCACTCAATGTTGTCGTAGGTCACGACATCCATACCTTCATAATCACCCAAGGTGATTTGGTTAATGGTAGGTTCTTCACCTGGTTTCGGGTCTTTCCCGCATGACGGCATAAAGCAAACAACCGCCAGTGCCAATACGAATAATAACGTCTTTTTCATTTCTATTTGTCTTAAAACCTATGCTCATACCCCACGCGCAACAGCCAGTTGAGTTCCTTATAGCCTACACGCACGGTTCTTTCATTGTCTATAGCATTTCCTTCCTCATCCAAATGGGTATATCTGTATCGGAAAGAAGTGCCAAAACTGGTGAGCAGGCCAATGCGAAGGTGGTCGTTTCGATTGAGATCTATGCGTCCACCTAATTCTACATTGCCACCGATGAGGCCAATCTCATTGGTGCCAGGCATTTTGCCAAAACCCTTTTCAAGGTAAGGTCCTGCAGCCATATAGAACCAGTTGTAATCATACTCCACCCGGATGGGTAATCGGAGATAATGACCGCTGAGGAACACTTTGTTAGTCCCATTGTAAAGACCACTGTAGGTGGTATAACTAGCGTTGGAGAAGCGGAATTGATAATCCAAACCTACGAGCAGCGACCAGTTGTCCGAGAATCCATATTTCAGGTCTGCTCCGATGGCACTTAAAAAATGATCGGTTCTAACTTCACCTGTGCGACCAGGAAATCCGCCCCAGCCGCCTCCAGCGTGAGCGATAAGTGAAACATTCTGTCCGCCATATTGGGCAGCAGCGAACAGCGGCATGAAAACCGCTAAGACGATAATGATGAGATTTTTTTTCATTGGTGTATTATTTTAGTTGTTACATACTTATTTCCTATACTTCTTCAGCAAGTCCTCCATCTGCCTTCTATATGTCTCGGCCTTCAGTGGGTCGCTTTCGCGGTTTGCCGTAGCCACGTATGCCAGGTTGTTGTTTTTGCTGTCAACTATAATAATGCCGCATCGGCTCATATCCTTGTATGGAACGGTGTATACCGTACCCATGGTAAGTACGCCGATGAGCACGCCTTTCCCAATTTGTCCGGCATAGTTGCCGCCCGTGCGAGTGAAACCCCAATTGTAAGCCAACAATCCGAAGCGTTCGTCTCTTGCTTCAAGGATGGAGTCAATAACGGGCGGAATCGGAATGTCCTTCATGCGAACATTGTTCTCCACATAATTCATCAGCATGTAGATTTCGTATTGCACCCTGTTGTTAATGATGCTGTCCTCAATGATGATGGTTCTCGTAACGGGAAGAGTCCTGTCTTTCGACAAAGCAGTCTCAAACAATCCTTGGGCGACGGTTGTAAGTGAGTCGCTGTAGGTGATCTTATTGCCCTTCTCGATGATGCCCACGTAATTCAGCGGCTCGAATTGCTGCACCTGTCGGATATCGGCACAGGTCAACGATGAAACGAAACCTCTATTAGCGGAGCAAGAAACGAAGAATCCGCCATAAAGGATTACAGTAATGATGATTACAAATGTCTTTTTCATTTCTATTTTTTTCTTTTGTTTGGTTTGTCATTTTGTCCCTCTCCTTGAGTAGGTGATCATTCCTGCTCTTCCCCCTCTTGAGGGGGTGGCCGCAGGCCGGGGGAGTTCCCACTTCGTTAGCACGTAAGCCCGCATAACGATAAAGCATCATTCTCGTTGCTGCACCGCGTTCTGGTAGTCATCTTCAGTAAATGTATATCGCAGGCAGCCGTCCCAACTGTTCTCGGCGGCAAGCACTTCGTAGTTTTCCATCAAGATGGGATTGAACCTGCTCCTGTCTTCTTTTGAAAACACAACTTGAACCGAATCATTGAAAACAATCCTCATCGAATCACATTGGTTGTCATTAAAGTATTGCGGATAATTGATCTGATAACGATAATCCCAAACCACCGAAACCTCTCCTTGGGCAGGAATTGTAATTGTCTGCGATGGGTGATAGGATGAATCCTGCGAGGTCACCAAACTGCAATCCTTTGTCTTGATGGTCAGTTCCATTGGCAAGGTGTTTTTCATCACAACTTCCAAATGGCAAAGACGATCAACGGAGCACGACACCGAAATGAATGTCACCCCCATGAACACTGCTGCCAAAACCACCAGCAGCCTACCTGATTTGATTTTTCTGTTTTGCATATCCGTTTGTTTTTATAACTCTGCTGCAAAACTATAACAAAAATCAATGAAAAAATCAACCCAAAGGCCAAGTACAAGTTTTCCTTTTTAATACTTGTTGAAAATCAACTAAATGCAATAACGAAATACAAGTTTTTGTTAATCCAAAAACGAGGAAAACGGGGCATTTTCGGTCTTTTTTCTAAGGTTGGAGCGGTATTTATTCACCGTGTTATCGCTCAGTCCAAACAAATCGGCTTCTTCCTTTGCGCGAAAATGTAGGAAATTGAGCACCGCGATTTGTCGCTCCGTTTCGTTCAGTTCTGGATAGGCAGCCGCCAATTTCTCCAAAGCCTGCGGATAGGCCGCCTCAAACTCGGCCATGATGCGCTCCAAGCGGTTCGGCACCTTCGCACGGTAAAGGTCGGCTACCCGCTGCGGCAACATCGCCCGAGCCTGTTGCAAGGCATCGTCCGCTTGCGTCTGTAGTTGTTGCAATGCATCGTCCACCGTCTGAAGCTGCTGCAAGGCATCATTCACTTGCGTCTGAAGTTGTTGCTTCTCCTCATTCAAGATCTGTGCCTCCGCCTCATGCTCCTTTTTCCGCTTGGCCATCCACCACCACAATCCAACCCCCAAAACCAGCAACACCACCACAGCCGTCACCACACCCCGCACCAAGCGTCGCCGTGCCGCCTCCTGTTCGGCCAACCTTCTTTCAGCCTCGGCCTTCTCCTGTTCCCACTGCAAATGCTGTTGGAACAACTCGTTAAGCTGCGAGACTTGTGCGTTACTTTTCCCTTGCGAAACGGTATTCTCGGCGAGGTAAACCGCAAATTGTGCAGCATTCACCGTATCGCCTTTGCTTTGGTAAATCTCGTGCAAATATGAAGCGGCAACCCTTTGCCTTACAGCATTATCCTTGTTCTCAAACATAGGTACCAGATAAACCAACGCCGAATCATATTGTCCGTCATCACAATAAATACTCCCAATGGTAGAAATACGAGCCATTTTTTCGTTTTCATCGGAAGTTTGCGACAACATACGTTTCAACTGGATGATGGATGCTTCAGCATCTTTGCTTAAGTCATAATTGATTAATGCCAATTGCGAAACCAAATCCCTGTAAACTGCATTGTTTGTATCGGGTAGCCTTTGCAAAGCTTCGTTGCAATAATAAGATGCGCTGTCATTTTGGTTTAGCTTGGCATACTGTTTCCCTAAAAGAATCAACAAACTGGATTGGTTCAACGGAGAACTAATTTCAATCCTGTCGTAGGCGAGTGCTTTCTTGCAGCAAACGATGGCAGGTTCCTGCATAAACTGGCCAGAGAACAATTCCGCAAGGCGACCGTATGTCAACCCCATAAACCGAGGCAGATGCTCAACCTGTAGAGACGCAAAATCTTGCGTCTCAATCCCCGGAAAATGCGTCTTCACAATCTCCAACGCCTTCAGATACTCCCCGCAGGCCGCCACCACGCTATCCCGTTCATAGAACCCCACGCCATTCATATAATGCGCCCGCGCCGCCAAAAACGCATCCCGCCTCTGTACGGACGCACCGCGTGCGTCCGATTTACCGCGTGTGTCCGCTCCATCCATCCCCACAATCGAATCATAATAATGAACCGCCTTCAGCACCTCCGCTCGGTTGCTCTGTGCATAGTAATTCTTAAACAGCAGCTCCGCCACCATCACCTGGCAATAATGCCCCTCAAACACATCCAAGCTATCCGCCGCCTCACTCCCCGCAAACTCCATCATCACCTTCAGCGCACTATCCGCCCGCCACCACATCAAACTATCAATCCCCTCCAAAGCCTCGTGCGCAGTCGTCCCCCTCTGAGAGGGGGTGGCCGCAGGCCGGGGGAGTCCTTCCCCCTCTGAGAGGGGGTGCCGCGCAGCGGCGGGGGAGTCCGGTGGAGTCTTACACCCCACCAAGACCGCCATCAAAACAATCCCTATGGAAAACCACCATTTCATGCCCGCAAAGATACAACTTACCCCAACACCTTATACATATTTTCACCTACTTTTCTCCGTTTTTATCTTTTTACCACGCTCTCAACACAGAAGGTGCAGTAAGAGAGTGTAATGTTGCCAATGTCTGCACATACTTTCATGCGTTTTGTAAAATTTTTGAGTTTTCTTGCCAGTTTTCAAAAGAAAAGTCCTATTTTTGCAGAAAATTGACAAATATCGAAGTTAAAAGTATGATTCTTGAATTTTGTGCCACCAATTTTCTGTCGATTAAGGACGAGCTGAAGCTGTCCTTTGTTGCCACACCCCTCAAGGAGTCTTTCACCGAGCCAAACGATTTGTTTGAACTCGCCGACACCGATATTTCCCTGGTTAGGACTGCCGTTATCTATGGAGCCAATGCATCAGGCAAATCCAACGTGCTTAAAGCCTTTGCGTTCTACAAGCGTTTCATTACCGACTCGTTCAAGGATAGTCAGGTTGGTGAATCAATCGACGTGGAGAACTTCCGCCTGAATGCCACTACAATCGATGAGCCTACAGCACTGGAGGCCACCTTTACCGATGGCGAATACATCTATCGTTATGGTTTCGAGGTGGACAGCAAATCGGTGAAGGAGGAATGGCTCTACAGGCGTGTCTGCAAAAAACGGGCAAAGGAAGTGGAAGTGTTCTACCGCGAAGGCGACACCACTACGGTACACCCCAAGAATCAACTGCTGCTGGAACTGGTTGGAAAAAAGATGGTGCGCAGCAACGCCCTGCTGCTTTCAACCGCCGCCCAGTTCAACGAAACTATTGCCGTCAGTGTGCTTCATTGGCTTGGCGATACACAGGTGCTTTTCTGCTCCGAGGATGAAGCCCTTTGGCAAAACGCCATCAAGCACCTCGACGACGAAACCCTCCGCGAACGCATCACGTCGTTTGCCAGGTATGCTGACCTTGGCATAGAAAATATTACAAAGCTCGACAACCGTATTGTCAGTTCCCATCGCCAGTATGACGACGAAGGCCGTGAGGTGAACAATGTTTCTTTCGCCTTCAACCATAATGAGTCGGAAGGCACCATAAAATATTTCTCACTGGCATATCCCATCATCGATGCGTTGGATAACGGCAAGCGCGTGGTAATCGATGAGCTTGATTCAAAGCTCCATCCCTTGCTCGTCAAGAAAATCATCGCTCTGTTCAACGATGCCCAAACGAATCCCAAAGGAGCCCAGCTGCTGTTTACGGCTCACGACACTTACCTGCTCAGTGCCGGACTTTTCCGCAGGGATCAGGTCTGGTTTACCCAAAAGGACAGTTTCGGGGCTACAGAGCTTTACTCCTTGGTAGAATACAAGGTGCGTAGCACTTCGCCCTTCGAAAAGGATTATCTTTTAGGCAAGTATGGTGCAACGCCCCTTATTGGTGAAATGGAATCCATCTTTAATTCCTCCAGGCAATGAGTAAGAAGCAAAAGAAAGACCATCGTAAATCCAATCTGTCACGTCGGATGGGCGTGAGGGTGATCAAGCAATCCTTCCTCATTGTTTGCGAAGGGGAGAACACCGAACCTGACTATTTCAAGGCGTTCCGCATGACCGCGGCAACCATCAAGACTGTCGGTCAAGGAATGAACACAGTGTCGCTGGTCAACAAAGCCATCAGCATTCGTGAGGCCGAAAAAGCAAAAAAGCATTCCTATGATCAATGTTGGGTAGTGTTCGATAAAGACGACTATTCTGACAACGACTTCAATCAAGCCATTCTATTGGCCAAAAACAACGGCTTTCGGGTGGCATATAGCAACCAAGCCTTTGATTATTGGTTCCTCCTGCATTTCAATAGGTACACGGGTGCCATTCACCGCAACCAATATCCCGATATGCTGTCAAAGCTGATAGAGATGCCTTATAGTAAAATAAAAGGTTTTGGTGCATTGATGTATCGAATTCTTCTAAGCCGTCAGCGACAAGCCATCGACAATGCCGATGCAATACTGGCAGAAATCTCCCATGGGAACCCTGCCCAAGAAGAATCTTCCACAACAGTCCAAAAACTGGTTGTTGAGCTTAACAAATACCTCTAACCATCAATCCATCGTTTTCCAGTTATCTTTCCAAAACTCGAAAGAAAACTACCGAATTTGTAAAATTTTTGCAAATTCACGAGTTATCTTTCCAAATTCTGGATTTTGACTTGTAGCCAGTCCCCCTCTCTGAGGGTATGGCCGCAGACCAGGGGAGTGTGATGCTGTGCCCATTCCCTCCGAAGCCATCGACATGCTCCGTAAAAAGAATCTGGTCGAAGGTCGCAAACCCAATGTCTTTGTGGCGAAAGATATTGCCAAAGACACAGACCATAAGGTTGAGTATTCCCAACATAAAGGCCTCAACGATCAGCAATGCGAAGCACTTTTGTTGCAAGCATTGGCAGACCATGACTCGTTGACGAAGCAAGAAATCTCCAAGCTTTTATGGAACATTCTTTCCGACCAATTGAATGACAAGCAGAAGGAAACCAAGATAAACAACATCCTGCGCAAACTAAAGGCAAAAGGTAAAATCATCAATAAAAGTTCTGGAAAACAATCCTCTTGGTTTATAGTTCGATGAAGTCTTTTTGCGTGTAAATTTACAAGCAATTTAATCCAATTTACATACAAGGATGTTTTACATCATTGGTTTTCAGTATATTGAAAAATAGAATTTACAAGCAAATACACACAAAGTTGCATACAAGCCCTGTCTTATATTCAAGAAATTAAGACCAAAACATAAGACGAGGATTGAGATAAACATTCCATACATACCTTTTATGGCTAATCTTATTTTCACGCGAATCTACCTTGGAGTTCAAGTTATTAACATTCAATAACTTCCAATTTTCACGCGAATCTACCACGTCCAAAAACACTAATAAATGCAGCAGTGAAGAAGTTTCTATTTCGTTAGCACGTTAGCACGATAGCACGTATAACGAAAGCCCTCATTGCGGACTCGATCCGCAATCTCTAACTCCTAACTGCTAACTCCAAACTGCAAACTCCTTCCTTCCCATCCCCGCCAAGGTGTTCCGACCACCGTCGAAGCCCTTGTACTGTGTGCGGCAGTGCAACGGTCGCTATCATTCCGCGTCGGAACACGGTTCGTACCTCTCTGTGTTCCGCCGCTCCATTAACGCGCCCAGCAT
>JAFWRA010000170.1 GCA_017508895.1 Bacteroidales bacterium
GAAGATGGTGCTTTCTAAGCGTTTCTCGTGGCTGGTGTTGAGGTGGATGCGGCAGTCACGGAGCTTGCGGTTGTTGAGGCTGACCTTCTTGGCGCTCTCACGTGCGGCTTTCTTGATGCCAGCAATCTCCTTACGCTCCTTCTCGTTGGCTTGGATCTTGGCCTGCAACACGCTGACGGTCTCAGGGTTCTTGTGCAGGTAGTTGTCCAAGTGGCGTTTCAGGATGTCGAAGACGTAGGTCTTGAGGAAGGGACTGTCGTTGGTGCCATCGGGATTGTTAGGCGCGAGGTGGGTGGAGCCGAGTTTGGTCTTGGTCTGTGCCTCAAACACAGGCTCTTGTATGCGGACACACAAGGCACAAATCAAGCCCTGTCGGATGTCGGCAGGCTCGTATTCCTTTTGGTAGAACTCGCGCACCACGCGGGCGTAGCCTTCGCGGAAGGCCGACTGGTGTGTGCCGCCTTCGGTGGTGTGCTGGCCATTGACAAACGAGTAGAAATAGTCGCTCGACTGCCCGTTCACGTGGGTGAAAGCGGCTTCAAAGTCACCATCCTTGATGTGGATGATGGGGTAGAGGCCTTCGCCTTCCATGTTGTTCTGCAACAGGTCAAGGAGGCCGTTTTTTGAATAATAGCGTTTGTCGTTATAAATCAGGCTCAAACCACGGTTGAGGTAGGCGTAGTTCCACACGCGCTTCTCAATGTACTCATCCACATAGTGAAAGTTACCGAACAAAGCAGAATCCGGGATGAACTCAGTGAGTGTTCCTGTGTCACCATCGAACGGGATGATCCCTGAATCATTAATCAACTTTCCCTGAGCAAACTCCACAATCCTCGTCTTGCCTTCGCGGATAGACTGCACCCTGAAATAAGACGAAAGCGCGTTGACAGCCTTGGTACCGACGCCATTCAAGCCGACCGATTTTTGGAAGACCTTGCTGTCGTATTTTGCACCAGTATTTAGCTGTGATACGGCCTCTTTCAGTTTGCCCAACGGGATGCCACGGCCATAGTCGCGGATGCTGACTTTCTTTTCGGCCTTATCCACCTTGACTTCGATTTTCTTGCCGAAGCCGGAGGTGAACTCGTCGATGGAGTTGTCAATCACCTCTTTGATAAGCACATAGATGCCGTCGTCTTGCGAGGCACCGTCGCCGAGTTTACCGATATACATACCCGGACGGCGACGGATGTGCTCCATGTCCTCAAGATGGACAATGCTGTCGTCGTTATAGTTTTCAGTGGTAGGAATAGGGTCGCTATCTTGTGTGAAGATGTCGTCTTCGATGATTTCGCTCATAAAAGTGGATTTGGTTGCAAAGGTACGAAAAAAACATCAGAAAACACCTTTAGTGGTTGTTTTCACCCATTCCCAATCTTCACGATTGGGAATCAATTGTGACAACCGACTCCCCGTTTGTTTGTGGAACACAATCCATTGATAAACGAACAAAGCCGAGTAAGTCAGTGTAGTGGTGATGGCTGCGCCTCGGATACCCAACAAAGGAATCAGGATGAAAGCAGAGACAAGAGTAACCGAAAGACCTATAAGCGAGGCGTAGAGGTTGTATTTCGGTTTGCCTGTGCCGGAGAAATAGTTGGCCAAAACGGTATGCGCTGAGAAAAACACGATACCAGGCGACATCAGCAGAATGACGGGACGGATATCAGCAAACTCTTCCGAGAATAACAGCTCAAAAAAAGATGTAGGGAGTAGGCAGATTACTAACAAAGCAGTGAACGTCAGCATAATTGAGATCTTCATAAAACGAAGTGTGAGTTGCGAGGCGCGTCGGTCGTTTTCGGTATTGCTTAGTGCTGAGAATTCCACCAAACCTATGCTATATCCGACTATATTCACACCTTCTGTAACTTGAGTACCTGAGGCATAAACACCTATGGATTTCTCGTCACAGTGCGTGTTCAACAGATAGAGGCTCAAGCGTTTGTTCAAGGTACTGACCAAGGTCGAGAGTTGCATGAAAGCACCGTAATGGAGCATTTCCTTCATGGTGCCTTTAATAGGTTCGCGTTCTTCGCGTTTTAGACTTGGGAAGAGCAGTATCCAACCAATAAGGGTGGCCAAACTATAGCCACAAAGCTGAGAGTAGAGTAGGGCTTTCGCCGTCCTCAGGTTCATGGCGAAAATCAATACGGCCATCATTGAGACCTGTGTGAGTATTTGTATGAGAAACAACCAATTAAAAGTACCGACCTTCTCCTTCCCCAAAAAATGGTTCAAATTAAACTCGTGCAGGCTATAGACGAAAGTCATCAGCAAAACAAGCCAGGCATAGCCTTCAGGAACAATGGCGTGGTAAAAATCGGGAAATAAATGTAAAATTTTGAAAAACAAGAGGTAAATCAGCATCACGAAGGCAATCCAGCTGTAAGAAATCTTCATCAGCGTGGCAAGTTTCTTTCGAGGCGTGAAATACACCAGTCCACTGCCAGCAATGAGTTCGATGCCTATTAATAAAAAGGTGATGTCCGTCTGGGCAATGAAAGCCTTTCCCCATTCAACAGCGCCAAGTAATTTGGTACCCATAATGAGGGTGGCCAATTGCGTCAGCACATTGACCGCTCTTGCCGCTCCCGTTCCCAGTATTTTTTTGAACATACTATCTCCCTTAGAATCTGCAAAAATACAAAAAAAGGATATGCCTAAAATCTGAATTAAAAATTGGTTGATACAATAAGGACAAAAGTGCCACGTTATTTCCTTTATGAGAAAAATATTGCCCCTTTTATTATTCCTTTTGCCGTTGTTCGCTTCGGCCCAACAGCTGATAGCTCATCGCGGCTGTATCAAGGATGGTTATGATTTTTGGCTTTATGTTCCAGAGGATTACGACCCCAATGAGTATTCGAAACCTCTGATATTGTTTCTACATGGAAGGACATTGTGTGGAGATGACTTGAATAAAGTACGTAACTATGGGTGCATCAATGCGGTTGAACGAGGCGTAGGGATTGATGCTTTGATTGTTGCTCCCCAAGCTCAAGGTGCTTGGAATCCACAGAAATTACACGAGGTTTACGAATGGGTGAAAACGCATTACAACATCAACACAAGACGGTTCTATGTAATCGGGATGAGCATGGGTGGCTACGGTACTTTGGATTATGCGGCCACTTATCCAAACGAGGTGGCTGCAGCTATGGCCATGTGTGGTGGAGCTACAGTGAAAACGCTTTGTGGATTGAACGAGGTTCCCTTATGGATTGTTCATGGCACTGCCGATGCTGCTGTTTCTGTTAACTGCTCACAACGCGTTGTGGATGAAATGTGCGCCTGTGGTGATACGAGTAGACTCATTTTTAGTAAGATGAAAGGCGTTAACCACACCCGATTGGCACGTGTTTTCTATCTTGATCAGACCTACGATTGGCTTTTTTCGCATTCGTTGAGCGACTCGGCAAGAGTGGCCAATAAATCATACACTGTTACAAATGTATTGCTGAAAGATGCGTATGATAATTTGGAGAAGAAGACCAACCTGAAGATTATTGACAACAATACAGAGAGCAATAGGAAATACTACACAGTAAAGAAAGGCGACACCCTTAGCAAGATTGCTGTCGAAAACGAAACCACGGTTTCCATACTTTGCAAACTCAATAAGATGAAGAAAACCGACAAATTAAGGGTCGGAAGAAAAGTCAGAGTAAAATAAGCGATGCATAATAGGGAAACAGCCCGTCAAACTAGATTTGGCGGGCTGTTTTCGTTATGAAAAAAATAAGATTATTCTACCGGAATGTCCTTGTTGACGTTCTTCGAACCCCAGAGGGCGTAGAAGAGTAGGAAGGCGAGGCCAATGACGATCACCCAGTAACTCTGGAGGTAACCAACACCACCCAAGCCGTCGACTATGGCGTTCTGGAGCAGAGGCAGGATACCACCGCCGCAAACCAATGCCATGAAGATACCTGAAGCCTTTTCTGTGTACCTGCCAAGACCTTCAACAGCAAGGTTGAAGATGCCGCCCCACATCACCGAAGTGCAAAGACCGATGCAGACGAGGAATGCTGCATTAAGAGGGATATTCACCATGCCGAAGCCGTGAGCACCGTTGAAAGCGGGGAACTTGACCATCGTGGAGGGTCCAAACATGGCCAACAGGGTAAGAATGATGCCGATAGCTGACACTACTGTAAGCATCAATTTGGCCGACACTTTACTGCCGACGATGCCACCGATCAGACGACCAATGAGCATCAGGAACCAATATGTGGCAGCCACCGAACCAGCAATGGCCTCGGCGTTGACACCGCTTCCCAACACATTGAGTTCGGGGTTCTGGAGCCATTTGTTCAAAACATTCGGAATGCCCACCTCGACACCGACATAGATGAAGATGGCAATAGCACCAAGCACGAAGTGACGGAAGGCCATGGGACCCTTGCCCCTTTCCACTTGTTTGACGGCGTCTTTATTCTGCTCGTTTTCCGGAATCTTGGTCATTAGGATGACGATAAATGCAAAGGCAAAGATACCCAAAGCGGTGTACATCAACGGGAAGACATCACTAATCTTAGCATCAACGATGCTGGGGATAAGCAAACCCGTGATGATGATGACGGCGGTACCACACAACGAGTTGAAGGAACCTCCAATCTGAATGAGTTGGTTGCCTTTGTTACCGCCACCGCCCAAACGATTCAACATCGGGTTGACCACAGTGTTGAGCAGGCACATGCTGAAGCCCGCCACGAAAGCGCCGAGGAGATAGACAGCGAAGCTGCCAAAGACACCCGATAACGTCTGGATACCGACACCGATGAAGCCTACAATGACAGCGATGAGTGCGGTCTTCTTATAACCTCTCTTTTGGAGCAAGTTGCCAGAAGGAATGCCCATCACAGCGTAGGCAATGAAGTTGGCAAACACGCCCAAAGTACCTTGCCAATTGGGGATGTTGAACTGGTTCTTCAAGATGTCGCCCATGGGGGAAGCCAGGTTGGTGACGAACGAAATCATTCCGAACAGGAGAATCATGACTATGATCGGGATGAAGTAGTTCTGTTTTTTTACGGTTGTTTCCATAGATATTTGAGATTTAAAGATTTAAGATTCAAAGAATTGAAAACTTGAAAATGATTGTTTCGTTGTATTCTTCGCCTGAACGCAAGAAGGTGTTGGGAAAGTTGGGTTTGTTGGGCGAATCGGGGAGGGCCTGGCACTCCAAAGCGACTCCCGAGTAATCCTCATAGATGTGACCATTCTTGCCCTTTGGACAACCTGAAAGCCAGTTGCCAGTATAGACCTGCACACCAGGCTGGGTAGTATAGATTTTCACCATACGTCCCGCGCCTTCGTGCGAGAGCTCGGCAGCAAGGCAGAGTTTGTCTTTTTCAACGTCGTCGATGACCCAACAGCTATCGTAGCCTTTACCATTGATGAGGTCGGGGAAAGGCTCTTTGATGTCGCGGCCAATGGGTTTTGCAATCGTGAAGTCCATGGGAGTATTGGCCACGGATGCCATTTCGCCTGTGGTAATCAGCTCGTTGGTGGCGGGCAGGAAACGCGAGGCGTTCAGTCTCAGGTTGTGGTCGAGTATATTGCCGTTGCCTTCGCCTTTTAGATTGAAATAGGTATGGTTGGTCAGGTTGACGATAGTGGTGTCCGACGAATAGGCACAGAGGCGGATGTTCAGCTCGTTCTCATCGTTGAGGGTATAGTACACCTTCGACACCAGCTCGGCAGGATAACCTGCCTCGCCATCGGCACTGAGGTAGGTGAAAACCACGCTCTCGCCATTAATGCGACTGGCCCATTTCTGGTTGGCGAAGCCGATGCTGCCTCCATGGAGGTGATGTTTTCCATCGCCGGTATTGATTTCAAGCTGGTATTCCTTATCGTCAATCTTGAAGCGGCCGTTGGCAATGCGATTGGCGAAACGCCCAGGCGTTTTGCCTGCACAGGGCCCGTCACCATAGTAATCAGTGGCATTGGGGTAGCCAAGCACGATGTCGTCCATGTGGCCGTTGCGGTCTGGCATGACAATGCTCACAATGCCCGCGCCGATGTCGCTCAACTGCACCTTCACACCGTTGGCATTGGTCAGTGTGTAGAGCTTGATGTCTTTATTGTCAGGAGTTTTACCCCAGGTTTTTACTTCGATGTTCATACTGTTTCAAATTCGGAATGTGGAATGCTGAATGCTGAATGAGGGCAAAGCCCCGGCATCGCATTGCGACATTCTGCATTCAGCATTCATAATTCCTAATTCCATAAGTTATTCGGATAAACGCCTTTCTCAATCAGTTCACGAATCTTCCTCATCACCTCGGGTTTGTCTTCCTTGTAGGTCACGCCGAACCAAGAGGCGTTGCTCGACAGCACCTTCAGCTTGGCTGATCCGTCGTGGATGCTCTGGTTGACCATCAACGGGATGAAGAACTCCGCCTTGATGTTGGTCTGGGCAGGGCCTTTCAAGAACTCGACAAAGCCCTTCTCGGAGTAGGCGAAGAAGTCAGGTGTGAAGCCGAAGAAGTTCATCGAAACGAGTGAATCCATGTCCAGCGGATGCGAACCCGTCTCGTCGGTGTATGCTGCGCCGCCGTCTTCGGTGTGACCGATGGCCGTGCGCTCGACAATGGTCTGAAGATTACCTTCAGCGTCAGCGGTGCAGATGCCGCGACTTACCGTGCCGAAGTCCGACATGGTGTTGCGGAGCTTGTAGGCGACCATGCTGTAGGCACCTTTCTTACCTTCACATTCCATGAGATATTTTGCAAGCACCTCGTAGGCTTCCTTGCCATAGAAATCATCAGCGTTGATGGCGGCAAAAGGCTCGTGAATCACGTCCTTGGCCATCAGCACGGCGTGACAAGTACCCCAAGGTTTGACACGTCCTTCGGGAACACTGAAGCCTTCCGGCAGTTTGTCAAGTGACTGATACACATACTCTACGGGGATGCCGAATTTCTCTGTGTTGTTGACTTTCTTGAAGGCCTCGGCGAAGTCCTCGCGGATGACGAAGACCACCTTGCCAAAACCAGCGCGCTTGGCGTCGTAAATGGAATAATCGAGGATGGCTTCGTTGTTCGGGCCGACGCCGTCCATTTGCTTCAGGGCACCGTAACGCGAGCCCATGCCTGCTGCTAAAACTAATAGTGTTGGTTTCATTATGTTGAATTGTTGTTTGTTGAATCGTTTAATTGTTGTTTTGAGTTTCCCTTCGGGAATGGAGTGCTGTTTAGTTGTTACAAGCCGCGGCAAGAACAATTTGCCAATCTCTAACGGCATTGGCCGCCGCTATTAACAAAAACCAAATACTTCCATTCCCCACAGAGGAATCTTATAATCTCCTAGCACCGTCCGAAATCACCACATCATAAATCTTAGGTTCGTGACCGAATTTGGCGGCAAATTTTTCTTTTGCCGTGGAGATGAAGGCATCATACAGGTCTTCTTTCACCAAGTTAATGGTGCAGCCGCCAAAGCCACCGCCCATCACGCGGGAACCGGTCACGCCGCATTCCTTTGCGATGTCGTTGAGGTAGTCCAGTTCTTCACAACTCACCTCGTAGAGTTTGCTCATACCGTAGTGCGTGCCGTACATGCGGTTGCCAACGGTCTCATAATCACCTTTTTCCAAGGCATCGCACACATCGAGGACGCGTTGTTTCTCACCGATGACATATTCCGCCCGCATGTAATCCTCAGCAGGAATCTCCACATCGATTTCGTTGAGCATGGCCATTGTGGCATCACTCAGATATTTCACTTCAGGATGCTTCTTGGCTATGTGGGCACAGGCGTTCTCACACGACTCACGTCGACGGTTGTAGGCCGATGATGCCAATTCGTGTTTTACCAAGGTGTCAAGAAGCACGACTTTGTAACCCTTTGGGTTGAAAGGATAATACTCAAATTCCATCGTGGCACAGTTGAGGCGCATCAGGTGACCCGCCTTACCGAAGAGCGAGGCAAACTGGTCCATGATGCCACATTTCACGCCGACATAGTTGTGCTCAGTGGCCTGACCGATACGTGCCAACTCGAACTTGTCAATGCCGAGGTTCAGCAACTCATTGAGTGCGAAGGCAAAAGTGCTCTCCAAGGCTGCCGACGACGACATTCCCGCGCCAATCGGCACATTGCCGTAAAACACAGTATCGAAGCCTTCGAGCTTGTAGCCTCGCTTGATGATTTCGCGACACACGCCAAAGATGTAGTTGGCCCAGTGGATTTGAGGGTTGTCTTCCTCGTTCAGGCCAAACTCGCGGTAGTCCTCCTTGTCGATGGAGTAGGCACGCACCTTGTCCGTCCCGTTGAGGCGGATGCAAGCGTAGATGCCCGAATCAATAGCCCCCGGAAAAACGAAGCCGCCGTTGTAGTCAGTGTGTTCGCCGATGAGGTTGATGCGTCCAGGCGATGTGTAGACAACGCCCTCATTACCAAAGCGTTGCTTGAAAACAGATTTCAATTCTTCAGTAGTCATATACATTCGATTAATTTGGGCGCAAGATAGGAAAAAAAACGATTATGTGACTTGAATTTTTGATTTGGTCACGATTTTTTCTCCGTAAGGTATTGCGACGGCGTTTGCCCATACTTTTTCTTGAACGAGCGCAGGAAAGTGGCGTAGGAATTGAAGCCTGCCATCATGGCAATATCTTCCAAAGAATGTTGGTTTTCAGAGTTTTGACTATCTAACATGGCTTTGGCATCCTCTAAACGGAAATCGTTGATGTAGTCGTAGAAGGTCGTATGAAGTTCTTGATTAATATGGTTACTGAGGTATTGCCGGTTGGTGCCCAAATGATGTGCCAACTTCTGCACTGTCAGTGTATTGTCCTGATAATACTGTTTTTCGCTCATGACCTTGTCGATGTCATAACCAATCAAGGGTTTGCCTGCATTGTGTTGGGGCGTGGTAGTGGCTGGTTCTTGAGGCTCATTTTCACATTCGTCGGCGGGGGAGAGCGTGAACACCTGCTGATGTATCAGTTTGTGCATGACGTATAAAACAATGCCGATGCAGACAAGGCAATAAAGGGTGTCGAAAAGCAGGTTGCGTCCGGTAGAGGGTTCTGTAAACCACGATTGTTGCGATAGACTTTCAATAACCCATAAAAGTTGGAAAGCGAAATAGAGGACAATCAAAATGTTGCTCCATCGCAGGTCAAAATACTCAAGGTCTCCAACATTGTCCAGTAACATCCGAGTGTGTTTCTTGATGGAACGGACCAAATACACCAGTAAGGCTATCGAAACCGCCAAAGTGTATATTTGCATGACTGCCAAAACCATGGGATTTCGGCTAATAGCAAACAAGAGTAGGGCAATTATATAAGGTACTTCCAAAAGCAGAAGCTGATGAATCTTATATCGATTAGGAAAAACCAATGAGACCGCGAACATCATGTAACCGCCCACGATGATGTAGTCGAAAATTACCAAAAAGGTGTTGAGGAACTCGGAGTAAGGTTGATGGCGACAAGCCAATACCACGAAGTTATTGAAAAAGCAGATGCCATGCAAGATTAAGACAAAAGCAAAAATCCATTGAAACTGGTGGTTTCGGTGTTTCATGAGCATGTAAATGCCGCATGACGTCAACAAACATTGCGTCATGCCAGATACGAAACAGAGCAGCAATATGTAGAACGAGTCAGTATCCATGTTGGCAAAGGTACGGTTTTTCTCTCCTCTATTTAACAAATGATGCCATTTACCTGGATTTTTTACGCATTGCAACTAAAATTTTACGCAATGACGAAAACTGGCTGTGATTTTTACGCATTGCAAACCAATTTTTGGGCGAATGAAAGACCGATGCAAGGAATTATGGTGACATTTGCTCCAATTTAATTTTATTCCAACAATTAACCCCGACGAGCCATAATGGGTAATAACCTTGGCAAGTATCAAATGAGAAAAAGAAGTCTTTTAGCGATTTGTGCAGGCACTTTTGTCGTGGCATTACTTTTCACTTCCTGCGGCGGCAGTGGAGGTGGTGGTGGTAATGAAAAAAATGTGAAATTCCAGAAAATGCCTAAGAACGAGTATCTAGGTGACTTGGTGAACATCTCTTGCGAAAATTATGCAAGAATTTCGGCCAGCGATGCCCAATATGAGGAAGAGAGAGCCAAAAACAACGAGAAGTATGCCGACAACCCAGATAAGAGGATGCAGAACTGGGAGAAAATCAAAGCGGCAAACAAAGAAAGAAATCAGAAAATCATGGAAGAAATCAATGCGAATCTTGACAAGGAACTACCTGCCCTTATAGGAAAAACCATTCCTCTTGAGGTGGAAGAAGGTTTGGGCTTTGAGGTCAAGGATTGCAAAATCAAGGAAATACAAAAATTCAGGTCTCCATCGAGAACACGTATGACTTTTACTTTTTCCTACAAAGTCATTCCTGTGGACGCAAAAAAATTGGATACCTATCCTGGCACATACAGATGCCTCGATGCAAATGGAAACATCTTGCTTGACGAAGATGGCAATCCAATTGGTGATGTGATGGGACTTTCACGCGATCAACTGAAGCAATTGTGGAATGGCGAAACCGTGGAAAATGAAGGTTGGCTGCGTATCCATCCAAGCATGTCGAATTTTGCAAAAATCAAGATTGTGAAGGAATAACCAATTAAATTAAATAACAAATTAAACTATCCAACAATGAAAAAATCAAGTTTCAATCTGATTTTGGGCGTGTTTTTCGCCTTCGCTCTGTGTATGATGACGTCCTGCACAAAAGAAAAGGCCGTGGGCAAAATCCAAGGCATTGTTACCGATGCCAGTACCAACGAACCTGTTCAAGGCGTGAATATCTCACTTAGCCCGACGGGGCTTTCGGCTGTTACGGGAAGCGATGGCCGATATGAGTTCGTCAACCTCGAAGTGGGACAATACACCGTGAAAGGCGAAAAAGCTGGTTATGAGGAAGCTACAAAGAGCATCACCATCGTGGCTGGCAATGTTTCTTCAGGCGACATGCAACTTCAGCCTATTACTGGCCCTGGCCAAACCGATGATATTGTAATCACCGACGGCCTATTCTGCTACTTTACCTTCGACGACGATGAGATTGTGGACTACTATGGCAACTACACGGGCATCAACAGCAATGCTGTACCTTCGACAGACACGCCAGGCGGCAAAGGAAAGTCTTTGGTGTTCAATGGGAGAAACTCATCGGTGCTCATCCAGGACAACATCGTTCCGAGTGGCGACGCGTTCTCCATCAACATTTGGTTCAAGACAAATGTCGAAATTGGTACCGATGACCATGTCTTGATTGGGTCTGACAATCACGCTGGGGGCAACAGATGCTCGGCATTGATTATCAACAGGGATTACTATGTAAGGTACTTCCCGACCACATCCGCCAATTACTGGAAAACCATCGACCCCATCACACAATATATTGATAACCAGTGGCACATGCTGACCTTGACCTACAATGGCACTATAGGCATGATTTATGTTGATGGGTCGCTGTTTGAGGCCTTGTCGAGTAATTTTTTGATGTGGGGTTCGTATGTGACCACCAGTATGTTCGGCGCAGATGCCACCAACAGCACCAACGGCTATTTCGAAGGCAGTCTCGACAACTTCCGCAGCTACAACCGCCCATTGACGGATTCTGAAATACAAACACTATACAACGCCAAACAATAAAAGAACTAGAACGTGACATTTTTTTTGGTGGTCTCGGAGATTATTCTGGGATCACCTTTTTTTTGCCATTCGTCAATGGGTCATAAAACCATGTCTTTCAATTTGTGAGATAAAAATCGACAACCTACATCAACTGAGGGATAATTTTGTATTTTTGCCCATTCAAACATTCAGATTCCTAACAAAATAAACCTATTGTGATGAAAAAGACCTTTATCCTTCTATTTGCCATAGCTTTTTCGCAGCTTTCGAGAGCGCAAGATATCAGTTTCGACCAATATTTCCTCGACGAAGGCTCATTGCGTATGGATGTGTTCCAATGCGGCAATTCCGAAGGCTCGCATTATGTGTTTGAGCGTTTTGTTATCGAACCGTATTTTGGTGGCTCAAAAGTCAATCTAATTGACCCATTTAATTATGGCACAAATCGTGTGAAAGTGATTGACGCACAAACCAATATGCTCATTTATTCAAGAGGTTACAACACCTTGTTCCAAGAATGGCAAACCACCGACGAAGCCCGAGTGATGGAACGCTGCTATGAAGAATCAGTGAGTGTTCCGTTGCCGCGCAATGAGGCTTATATCATCCTTGAAATCAGAAATTTCGATGGTGAGTTTGAAGAGATTTTCTCAAAGCTTTATGAACCTAATGAAATGTTCAATACCACCGAACAGCGTTATGTGTTTCCTGTTGAGGACATTATGGTCAACGGCTCGCCCGAAAGCAAGGTGGACATCGTGATTTTGCCTGAAGGCTATACCGCCGATGAAATGCCGCAGTTCCTGCAACATTGTCAGAATCTGGCTAATGTGTTTGCTCAAGCCGAGCCGTTTGCAAGCCATATCAATGACTTCAATTTCCGCGCTGTGATGGCTCCTTCCGAGGAGAGCGGCGTTGACATTCCAGCCTCGCATATCTGGAAGCGCACCATTCTCAATTCGCACTTCTACACCTTTTATATTGACCGTTATTGCACAACACGCGATTATTTTTCAGTGAAAGACGTGGCGGCCAACGCCCCCTACGACCAGATTTACATTTTGGTGAACAGCAACCAGTATGGTGGCGGAGGATTCTACAATTTCTATTCAATGAGTACGGCGGGCAACATGTCGTCTTCCGATGTCATTGTGCACGAGTTTGGCCATGCTTTCGCAGGTCTTGCTGATGAATACGAGGAGCCTGACAATCCGCTGGCTTTGCTCTATAATTTGAATGTGGAGCCTTGGGAACCTAACATTACCACTTTGGTGGACTTTGAATCGAAATGGGCCGACCTTGTTGTCCCTGGTACACCTATTCCCACGCCGAACACGAATCAATATAACAATGTAGTTGGAGCTTTTGAGGGCGGAGGCTATTTGACGGAAGGCATGTATCGGCCGCAACGCAACTGCATGATGCGCAACTATGCGCCTTTCTGTGCCGTTTGCAACAGAACGATTGAAGCCGTGATCGAGGCACATTCCGATAGCCCAGTTGCATTGAAATCAGAGCATTTGCAGCCTGAACCGTCTCTTCGTGTGTGTCCCAATCCAGCTACGGATTTCATCGATGTGTTTGTCAATCAAGCGAATGGAAAGGCTGAAATCCTTGATTTGAACGGAAAGGTCGCGATGACGGTTCAACTCAAAAACGAGGTGAACAGAATCGACATCAGCGACTTGCCCAAGGGTGTGTATGTGCTTCGTTCGAATGGTGAGACTCGTAAATTTGTGAAACAATGAATCATAGGTATTTGATATGGGTGTTAATGGGCGGTCTGATGTTGGCTTCTTGTGTCCACCGTCCCGAGCCAAGTGGCCCCATTCCAAGCCAACAACAACTGGAATGGCAACAACTTGAAACTTATGCGTTTATACACTTTGGCTTAAACACGTTTAATAATATGGAATGGGGCTATGGCAACACGCCATCCTTTACTTTCAACCCAACCAATTTGGATTGCGAACAGTGGGTGTTGACCTTGAAGGCCGCTGGTATGAAAGGCGTGATTCTCACGGCAAAGCACCACGACGGATTCTGCCTTTGGCCAACTGAGACTACCGACTATTGCATCAAGAACACCTATTATAAGAATGGGGAGGGAGACTTGGTGCGCGAGCTTTCTGAGGCCTGCAAGAAGCATGGCTTGAAGTTCGGGTTGTATCTCTCGCCTTGGGACCGCAACCAACCCGAGTATGGTTATAAGGGCTATGTGGACATCTATCACAAACAGATTGAGGAACTTGTGAGCAGCTACGGACCCTTGTTTGAGTTCTGGTTCGATGGTGCCAATGGCGGTACTGGATGGTATGGAGGCGCCGATGAAATGCGCTCCATCGTAGCTGAGCAATACTACAACTATGAAAAGGCGAGGGATATCGTGTGGAAATATAGCCCCGAAGCGAGCATCTTTGGCGGCACAGTCCCTACCTTGCGCTGGATTGGCAACGAGGAAGGCAAGGCCAACGCCACGCAATGGTGCATGTACAAAACTGACTTTGAATCGCTTAACGACATAAAGGCCTTGCAGCAAGGCTGTCGTGACGGTGAGGCATGGCTACCTGCCGAGGTGGATGTATCCATTCGTCCGGGATGGTTCTATCATGAGAGTGAGGACGACCAAGTGAAGACCGTGGAACAACTAATGGACTTGTATTACCAAAGTGTGGGCCATAACACCAATCTCTTGCTCAATTTCCCTGTGAATCAAGAGGGTAGGATACCCAGTATCGACTCAGCCAATGCCGTTCAATGGTACCAGAAGTTGCAAAAAGACTTCGCTAATGATTTGCTGAAAGGCTGCAAAGTGACTTCAAGCAACACAAGAGGCTGGAGGTTCAAGGCCAAGCATGTGCTGGATGAAGAATATGAAACCTACTGGGCAACGGAAGACAGCATCCATCATGCCGAACTCATCTTCGATTTCCCCGAAACTACGGCTTTCAACCGCATATTATTGCAAGAGTATATTCCTTTGGGACAGAATGTTGACGCATTTTATTTAGACTATTACTTTAATGGTAAATGGTTACCTGTTGAAACCAACGAACCAACTACTACTATCGGTTACAAGCGACTTCTTCGTTTCCAGACCGTTAAGGCCGATAAATTAAGAATTAGGTTTAAGGTGTTTAAGGGGACATTGTGCATTAATAAGGTTGGAGCATTTTTAGTACAATGACTTGTGACAATGACTATGACAGCTTGCCCATGGGCGTGAAAGCGGTCATTGTCATAGTCACTTGTCAAAGTAAAAAGATAACTTATGATTGAACATCATCCATTAAAACCGTTCGTTCCCTCAAACGCGAGAGTTTTATTCCTCGGCAGTTTTCCGCCGCCAAAGAAGCGCTGGTGCATGGACTTTTTCTACCCTAACTTCATCAACGACCATTGGCGCATCGAAGGGCAAATTTGGTTTGGCGACAGGAACCATTTCGTGGACACTGAGCGTAAATGCTTCAAAATGAATGAAATCATTGCGTTTCTGAACGAGAAAGGCATAGCGCTTTTCGACACGGCTACGGCGGTCAATAGGCTTAAAGACAATGCCTCAGATGCTTTCTTAGAGATTGTGGAACATACCGATATTGAAGCCCTACTGAAACAAATAACGCAATGCCACTCAATTGCCACGACGGGCGAAAAAGCCACCACGGAAGTATGCGCTTATTACAATACGAATTCGATTCCTTCTCCTAACGAACAACTCATGCTAAGAGAAGGTCTTACACTCTATAGATTACCCTCATCCTCACGCGCTTATCCTTTGTCATTTGACAAAAAGGTTGAAGCCTACCGAAGGATGTTCGAGACGGTGTTTACCTAGTCATCAAGGCATCAATCGCAGGCAGTATCTCGCCTGATTTGCCTTCAAGGTAGATGTCCGTGATGTAGTTCGTATAGGTCGAAGGCTCCATGTTGATTTCTATGATCTTGGCACCGTTGCGCTTGGCAATTCCAGGAATCATATTGGCTGGACTGACTTGTCCCGAAGTGCCGATGATGACGAAGGCGTCGCAGTTCTCCGCAGCACGCACTGAACCATAGTAAGCGTCTTCAGGGATACCTTCGCCAAAGAAGATGAAGTCGGGCTTCATCAGTCCGCCGCATTGGGCGCAACGGGGCGGTTCCTCGGTGAGTGTCAGGCTCTTAGCATCGACCTTGTGGCCGCATTTTGTGCACACGAAGCGCGACATGTTGCCGTGGAACTCATACACGACCGTGTTGCCTGCCACGGTGTGCAGGTCGTCGATGTTCTGCGTGATGACGCTGCTCAGGCGGCCTTCTTTCTCCCATTTGGCTAAGACAAGATGCCCAGGATTGGGCTTGATGTCCTTGTTACTGAAGAAGTTGTAGAACACTTCGCGGATGATCTTCCACGACTCCTTGGTATGGCGGTAGTAGAAGTCGATGTTGAGCGAGTTGGGGTCGTACTGGTTCCAGATGCCGCCTTCGCCACGGAAAGGCGGGATGCCGCTCTCAGCGGAAGTGCCCGCACCGGTGAAGCCCACGATGTTCTTCGCCTTGGAGAGGATTTCGGCAGCTTGCTTGATTTTTTCAGTATTCATGGATTTAAAATTTAAAATTCAAAATTTAAAGATTGTTTTTCAGGTGCAAAGTTAGTGAAAAAAGATTGATTTGTTGAAAGATGGATGAAAATGTGTATTTTTGCAAGGTCAAGATAAAAACGGAGTCAGTATGAGGAAAGAATTCAATGTCACAGGAAGTTGCAATCCGCAAAGACATTATATGGTCGATACGGAGAAACGATTCAAAGCCGTTGAAAACCTGATAGATAGAGGGAATTATTTCACCATCAACCGAGCACGGCAGTATGGGAAGACGACCATGCTGAACAAGATTTGGTTTAGATTATCGGACAAATATTTGGTCATCCCACTGAGTTTTGAAGGTTTGGGAGACGAGGCCTTTGCTAGTCCTGCGACTTTTGTCACAACATTCAAAAGGCAAATGACGAGGCATCTTGTTTCACTCCGTCAAAACGAGGCATTGATAGGGATTTGGCAAAACGGCGATGCTTCATCAATAGATGATTTGTCAGAAATTGTCACGGATTTTTGCAGGGCTTGTCCAAAACCCGTTGTGGTCACCATCGACGAAGTGGACAAGAGTAGCGACAATCAGTTGTTCCTGAATTTTTTGGGCATGTTGCGCAACAAATACTTGGAACGTGATAAAGAGGGCATGAACTATACTTTCCACAGCGTCATACTTGCAGGCGTTTACGACATCAAGAACCTCAAACTGAAACTTCGTCCCGACGCTGAAAAGAAATACAACTCACCTTGGAACATCGCCGCCGATTTCAACGTGGATATGACCTTCCATCCCGAAGAAATCGCCCAAATGCTCAATGATTACGAGAACGATGTGCATTCGGGTATGGACATTAAGGCCATCAGCGAGGAGATTTACAAATACACAACGGGCTATCCTTATTTGGTGAGTGCGATTTGTAAGATTATCGATGAACGCTTGGAGGCGGAATGGACGCTTGACAACGTGCAGAAAGCCGTGAAAATCATTGCAAAAGGCGAGAATGTCACCTTGATTGATGACCTTTCCAAGAATATCGAGAACAACGCAGAACTGCGTGATTTCCTCTATTCCATCGTCGTGAACGGGCAGGAATACAGTTATTCGATGGTTGACCCGATTGTGCGCTTGGCCAACATGTTTTCCTATATCCGTGAGAACCAACGTGGCAAGACGATGATCCACAACCTGATTTTCGAGGAGGCTTTGTTCGTTTATTTCGGCAACAAGACCATGCGCGAACAGGGGACAAAAATCTCTCCTTATGTGCTGAACTATGTGCAAAATGGCAAACTCAATATGGAGCACGTGGTCACTCGCTTCCGCGACCTGATGCGAGAGGAGTACCGCGAAAGCACCGAGCCTTTCCTCGAAAAGGAAGGCCGTCTGCTGTTTCTCACCTTCCTCAAACCCATTATCAACGGCATCGGCTTCTATTACGTGGAGCCGCAGACCCGCGACAACCGCCGCATGGACTTGGTGGTGACCTACGACAAGCAGGAGTATATCGTGGAATTGAAGATTTGGCATGGCGATAAATACGAGGAACTTGGCCGCGACCAACTTTCAGGCTATCTCGCCACTCGTGGTATGGACGAAGGCTATTTGGTCACCTTCGACTTCTCGAAAAACAAGCAAGACACAGAGCCACAATGGATTGAATGGAACGGAAAGCGGATTTTTGAGGTGATTGTTTGATGGAATGATGGTTCAATTGTGAAAACTAATGAAGGAAACCCAAAACATAAAGTTCAAGCGGCTGCAATTCCCCACATTCGAGCAGGTGCGTGGAGGCATGTTGGCGACTATCCCAAGGGAGCGGTTTGTGGCGATTAATAATGGCACATTACAGAAAAGCGACCAGGAAACGGAAACTACCCAGAAAACCACCCAGAAAACAGAAAGTGGTACAGAAACTACCCAGAAAACTACGGAGAAAATATTAGAGTGCATAAAACAAAACCCATTTATTAGTAGAAAAGAACTATCTGAATTATGTGGTATAACTCCAGACGGAATAAAATGGCAATTAAAAAATATGCAAGCACATGGCCTAATTATCAGAATCGGCCCTGACAAAGGCGGCCATTGGGAAGTGATTGAGAAACCATGAATGCCAAACAGATTGCACAAGGAGAAGGAGAATTGATTTTGGAGTATGGGGAGGAATGAAAAAGTTCTATTTTTGCGGATTGAATCATAAAAGATGCGCATTGTAATTCTAATCATAGTAGCATTAATCATCTGTCTAATTGCTGTTTTACTTGTTTTTAAACGCAAAAAGACAGCTAAGATATTAGAGCAGAATATAGATAACATAAATGGGCAAATAGTCGTTTTTAATTCTGAATACGCTAATATTCTAAAACAATATGTTTCTGAATCAGAGGAAAATGATTTTGTGGGAAAATGGCATAACTTATATTCAAATGTTTCGAAATACCACTTATCTAATAAGAACAATGCGTATGCTGGAATTCTGCAATTTAAAGAAACTTATAAACACCTTCATAAGTCTATCTCAGAATCCAATGTAGAAATCAAGAGAAAAGAAATAGTAAAAGAACTATCCGAACAAGTATCTGCTTTTTTTACAGAACTATCCGAAATTACAAATCAATATGTTACTCATAATATAGAAAAGTGGTTTGAGGAGAAATGGCATGAACTTTCATTGCAGATAAATAATGCCGATGTTCGCGAAACTGATATTGAACATACTGAAATTGAACAATTTAAGACGGTGTATGGTTCTCTTCACAATTATTTCAATAATGCAAACGAAAACTATATTCGGTCAGAATCAATCAAATATGATGATTTATTCTCAAATATAGATGGTAAATCTTTGGATGAGCAGCAAAGGACAGCAGTAATTACAGATGAAGATAGAATACTTGTTCTTGCAGGCGCAGGTAGCGGAAAAACGCTGACTATTGCGGCAAAAGTTAAGTATCTTTGCGAAATAAAGAAAGTTGATCCAACAGACATACTCCTGATTTCTTTTACAAGGAAATCGGCTCAGGAAATGACTGATAGGATTCAGAAAAAACTTGGAATTAATGCAGAAGCCACAACTTTTCACAAACTTGGACTTGATATAATCAAAAATGCAGATGGATATAGACCGGAAGTTTCTGATGACGATGGACTTAGTCGGTTTGTTCATAACTTTTTTGAGAAGGAACTTTTGAAATATCCCGACCTTATAAAAAGTTTGACAGAGTATTTTACTTACTATCTTGAAATTCCAGATAGATTGGAGGATTGTTCATCGCTTGGAGAATTGTACGAGGAAGAAAAGACCGCGGATCTTGAAACACTTAAATCGAAATACGAACGCGAGAGTTTTATTCGTGATAAAAGTGCTGAAAAAGCGCAGGTATTTACCACTTTAAACAACGAGAAAGTAAAAAGCCTTGAAGAAACAAAGATTGCTAACTATCTTTTCATGCATGGCGTCAATTATGAGTATGAAAGACTCTATCCACATGAAAGTGCTGATCCTTTGCGAAAGGCATATCGTCCTGACTTTTATCTAACAGATTATGACATCTATTTGGAACATTTTGGAATCTCAAAGGATTATACGGTTCCATGGCTTTCCCCAGTTGAGGAGAAAAAGTATTTAGATAGTATTCGTTGGAAAAGAGAATTTCATGCGGAAAATAACACCAAATTAATAGAAACTTATTCCTACTATAGTTCAGAAGGAGTATTACTGAAAAAACTTGAAGAATTATTGCTTGCCAATGGAATTAAGTTCAAGAATAGGGACTTCACAGATGTGTTCAATACGGTATATGCCAGCAAAAGCAACAAATATTTTTCGGAGTTTATCAAACTATGTTGCACTTTTATTACTCTTTTTAAGTCAAATAATTACAAGATAGATGAAATCGAAACTTTAAGGCATAATTATTTTACCAAAGAGGATAATGTGTTCCTATGTGAACGAACCAGCTTATTTTTGAATATAATAAAAACTCTTTTGTTAGAATACCAGAACTATCTATCTGCGAACAAAGCAATTGATTTCTCTGATATGATTAACAATGCTGCTGATAAAGTGGTTCTTGGGTGTGACATTCCGCATTATCAATACATAATTGTTGATGAATATCAGGACATCTCAAAATCTCGCTTTAATTTTCTTAAGGCAATTGCCGACAGGACCAATGCAAAAGTTTTCTGTGTTGGCGATGACTGGCAGTCGATCTATCGTTTTGCAGGGAGCGACATATCTTTGTTTACTGATTTTGAGAAGTATTTTGGTTACACAAAAGTATTGAAAATTGAAAAAACTTATAGAAACTCTCAGCAACTTATTGACGAGGCTTCCCGTTTCATTATCCAAAATCCTCTCCAATTAAGGAAAGATTTGCGTTCTGATAAGAATTTGGAGTATCCGCTTGTTTTCTGGGGCTTTGATGATGAACCAAAACAGGTCCTTCAAAAGGCAATAAACAAAATAGTTTCTGAATTTGGGACAAATTCATCTATCTTGATATTAGGAAGGACAAACTATGATTTGGACATTGTTAAGAAGACTGGTTTGTTCAAAATCATCTATGAATATATGCACGAGAAACTGGAGTATTTGTATATGCCCGAATTAAAGATAGAGTTTCTTTCGGTACATAAATCTAAAGGATTGGAAGCCGACAATGTGATAGTTTTGAATTTTAAGAATGATAAACTTGGCTTTCCAAACCAGATTGCCGATGACGATGTTTTGAATCTAGTTCTTACGAATGCTGATAGTTTTAAGTTTGCAGAAGAACGACGGCTGTTTTATGTAGCAATAACTCGCACTAAAAACAGAGTTTTTGTTCTTACTGACAACAAAAATCCTTCTCCATTTTTTAAAGAGTTTTCAGAATCAAAATCGGTGTGTTTTGCTTCAATTAGAAAGGAAACTGATGAGAATCAGACAAATTGCCCTTGTTGTAAGACTGGCGTCCTTTTAAAAGTAGAACATGAAGGTAGAGCCTTTGTGGGTTGTTCAAACTTTCCAAAATGCAAATACACTTTGCGCGACGCAACAATTCTATTAAATCCGAAAAAATGTCCTTCTTGTGGCGGATTTCTTGTAAAACGAAGAGGACCAAATGGACACTGGTTCGTTGGTTGTACCAATTATCCCTATTGTGAATATACGGAACAACTTAACAGCGACAATTATAGAACCAATACACCTCACATGGTCGGATATCGAAGGTGGGGTTAATCATAAAGCTCCACAAACTCATAACTATTTCCCATCGCCTCCAAAAACTTGATAAAGTCCTCCTGGCTAATGATAATCGTCCCCGTGTTGTCATTGGGATGGAAGCTCAGGTGAGGGGCGTTCAAGAGGTTTTTGTCGATGAAGAGGTGTACCTCGTGGTTCTCGTCGTTGATGAGGCCGAAGGGGGAGACGCTGCCGGGCTTCAGACCGAGGTATTTCTCCATGCGAGCCTCCGAGGCGAAGGTGAGCTTGCCTTGGTGCAGACGCTGCTCGAGGTCGTGGATGTCCATCTGGTGCATGCACTCGAAGATGACCAGATAGTGCTTGTTGCCCTTGTGGTTCCTGAAAAACAGGTTCTTGCAGTGCGTGGCTTCGAACTTGCCCCAGTAAGCCAACGACTCCTCGATGGAACCCAACGGCGGGTGAAACTTGATGTCGAAGTCGATGCCGAGGCCAAGCAAGGTGTCCACTACCTTCTGCTGCCGCTCACTCAAGGGTTGGTTGATTTCGGATGGTTTCATATTGTTGTCAGTTTTTTCTTCTAATTCGGTCTTTTTCTGACTATGGCTTATGGCCGATGACTATGGCCGTTTTCACGACCGTTGAGACGGCCATAGTCATAAGCCATTGGCCATAGTACTACAACTTGCTTTTCAGTGCTTTACCAGTATAAGATGCCTTGCACTTCACCAAGTCCTCGGGCGTGCCTTCAAAGACGATCTCGCCGCCCTTGTTGCCACTCTCGGGACCCAGGTCGATGACCCAGTCCGCCGACTTGATGACATCCATGTTATGCTCGATGATGATGACGCTGTGACCGTTGGCAATCAAGGCGTTGAACGACTCCAACAGCTTGTTCACATCGTGGAAATGCAGACCCGTGGTCGGCTCATCGAAGATGAAGAGCGTGGGTTTCTCCACCTGTCCCTTGATGAGGAAATAGGCCAACTTCACGCGCTGTGCCTCGCCGCCCGAGAGCGAACTCGACGACTGTCCGAGCTTCAAGTAACCCAAACCGACTTCGCGCAAAGGCCTGAGCCTCGCCAAGATGCGTCCCACAACAGCCGAATTGCTTTCCGACGAGCCTTCGAAGAAGTCGATGGCCTCTTCGATGCTCATGTTAAGGATGTCGGCGATGTGCTTGCCGTCGTATTTGATTTCCAGCACCTCCTCCTTGAAGCGCGTGCCGTGGCAGGCTTCGCAAGGCAGGTAGACGTCGGCCATGAACTGCATCTCGATTTTTTGCACGCCCTCGCCCTCACATTCCTCGCAGCGACCTCCTGGCACGTTGAACGAGAAAAACGCGGGTTTGATGCCACGCAGTTTGGCCAATTTCTGTTCCGAAAACAATTGGCGGATTTCGTCGTAGGCTTTCAAATAA
>JAFWRA010000171.1 GCA_017508895.1 Bacteroidales bacterium
GGTTGGCGCCAAGGACCAAGGTGCCCACGTCACCTATCTCGGCCCCACTGGCTCACAGATCGGCATCAAGGAATCGATGGCTGACACCGCCCGCGTGCTGGGTCGTATGTTCGACGGCATCGAGTACCGTGGCTTCGACCAAGCCACTGTCGAGGAACTGGCCAAATATGCTGGCGTCCCCGTGTGGAACGGTCTTACCGCCGAAGCTCACCCCACTCAGATTCTGGCCGACTTCCTCACCATTCAGGAGCATACCGACAAGCCCCTCAACCAGGTGAAGTTCGCTTATATCGGCGATGCCCGCTACAATATGGGCAACAGCCTGATGGTCGGTGGTGTGAAGATGGGTATGGACATCCGCATTATCGCCCCCAAGAAACTGCAGCCGGCCAAAGATCTTGTCAAGAAGTGCCAGGAAATCGCCAAGGAAACCGGTGCCAAGCTTACCGTCACCGACGACGTGGAGAAGGGCGTGAAGGATCTTGACTTCATCTACACTGACATCTGGGTATCGATGGGCGAACCCGACAACGTGTGGAAAGAGCGCATCGATATGCTGATGCCCTATCAGGTCAATGCAGACCTGATGAAAAAGACAGGCAACCCCAAGTGCAAGTTTATGCACTGCCTTCCTTCGTATCACAATCTGGAGACCAAGGCCGGCCGCGACGTTTATGAGAAGTTCGGCTTGAACGGCATCGAGGTCACCGAGGACGTGTTCGAAAGCGAGAACAGCATCGTCTTCGACGAGGCAGAGAACCGCATGCACACCATCAAGGCCGTCATGGTGGCCACGTTGGGCGACTAAGGAGACGATACTTCCGAGTGTCGCAGCCAACACTAAACCAACGCTTGGAAGCGTTGGCTCCAAAAAAGAAAGGAACCTCGAATTCGAGGTTCCTTTCGTGTTATCAGGAGGTGACACTTCATAGTGTCACAACCAGCATATAACCAACGCTTGGAAGCGTTGGCTCCTATCAATGTCTCACAATCACACGTTGGTTGCTCACTGTGCCATCGCTCTGGCGGATGTTGAAGAAATACGTGCCGTTGCTGTATTGGCTCAGGTCCACGTTGAGCATCATGCTGTTGGCAGGAATGGTCTCCACCAAAACACCCATCATGTTGTAAACCATCACGCTCTCGATGCCGTTAGCACTCTCGATGCGCACTTGGCCGTTGGCAGGATTAGGATAGACTTTGGCCGTCGATGAAATCTCGGTGACGCTCAGCAGTTCGCCGTCGATTTCCACCAAGAACTCCACGGTTCCGGCATTCGATTCCACCTTGACAACCGTGCTGGCAACACTTCTGTTCAGGTCTTCCGTGTTGGGTTCCAACTTTATTATCAAGTTTTCACCAAAATTCAGCGTGTAAGGCAATTCATTGGTTGTGATGTACAAATACGGCACACCAGTCGGATTCTCGACCTCTTCAACTAACTGAATCTCGATGGGATTCTCGGTGTTGTAGTTGGCATTGGTCACAGCAACTTCAACAGAAGGATGCTCCACATCCAGCATGACTTCGGCAGCACCATTGATAACCAGTCCCATGTCTTGCAAATTGCTTGACACAGAGGCAAGAACTTTAACCGAACTCATGTCGCCAGCATACTTGGCAACCACACCTGCGACATAGAACACACCAGATTCACCTTCAAACGAATAGTCGGTTTCGGTGGTGTTTTCGGCCACCAAAACATTATTGACATACACATCATATCCGATAGGATTGCCATTGGCAGGGGCATCCCACGAAGCCACCAATGTTCCTCTATTCATTTCGGTCAACGTCAGATTCTCAACAGGATAAGGATGCACATCGGTGTATTCGTAGGCATAACGGCTGTTGAAGATTTCTTGTGTGCTATAGTTCTGTACCCAAATGGAGACTTCGAGGTCGCTCATTTCCTCGACATGGGTTCCCGACATGTCTTGCGTGAATTCCAAATGTTGCAGTTCGCCGGTAACAAAGTCAACCGTTGTACCTTGAGCATCGGGCAACATCTTCATGAAAATGTGGTGGAACACAGTTTCGCCGTTGCTTCCCACATTACCGTGGGTTTCCTTCTCGTTCACAGAGATGTAGATACGGGCATTGGCATCAATATAAGGCATAATGTCAGCCAAGACCGTAATGTTGTTGCCTTCAACCGAGAACGAGCCTTTGATGTCCATGAAAGCTGGAATCTCTGCATGTTGGTTGAATTGGTTTTGTACACCATTGAAGTTCAACGACTCAGCATCAAGGAAAGCCATAGGAACAGCATTCACGCTATAGTAGTCACGACGCACACCGCCTTCATCAGTGTAGTAGGGGTCACCGTTTCCGGGCCAGTTCATCTGGTATTTGGTGTAGGTGTAACGGCCTTCGTTGTTGTTGCAGAAGTTGTGCATCAGAGTGTTAGGTTGCACGCACGGACCGCAGGTCGATGAGGAGAAGTGCTCAATCATAGGCTTGCGTTCGGCAGATCCAATAGCCACGCTAACGGTTTTCGAGAGCGTATTGTTGCTCGGGTCATCATCGGGTTGGCCATTGACCAAGTTGATGCTGTAGTTGACGATGTAGCTTCCGGGAGTCAACAGGGTTGGAGTCGTGAAGTTCAAGGTCGCGGTGCCGAGTGAGGGAACATTGACCGTAAAGGTCTCGGTGACAGGCTCCATGCCTTCCACTTCGTAGGTGGCTTCAACAGAGGTTACGGTGGTGGTACCAAAGCTGAAGACCGTCATGCCGAATGAAGTCTCGCCGCTACCGATGAAACTGGGAAGTGTAGCAGCTGAAGCGCCGAGGTCGAGATCCTCGAGCGTGAAGACCACGATGTCATCAAAGAACCAATCGTTGATGTTGTAGCTGCTGCCGTTGAAGAAGATGCAGAATTGCACACTGGCTTGACCCATATCGGGAGTGCTGATTTCCTGACTCACCGACCACGAATTGCTGGTGCTGTAGCCTTGGCTCCAACCTTGGTTCCAAGTGGTGCCACCATCAGATGACGTGGCTACGCCGATGGTGTTGCTGCCCGTGTAATTGTCAAGGGCATGCTTAAACGAGAAAACGACACTGCTGATACCAGTCAAATCAACGGCGGGAGAGACGAGTCGCGTCATGCCATTGAATTGAGGGCTCCACGTGAGGTGCATTTCATTGGGTTCTCCTCCAGCGTTGTTGGTGGCCGAAACCGACCAGTTGCTCGGTTGTCCATTAATGGACCATCCCGCGGGCATGGTTGAGCCATCGAAAGATTCCTGCAGCAAAACCGCGCGGTTTTGTGCCATCATTGCCGTTGCAAAAAGCATAGCAAAGGCAAAAAGTAAGGTTTTCTTCATAGTGTTAAAATTTTAATGTTTAGATAATTAGATTAGATTTTACGGTGCAAAAATAAGAACAATTTGAATAAAGACTATTAGTTAGGTGAAAAAATCATCATCAAATTAACAACAAAACTCCAAAAACCACCACCAGCAAAAAACTATGCTTCACCTGCTTGCCCAAAAACGGGTCGAGTAGCTCGGGCTTCGTCGTTTTGATGGCAATGAGATCCTTCAAATAGAAAAGAAACAACACCACAAACAGGTAAGAATACCAGGCGGCATGGTGCAAAACGAGATAAACAGCGAGGCAGACGAAAGCCCCAACGATGAGCAGGCAATGGTAGACGAAAGCCTTATTTAACCCCAACTTCACCACAAGGCTGTTTTTGCCCGAGGTTTTGTCGTTCTCATAATCGCGCATGTTGTTGATGTTGAGCACAGCATTGGAGAGGAAACCCATGGCCGAGGCGGGCAACAACACACTGAAATCGAGCGATTTTGTGGCTAAATAAAAGGTTCCCGCCACGGCTGCCCAGCCGAAAAAGAGGAAACAGTACAAATCCCCCAAGCCACGATAACCGTAGGGACGCTTGCCCAATGTGTAGAATAAAGCCGCCAATACTGCCCCTATGCCCAATACCGCGAAAACAGCCAGTTCTTGCCAAGTCAGTTTGGCGAAAACAAAAATCAATAAGGCTCCAAAAATCAGGCATAAAGCCGCAGTGATGGCCAATCCGCGTTTCATTTCCTGTTCGGTGATGGCGCCGCTCTGCATCTCGCGCTGAGGGCCAACACGCTTGGCGCCGTCGGTGCCTTTCTTGAAGTCGCCGTAGTCGTTGGCGAGGTTGGAGAGGATCTGGAGCAGGATGGCTGTAAGGGCAGCAAAAACTATGACAAGACAGGGCTGAACCTTCGACGGGCTCAGGAACCTTAGCTGGTCAAAGGCCAAAAAACCTCCTAACAGCACTCCTGAAAAAGAGAGCAGCACCGTCCTCGGACGGGCTGCTCTAATCCAAGTTCTTAACTTTGCCATATTAATTTGGTATTGCCTTCGGCAAGAAATCGTTCAAAAATCAATCTTTAAAATATTTCAAAATCTATGTTTTTGATTTTCAATAGATTTTATAAAGATTTTGATAGATTTAACTTCGTTGAATACTGCGTATTTCTTCGCGAAGCGAATTCCATAAAAACTATCTTCGGCTGCCTCCGCCACGGCGGCGAGGTGAGTAATAATCGTTGTCATCATAACGGCTGGCGCCACGGCGACCACGGCCTGAGTCTCTCGATGAAGACCTTGATGAACCGCCTCTCGATGAGCCTCCTCTTGAACTGCCACCTCTCGATGAGCTGCTCTTTGAAGAACTGCCACTGCTCTTTTTGGCACCAAAGCCACGCTCAGCATTGCGCTGCTTGCGGCTCGGACGGTCATCATCATCGATGAAGATGTCGATGTCGTCTAAATGCTCTCTCCAGTCAGGGTCGAGCCATTCGCGACCGTCGCGTGAGCGCTCCGACTTGTAGAAGGGTTTGTCGTCGTCGAAGTCCTTCTTTTTCTTCTTCGATTTTTTCTCGAAGAATTCGTCATCGTGCTTTTCACGCTTCTCGCGGAATTCGTCACGCTTGCGGTCGTCGCGGTCGCGACGTTCCTTGCGTTCTTTCTTCTCGCTGCTCTTCTTGCGCTCGGGCTGTTCCTTGGCCACCTCCACCACGATACCACGCGGGTTGTTGTGCGGGTCGGCAAAGCAGTCGAGAATCATCGGGACGAAACTCTCTTCCACATCAACGTAAGAATAGTCTCCAAAGAGATCGATGCGGCCAATAGGGATGTTCTTCGAATGGGTGACGTCGTTGATTTTGCCGATGATCTTCTGCGGCAGGATGTGGTCGTTCTTGCCCATACCGAAGTAGAGGCGTTTCATGGTCTCGTCACGCAGTTCACGTTCTTTCTTGAGCTCCTTGCGGTCTTTCTTCTCGTCTTTTTCGTTGACATTGAGGTCGACAGCATCCTTGTAGTATTCAAGGAAACGGTTGAAGTTGAGCGCCACCATGCGGGTGATGAGTTCCTCGCGGCTCATCCAGTCGAGCTTGCGGAAAACCACTGGCAAATAGTCGTCAATCTCCTCGCTATTGATGTTGACGTGTTCGATGCGGTCGATATGGTTGAAGAGCTGTTTCTCGCATACCTCCTTACCCGTGGGAATCATGGCCTTCTCGAAGGGACGGCCTACAATCTTCTCAATCTGCTTGATCTTGCTCTTTTCGCGCAAGTTGATGAGGCTGATGCAGATACCACGCTTGTCGGCGCGACCCGTACGACCGCTGCGGTGTACATAGGTCTCAATGTCGTCAGGCAGGTTGTAGTTGATGATATGCGTCAATTCCTTCACGTCGATGCCACGGGCAGCCACGTCGGTAGCCACCAGCAGTTGCAGGCTGCGTTTGCGGAAGTGGTCCATCACGTTGTCGCGCATGCCTTGCGAGAGGTCGCCATGCAATGCGGCGGCATTGTAGCCGTCTTGGATGAGGTTGTCGGCAATCTCCTGCGTCTCCAACTTGGTGCGGCAGAAGATGATGCCGTAGATGGAAGGCGTGTAGTCGATGATGCGCTTTAGCACCGCGTAACGGTCCTTGGCGGCCATCATGTAGTAGATGTGGTCGACATTGGCAGTGCCGCTGTTGCGTTCGCCCACGGCCACCTTCACGGGGTCGGTCATGTACTTGTTGAGGATGGCTTCCACCTCCTTCGGCATGGTGGCCGAGAACAGCATGGTGTGGCGGCCTTCCTTGGGCATGTACTCGAGGATGTCGTCGACTTCCTCTTGGAAGCCCATGTTGAGCATCTCGTCGGCCTCGTCGAGAATCATCGTCTTCACGTTGCTGAAGTCGACGCGGTTGCGGCGGATCATATCGCGCAGACGGCCGGGCGTGGCCACGATAATCTGCGGTTTCTTGGCTAAGTCTTTGAACTGGAGTTCGATGCTGGCGCCGCCATAGACAGGCACAATCAGGATTTCGGGGATGTACTTGGCATAGTTGCGCAAGTCTCTGGTAATCTGCATACAAAGCTCACGCGTCGGACAAAGAATCAATGCTTGGACACAACGTTGCGTCTCGTCGATTTTGTTCAACAAGGGCAAGCCGAATGCGGCAGTCTTACCCGTTCCCGTCTGTGCAAGGCCCACAAAGTCAACATCTTTCTCCAGGAGCACAGGAATCGTCTTTTCCTGGATGGGCATAGGATTCTCGAACCCCAGCTCCTTAATAGCCCTCAGCAGAGCGGGATTCAATCCAAAATCTGTAAATTGTGACATGAAATAAAATTATGGTGTTTAAATGAGGCTGCAAAAGTAGTAATAATTAACGAATTAGACGGTAATTATTTTCGTTTTGGCACCAAAAACGCATATTTATGCTTGTTTTTCCATATTTTTGCACCTCGAAAATGAATCGCAAGGCACTACTCATATTGGTTTTCCTAATTCTGACGGTTTCGCTTTTCTTCTGTGGAAGAAGGTGCAGCCATCATAAAGATGTCGTCATTAATACCGACAGCCTCTTCTTCAATCTGAACAAGGAAATCGTGGACAAGCGCGCCAAAATGGCCGACAATGTGTTCAGCAACATGAGTCGTGCAGGCTTGAACGGCGTTGTGCTGTATGCCGAACAAGGTGAGATTGTCTACGAAAACACATTCGGCTGGCGTGACCTGAGCAAACGACAAAAAGACTCGTTGCGCATCGATGATGCCTTCCAGCTCTCTTCGGATTCCAAAATGTTCACCGCTGAAGCCATCATGCTGTTGAAAGCCCAAGGCAATCTGGATTACGACGACGATGTCAGGAAATTCATCCCCGAGTTGCCTTATGAAGGGGTCACGATAAGAATGCTCCTCACCCACCGCTCAGGTTTGCCGCGCTACGACTCGATGGCCGATGCATATTGGCCCGACCGTAAAAAACCATTTTCCAACGAAGCGTTGATTAAGTTGCTGGTCTTGAAAACGCCTAAACCCTATGGCCAACCGGGTGCAGCGTATTTCTACAACAACATCAACTATGCGCTGCTTGCATCAGTGGTCGAAAGGGCAAGTGGCAAGCATTTCGAGGACTTCATGAAAGAGAACATTTTTGAGCCGCTGGGCATGACGAATTCCTACATCTATTCGATGCGTTACGATACGACGGTCTCGTTTTATATGCCCGTAAAGGCGCACGGTCACGACATCTACAAGAAAGGTCCCGTGAAAGCCCAAAACGACTACCTGAACGGTGTGATGGGCGACAAGATCATGTTCTCGACTGTGGAAGACCTTTGGAAGTTCAACCAAGCTTTGGACGCCAACCAGCTGTTACCCGACAGTCTGCAAGCCGAGGCCTTCAAGCCCAGTTCGCCCGAGTGGAAAAACAACGAGAACTATGGCTTCGGCTGGCGTATGACCAAAGAACATCCTGGTGCTTATTTCCACTACGGTTGGTGGAAGGGCTACCGCAGTGCCATCATACGCGACGTGAACAAAAACCGCTTTCTCGCCCTGCTGACCAACACCACTTACAATTTCCCGCCAGATGTGCTTTGGGATTTTGTTTGCGATACTACAGTGCAACTCCCAGAAGCCCAGTCATTGCCTCAATAAAAAAACGCAGAGAAGCCCTTCCCTGCGTTTAGGTTGTTTTCATCCGATACCTATTTTGTCGGATTGTCAATCCGACAAAATAAAACCTTCAGAATTGTATTTTGCTCTACGTCTTTACTTCACCACCAACTTGAATCCTACGCCATGCACATTCTGGATGTCGACATTCGGGTCGTCCTTAAAATACTTGCGCAATTTGGTAATGTAAACATCCATCGAGCGCGCATTAAGGTAAGTGTCCTCCTCCCAAATCTGCATTAAGGCATTGGAGCGTTCCAGTGTGTTGCCCATGTTTTCACACAACAACAACAAAAGGTCTGCTTCTTTTGAAGTCAGTTTCTTGGCCTCGTCGCCTTTGGTGAGTAAATGACGCGGCGAATCGAAGGTGAAACTGCCCAGCTGATAAACAGAGGGTTTGGCTTGCACATAAGTGCATCTGCGGTGAATCGCATTAAGACGGGCCAGCAGCTCATCCATACTAAAAGGCTTTGTGATGTAATCGTCGGCACCTATGCGGAAACCTTCCAAAATATCATCCTGCTCTTTTTTTGCCGTAAGAAAAACAATCGGCATGGAAGGGTTGTTCATTTTGATTTGCTTGGCCAATGTGAAACCATCCATCACTGGCATCATTACATCAAATAAACAAAGGTCGTATTCATAATTATTGAAGCTGTTCAGGGCTTCCTGACCATTTGAACACAATGTGGTGAAAAGACCTTTAGAGTCAAGAAAAGCTTTGAGAATCATTCCCAAATTCTTGTCATCTTCGGCTAATAAAACTTTAATTTGTGACATAAAAATAAAATTGAATAGAAAAATAGTTACTTGATTAAGCGAGTTGAAATATAGTGTACTCTTTTAGTTTGAAAAGGTGTTGCAAAAATAAGAATTCCAACAAAATAAAAACGAAAAAACTCAAAAAAAATTGTTGCATGAACAGCCTTTTTTATTTCTGTCCTTTTTTTTCATATCTTCGCAGCATCATCAATAAAAACAAAAATCATGAAAATCGACCTTAGTCACGTTACGCCTTTTTTGGATAAGGCTTTAAAAAAATCATTAGAATCAAGAATATCAGTAATTTACGAAACCATTTACAAAAAGACTGGTGCCGGAAACGACTTCCTCGGCTGGGTGAACCTGCCCTCAGAAATCGATGAGAACCTGTTGGCCGACATCGAGAAAACGGCTGCTGACCTGCGCAAAAAGTCGGAGATTTTTGTCGTCATCGGCATCGGAGGCTCCTATCTCGGCGCCCGTGCTGTCATCGAAGCCTTGCAAAACCACTTTGCACCGCTCACTGGCGAGAAGCCGCTCATCGTCTATGCCGGCCATAACATGAGCGAGGACTACCTCCATGATTTGATGGCCATCCTCGACAAGAAGGACTATTCGCTGGCCGTCATCTCCAAGTCGGGCACGACGACGGAACCCGCCATCGCCTTCCGCATCCTCAAGCGACACATCATCAACAAATATGGCGAAAAGGAAGCTGCCTCGCGCATCATCGCCATCACCGACAAGGCCCGTGGCGCTTTGAAACAATTGGCCAACGTGAAAGGCTACAAGACCTATATCGTCCCCGATGATGTGGGCGGCCGTTTCTCGGTGCTCACTCCCGTGGGTCTGTTGCCCATCGCTATGGCAGGCATCGACATCCGCACACTGGTGAAGGGTGCCGTCGAGATGGAGCAACAATGCAAAGCCAACCCGACCCTCGAGAACCCCGTCACGCAATATGCCGTGGTGCGCCAAGCCCTCTATGCCCAAGGCCTGACCAACGAGATTATGGTGAACTATGAGCCGCGTCTGGTTTACTTCAGCGAATGGTGGAAGCAGCTCTACGGCGAGAGCCATGGCAAGCAGCACAAGGGCATCTTCCCCGCTTCGGTCACCTTCAGCACCGACCTCCACTCCATGGGTCAGTACATCCAAGACGGTCTGCGCAACCTCTTCGAGACGGTGATTTCCGTCGAGAACTCGAACCATGAGCTCCGCATCCCGATGGAGAACGAAGACCTTGACCAACTGAACTACATCGCCGGCAAGCGCATCAGCGAGGTGAACCACAAGGCTGAACTCGGCACCGTGTTGGCCCACGAAGACGGCGGCGTGCCGAACCTCCGTATCGTCATTCCCGAAGTCTCCGAAAAGGTCCTCGGCGAATTGATTTATTTCTTCGAGATGGCCTGCGCCGTCAGCGGCTACATGCTGGATGTCAACCCGTTTGACCAGCCTGGCGTGGAAGCCTACAAGAAGAACATGTTCGCGTTGCTAGGCAAGAAAGGCTTTGAGGAGCAGACGGCGAAATTGAATGAAAGATTAGGTTTGTGATAATAGAAACAAATCTAACATAAATCTTATCGTAAATCGTTTTGCAGCGCTTTGCGTCACTGCGAGGCACGAAGCAGTCCAGACAACAAGCTCTTTCTCTGGATTGCTTCACTCCATTCGCAATGACGCGAAGCGGCAGAATGGACATTACAATTTGTAATAGATTTGTGGCAGATTTGTTTCCAAAAAGAAAAATTGATTAGTTTTGCAGCCTCAAAACATAGACAACATCTAAAATGGACGTACCCAAAGACGACGTAAACTCACAGTTTACCTTCACCTACGATGACATCAAAGGCACCGTGCATGTGGTTGACCACCAAACGGGCGAAGAATATGACCTCTTAAAGGAAGACACCGGCTGGTTTGATGCCGAATTCAAATTTGATGTATAAATATTTCACGCAGAATACGCAGAAAGCGCAGAACCTACCGGACGCAAACCTAATGTCAAACAATTCTGCGATTTCTGCGTGAGAAAGGAAGTGTCGCTTTGAGTTTCATATGATTCTGCGAATTCTGCGTGAGAAAATTCTATTTTTTGCGTTTCCAGGTTTGCGAGCGTCCCAGCCATCCGGCTCTATCCAAGGAGCCGCGCAGGATGAGTTCGTCGGTCTTGGCTTTGTAGCTCACCTTGCCGTAATACGTCTTTTGGCTTTCGGGGTCATAGACTTCTCCTCTGAGGACATCATCGTCTTGTTTCATGTCGATGAAAAGTTGAGTGCCCACCACGCCTTCGTATTCTTTTGCGTAAGGCGGTTGCATCACCTTGTACTTTCCGTTGGCGTCTTTCTCGTAAAGCATGATGACTTCACAAGAATACGTGCCGCTTTTTTCCGTGATGTTGACGCACGAGCGCATATCGCCCGTCTTGTCGTCAAAAGTGTTCCACTGGCCGAGCATCTTGCTCACTTGGGCCTGTCCGAGAATGGTCGAGGCCATAAAAAGGACTAAAAATAGGAGTTTCTTCATTGGAATGAGTTTTGAATCAGGGGACAAAAATACAAAAATCGTGCAATGAATTTGCAAAGATTTGATTTTGTAGTAATTGTTTTATACTTTTGCCACATAAACAAATTATTTCAAAAAGCTTATAGAAGGAATAATGTTGAATCTTAAAAGAATTATGATATGAAAAAGAATGCACATTCTTTCAAACAACTTTTGGTGCTGGTTGGTTCTCATTTAGGTATGCTTTTCCCATCGGTATTGCTTATTGTCGTTCTCACCGTGGCGATAAATAAGGGTGATGTTAACCCTGTACAAACCACCCTTTTAGGTGACAACCCGAGGTTATTAATGGCAATCACCTTTTTGCAAAGTATTTTGTTGTTCTTAGTGCCCGTTTTGATTGTAGCGAACATCTTCTACCGCGACAACAAACGTGAGTTTTATCGTTACGACCTTAGCCGAAGCAAGTGGCTGTTGGCTTTGGCAGGCGTGGCAGCATACGCGCTGCTGACCCCCTTCGCCGACTGGCTCGGCGTTTGGAACAACCACTGGGATGTTGGCCAAATATTTTCCATGATGTCCGAAGAGTATAACCATACGATCATGGGAATCGTTAAGGAAACAACTAATGCTGGCTTTATTGGGCTACTGATAATGGTGTTGGTATTAGCTGTATTGCCTGCCATTTGCGAGGAACTCTTCTTCCGTGTAGGTTTGCAGCAACTGCTTGGCAAATGGTTCAGGAACGACCATGTTGCAGTTGTAGTCACGGCTCTCATTTTCAGTTTCGTCCATTTAGATATGGGCGGTTTCCTCGTCCGCTTCGTGATGGGCATGGTGCTGGGCTATGTGTTTTTGTATTCGCGCTCCCTAGTGCCCAATGTGATACTTCATTTCTTGAACAATGCTGTGGCTACGGTTAGTATGTATTTTGCCCTCCGCAATGGCAAATCATTGGACGAACTTGAACAGCCTTGGATGCTCCATTGGTTGCCAACGACAATCTGTACGATAGCTGCCATAGTGCTGTTTTGGTATTGTTTTGTGCGCAAAACAAACACCATTCAGCAACAAAGTGATGATTCGGAACCTCAATCTCCAGTTAATTGCTTATAAGTCATCAAATTAATCCGATACTCCACGCGGCTGTCAGTGAGCTCGTCGCGGCTTTGCTTAAGTAGGGTTTGGGCTTCAAGCACGTCCGAGAGGGCGACCAAACCAGCATCGTAATAGTCCTGCGTGATTTTCAAGTTAGCTTCTGCATCACTGAGGGCAGTTTGAGCCATGGTGATGCGCAGCCAACTCTGTTCAAGGTTAAACCAGGCTTGGTTGGTCTGCATCTCCATCTTCTCGGTAAGGTCGCGACGGGTGTTTTCGGCCATCTCGGTGTCGAGCTTGTGCTTCTTCAACTTGAAGGAGGTCTTGTGCCAGTCGGTGATGGGCACTTGCAGCACGGCGAACACCATGGCGTTGGGCTTGGTGTTCTCCATAACGGTATGATAGTTCACACCGCCGCCCACCAAAAGTGAAGGCAAAGCCTCGCCGAGGGTCATTTTCTTTTTCAGCTTTTCGGCTTCTATCGAGAGATCGAGGAGGTGACTTTCGTTGCGCAATGCCACGGCTTCGGCAACATCCTTGAACGTTGTCGTGGGGTTGGTCTCCAATCCCAAAGTATCTACAAGTTCCATTTCTTGCCAATCGGCACCGATGGTTTGTGCCAAGGCCATCTTGAGCAAGGTGATGCCGTCCGTGACTTTCTTGCGGTTGAGTTGGCTTTCGTTCTGTTTTACCTTCAGCTTAAACTGATCGGTAGGCATGGCTAAGCCCGCTTCGATGGCACCCGATAGGTCTTTATCCAAGGTATCCAAGAGTCGGTCGAGTTGGTCCAAAGTGTTCAGTTTCTCTTGCAAGGCCACGATTTGCCAATAGAGCGTTTCGGTTTGTAGGCGCACCTCGTCTTCCTTCACTTTTGTCTGGGTTTCAGCGGCATCTATGCCTAACTTAGCGAGTTTGTTGCCGTTGCGAATACGGCCTCCAGCATAAATCGGTTCTGTCGCCATCGCGTTGAGCATCACGCCATTTTGCACAAAGGAATACGCTTTGTCTATGCCCATATTGGCACCATATTCGGCATAAAGGGTATAAAGAAGCTGCCTCAACTGCGCGTTGTCGATGTCCTCAATGCCGAAGGTAAGCATCGGGTTCAAGGCATCGAAAGCCACGGCTTGTGCTGACACAGTGGGGAAGTATTCGGTTCGGGCTTCGTTTTTCGTTGCCCTTGCTTTGTCGATTTCCAACTGGTTGTTTTTCAGTTCGATGTTGTTCTCCAAAGCCATTTCGATGCAGTCTTGAACGGAAAGGTTGAGCGGTTTCTGAGCCATCAAGGAAACTGAAAATGATGTAAGCAGAATCATTAATGCGACGGTTCGGACGGATTTGTAATCCGGCCGTATTGAAGTGGGGATTTCAAATCCCCTTTTCCTTCCCGACGGATTGCAAATCCGTCGGAACAAAAGACTTTTCAATCCTTTCTCTTTATCCATAACCTTTCCCATAGCCTTTTATACTCCTCCTCAGAAGTAGTAACGGGTTCATCAATGTATATTCTTACTTTTTTATATGGTTCTTCAGGAGAGAATCTTACCTTGTAAGTGTCTCCAACAACAGCTTTCTGGAATTGTTCCTTTTCTTCGTATGATAGAGAACATGTCCCATCTATGATGGTATCATCCATAAAAAATGAAAATTCAATAATATATGGATTCGGACCAGTACCAAAACGAGAACCAATTGTATATGTATTTGTTACAACGCCAATAGTTTCTTCTCCTGTTGACAAAAGCGTTTGTCTTTCTTTACGGAGAAATAGTGCAGAAACTAACGCAATAAGCAAACCACACACAAATACAATAAGTGCAATCCTAAGTTTCCTGTTTTTGTTTACTTTTTTCATATGTTGTCTACCTTCAATTTGTTGTTTTACTCGTTCTAAAGATTTGCCAATACATCACCGGCATCACGGCGAGGATGATGACCATCGAGAGCACCACACCAAAGCAGATGACCACGCCCATAGGCATCCAGAGTGGGTTGCGGGAGATAATCATCGGCAACACGCCCAAGGCAGTGGTGGCCGAGGTGAGGAAAATGGGCCTCATACGGCGGCTGCCGGCTTTCATGGCGGCTTCCTTAGTGGACAAGCCTTCCTCGTTGCGAAGTGTCTCGGCATATTCGTACATAACGATGCCGTTTCGCATGATGATACCAATCAAGCTGACGATACCCAACAAAGAAGTCATACCGAAGTCGAGGCCGAAGAGCCACTCGCCGAAGAAAGCGCCAAACATGCACAAGGCGCTGGAACCCAAGGTGAGAATGGCCAAATTCAACTTCTTGAAATAGGCCACCAAGAATACCAAAAGCACCAAAATGGCAGCAATCAAACTCCAAAGCAGCTGCGGGATGACGCTGGTGTTGAGCGATGAAAGTCCGCCGTATTCAATGCTCACGCCTTCGGGCAGGTTGGGGGTGATTTCTTTATTGATGTACTGCTGTATCTTCTTCATACTCACGGTCTGCGGCCTCCAGAACTTCATGTCGGCAGCCACAGTGATGGCGTTCTTGCCATTGCGGTGCACCAACTGCGCGGGATGCCACTCTGGACTGATGTCGGCTACCTGACGGAGCGGCACATTGGTGCCAGGCACCATGGTCGGAATCAGTTGGTTTTGGACGGATTCGTAGTTATTGGGGTCGTAGTTTTGCTGGGAATACAACCTCACGGGGATGCCTCGGCTGCCTTCCCATACGGTGGTCAAGGGCTGACCGTTGAGGCTGCTGGCCAAATCCAGCGAGAGGAAGCCTTTGGTGAGTCCCAAGCGGGCACACTCCTCGGGTTTCATGGTCACTTTCACCGACGACAGCTGCTCGTCGTAATCGGTGTGCACCCAGCGCAACTCCTTGTCAAGGGTGAGCATATAGTCCTTGATTTGCTGTGCCACAGGAGCGGTCTTGCTGTAGTCATCGCCATAGACATAAACCTCCACAGGCGTTGAAACGGCTTGATAGTCAAGTTGGCGGAAACGCACATAGGCCTCAGGGAAATAATAGGAATACTTGTCGTCCCATTCTTTCAGCAATGCCTCGGTGGTCTTCTTCGAGGTGGTATTAACGACAAGTTGCGAAAGGTTGGACGCAGGTATGCCGGGTGAATAAGTCACATGGAAACGCGGGGCGCTCTCGCCGATGAAGGCCGTCACGGAGGTGACGCGCTTGTCGGCCAGCATCAAGTGTTGTAACGAGTCGCTGACCTTCGTGGTGGCTTCGAGGCTGCTGCCTTCGGGCAGACGGATCTCTACGGCGAAGCAGTCGCGTTCTGCCATAGGCATCATCTGCACATGCAAGGCCAAGAACATCAGCACGCCCAGAACGATGGAGCCAATACCCATGCCAATGGTAAACAATGGGTGCTTGAAGCAATGGCTCTGCATCTTGTCGTAGATGCGTTGCAGGAAACCAAAAAACCGCATCTGTGCCCTCACAAAGCCGTTGTGTCGCGGCTTGTCTTCCGGCTTGATGAACATGATCTCAAGTCCGGGAATGACGAGCATGGCGTAAGCCAAAGAAGCCATCAGCGAGAAGGCCACGGTCCAAGGGAAGAGCTGAACGAACTCGCCCAAAGGTCCCGTGATAATACGCGTCATCGGGAAGAACATGCAGGCGATAGCGGCGGTGGCAATGAACATGGGCATAAAGAGCTCTCGGGCACTGCTCACAGCTGCATCAAAGGGCTTGTAGCCTTGGCTCAGCTTGTCGATATAGCCATCGATGTTGATGATGGAGTCGTCCACAATCATACCAAGCACGACGATGAGTGCCGCCAAGGTAACGGTATTCAACTCAATGCCAAAGAGATACATCATCCCTATGCTGAATGCTGTGCAGATGGGCAGTCCCGAGCTGGCGATGAGTGCCGTGCGGAAGGGGAACAGCAACAGCATGACCACGATGACAACAATCATGGAGATAAGCAGGTCGCGGAGGAACGAACTTACCGACTTTTGCACCACTTTGGGTTGATCGGTGATGCGATAGAGTTTCACGCTGTCGGGCAGGGTGGCCTTAAACTCGGAAAGCACCTTTTCCACTTCCCTACCAAAGGCCACGATGTTGTAACCCTTGCGCATCTCCACGCTGATGATCAAGGCATCGTTGCCATTGAAGTTGACCACTTTGGACGACTCGGCCATGCGGCGTTCGACGGTGGCCACATCGCGCAGGCGTATGGTGTTGCCTGCCGCGTCGGAATAGATGATCTGCTCCTCCAGTTCCTGCTCACTGACCATAGGATTCTCGATGTGCAGTGGCTGGTCGAAGTCGTCTCCTTGCATGGTGCCGGTGGTGGTCAGCAGACCTTGTGAGGCATAATGCAACATCAACGTGTTGGGGCTGATGCCGTAGAACGAGAGTTTTTCCTTGTCGATGGTGACGGCAATCTCCTCGTTTTGTTCGCCCATCACGCGCACATTGCCCATCTCGGGGATGGCGCGGAGGCGGTGGGTGAGGTCGTCGGTGTAGTCATGCATCTCGCGGTAGGTCTTGTCGGCCGACTCCATGGCGATAAGTAGCGAAGAGGTGTTGCCGAAGTCATCGATGACGGCGATGGCCAACACGCCCGCAGGAAAACTCAAGGCCTTGGACTCGTTGATTTTATGCCGAATTTTCGACCATGCGATGTCCTTGTCTTTCACTGAAGCATCGAGGCTGGTGTAGATGTAGCACATCCCCTCTTTGGTAACAGAATAGGTGTTCTTGCGATCCACCTCGGGCATTTCAAACAGCAGCTGTTCCAAGGGCTTGGTGAGCTGGGCTTCCACCTCCTCGGAGTTGGCACCAGGGTACACGCCTGCCACGATACCCAAACGAATAGTAAAAGCAGGAAACTCGTCCTTCTTCATGTCGACGAGGGCATAGATACCAAAGGCCATGATGACAGCCACGACCGCCCATACAATCTTCTGGCGCAGTATGCTGCCGCTGATGATACCCGTATTTCGTTTTAACTTATTCATTAAGTTTCTCTTTTAATGCTGAATTATAAATGCTGAATGCTGAATGAAGGGCGAAGCCCAAAATCATTCTGCATTCCTCATTCCTCATTCTGCATTCTACATTCCTCATTCTGCATTCACCTTCATTCCTTCACTAACCTTCTGATACCCTTCCACGATAACGATGTCGCCACTATGCAAGCCTTCGCTCACCACCACACCCGTGCCCGAATAGCCCGAGATGGTGATGGTTTGTCGCGTTGCGCGACCGTCTTTCGCCACCCACACGAACTTGCCATCGTTATTGATCAAGACCGCATTGGCTGGGACAACGATGCCATTGTCGACATCTGCACTCAGCACCACTTTAGCAATCATGCCCGGGGTGAAAGCCTCGTCTTTTTCATCGATGAGCACTTTCACAGGATAGCTATGCGTGAGCAACGATGAAGTCATGTTCTTTTCGAGAATATGGCCTTTGCAGCGGCGGTTGTCGAGGGCAGGGATGAGAATTTGTGCTTCATCGCCGATTTGCACCTTGGCGATTTCGTTCTCCGGAACGCTGATTTTCACCACCAAGCCTTTGGTGCTGATGATGCGCATGATGGGTTTCAGCGGCGTGATGCTCTCGCCTTTCACGGCGCTCAGGTTGGTGACGGTGCCGTCGAAGGGGGCCGTGACGGTGTTGTCGGCAAGCATGGCGTTGGCCAAATCGAGGGCAGCTTGGGCTTTCTCAAGGTTGGCCACCATTTCGCGCCATTTGATTTCTGGCAGGCTGCCGTTGTCGTGTACCTTTTTTAGGCGGTCGTAGGCATCTTGGGCCTGCTCAAGGGTGGCTTGTGCAGAGCGTTGGGTACTTTCCATCTGTGGGGAGGACACACGCGCCAGCACTTGTCCTTTGCGCACCGTGCTGCCTTCTTTCACGTTGAGTGTCTGCAAGGTGCCGCCATATTTGAAGCTGATGTCAACGGTGTTGCCTTCTTCAAGGTAGCCTGGGTAGCTGTTGCGGACCAAGCCTCCAACGGTGTCGATGCGCTGCACACCCACTGTGATGACGCGCTCTTCGGCAGGACCACCGATGAGTTTCTCTTTGAGTTGCTGTGGGTCGGTTTCGCCGCAGCCCACCAACAACAAGGGAAGGAGCCATAATATGCGATTAATCTTCATTTTTCGATTTGTTGTTCTTTTTCCGACTATGACCAATAACCATGACTATGACCATCTCGTGCCTTGGGTGAAGTGGTCATAGTCATAGTCAGAAGCCATCGTCCCTTAGTTTATTCATACACTAATTGTTTCTTGTGGCCGCCATGCGGATGTCATCGCCATAAACCTTGAAACTGCGTTCGTTGGTCTCGGCTTCACCCTCGTAGGTCATGTTGAGGATAAGCGTGTTGTCTTCATACATCTGCCCTGAGGCATGCACACGCAGGTCGTTCTTCAAGGTAAGCGAGTCGCCAGTGAAGAGCAACGTGTTTTTCTTGAAGTCGCGGAGGAAAATCTTATTGTCTTGGCAGAGGGCATGGGTGACCACGACCTCGCCGCCCATGGTGTTCATCACCACGAGCACGCTGTCCTTGCCGTTGTCCAAATCTTTAATTTCCAATTGTCCAATTTCGTTGGGCAGATTGACGGTGAAGGAGGCTGGTTCGTCTTCGGCGTTGATTTCGTTCAAGGTGACGCTACCCGAGGTCTTGAAGCTATAGTCGCCGCGAAACAGTGGGGCATTTTTCTTCTGGCACGAGGCTAAGGCCATGAGAGCGCAGAAAAGTATAGGAATGATTCTTTTCATTATTTTGAAGTGTTGGTTATCGTATTATTCGACATGAGACCACAGAGGACAACTCTCAACTCAAAGCCGTCATTGCGGGCGCTAGACCCGCAATCTCCCGAGCGGTAAGGTGTCGTCTTCGCGCTTGGAAGATGGCGGATGCTTCTCCGCCATGACGGTAAAGGCTTTAGGATTGTCTTTCCCAGTCTATTGTCTCGTCCCTGCAAAAATAATAAGAATCCCCGAAACGGATTCAGGGATTCTTTGGTTTTTCAATAAGACGCGATTAATCGTGTCCCTACAAGGTTTATCTCACCACCAATTTCTTGGTCACCACGGCACCGTTCTCCTCAACGATGTTGACGAGATAGATGCCCTTGTGCCAGTCAGTGGCATCGATGTTCACCACTTGGACTTCGGCCTCGTGCACCTTCTGTCCTGCAAGGTTATAGACCTCCACCTTGGCCACATTCGCGCCTTCCACGGTGAACTGCCCCGTGGTGGGGTTGGGATAGATGACAAATGTGTCAACAACAGGGGAGATTTCCACGTTGCTTTCGGCATCCATCACAAAGCCATCAGGCTGCGAGGTGATGGTGTCGGTCCAAAGGGGGTATGGGTCTTCAAAATAGGCAAAGGGCAAAACCTCATCGATCAATTCTTTTGGCAACAATGAAAGAGCGTGTTGGCATTGGGTTTCAAATACGGCTTTTGATTCAGGCTTGAATTGAGCCAACTTGCCGAAGGCTTTCTCTCCGCCGCTTTCAATCCCAAGATACAGCTCGCCCAAGTCGATGGTCGCAAAGACACTGTCACAATAGGTTGTGTTCGGATTGGTAATGGCGCCTTCATACCACGCAATGGCATCCGCATAGTTTCCCATTATTTCATCGCACTTGTTGGATAGGGCGGAGGCGAGCTTACAAAGAATGGTGTCTGACATAATAGCGGAATCGGTTAGATAATACTGTTGTAAAGCAGCGAAGTCCTGCTCCATTTCTTTTTCCAAAGACAACAATGATTTAAGAGCTGTCGCCGCACTTGGTGTGTGAGGGTGTCTGTTGACAACTTGACGGTAGGCGTTATTTGCCGTCGCATACTCTCCCAATTCACACAACGAATCCGCTGTTGCGA